>DASRUA010000259.1:0-5548 GCA_035655615.1 Dermatophilaceae bacterium
TGACCGGTCGAGGTAGTAGTCGAGCTTGTTGCCGCCGTCGTTGACGATGGACAGGCCGACGTAGGGCGCCGTGGTGGTGGGGATGATGCCGGCCACGGAGGTCCGGGCCAGGTCTGCTTGCACGGCCGGGTCGGCGCTCCAGACCAGGAGCCGTCGCTCGCCGGCTGCCTGGCCGGCGGCTCGCAGCAGCGCTGTCGGGTCGCTGCGGGCGCCCAGGATCTCCTTGCTGGCTGCGGAGGCGACATCCATCAGGTAGGCCTTCCGTTGCGAGTTCGCAGCCTGGCTCGTGCCACCGAACTTGGCATAGCTGGTGGCCTGGGTCAGAGCCACGGCGTTGGCCCCGCTGATCTGTGTCTTGTCTGTCAGGGTGGCTGGGCCGGTCACGGCCAGGAGGTAGCTGAGCGCGGTGGGGTCCACGGCGATGACGCCGTCGACCCTCTGGCCGCTGTGCTTCTTCCACATGGACGCCCAGATCTGCGCCGCGTAGGGAAAGTGAGGACTCAGGTTGCCGTTGCTGTACAGGGTTGTTGCGCCCATCCCGTTGTAGAGGTGGTCATAGTCGGGCCCGAAGTCCACGCTGGCGGCGATGCCTACCAGCGTGTCATCGCTTTCCATGCGGGTGAACGCCAACTTGCCGTGGTTGGCCTGCACGATCGCGAAGGCACCCGGGAGCCCGCCGGTACCACGGGCTTCCGCTTCGTTCTGAAATGCAAGGAAGTACTGCTTCGGGCCGCCGGCTCCGAGCATCGTCGGCAGGATCTGCACGGCCAGGTCGGCTGACTTGACGGTGCTGTCAAGGGCGGTGACCTGACTGAGCGCGTCGGCGTAGGAGGCGTCGATGGAACTCAGCCACGTGTGCCGCGGCAGCCCGCTGATGGTCTTGGTGGTCTGGGCGATGCTTGCCGCTGCGGAGGCGATGGCGGGGCCGAAGGCCGCGATACGCCCCACGTCGATGCTGCCGTCGGGCCGGCGCAACGTACGTGGGTTGAGCCGCTGGCCGGCATTGACGAGCTGCGGGAGCACGTTATGACCGAGGGAGTCGACCCCTGCAGTGATGCCGCGGATGGTTTGCAGTGGCTCTCCGCCCGAGGGCAGAGCGGCGGCCAAGGCCCACACTGGCCCTGAGGTCAGCTGGTTGGCGCGATGCGCATGTGTTGCCAGATCCGCGGCGGTAGCGCGTGCTGCCGGCCATTGGCTTGCCGAGAGCTCTGCGCTCAGCGTATGGATCTCAGCGCGTGCCTGGTTGAGCTGGCTGCGGGCCATCAGGGCGGTGACGGCGATCCAGAGACCGGCGAGAAGCAGCACACCACCGGCGGTGATCATCGCGATGCCGATTCGTCTGCGACGACGCCACGTTCGGTCGGAGACACTGAGCTGCGATTGGTCAGTCATGATGTGCGTATTCGATCATGGCTTCCGTTGATCATGGCTTCTGTCTGATCTTGATGACGCTGCGAAACGGACCGGTCACATGATGCAGCGAACAGGGCCGGTCACGCGATACGGACCGGCCCTGTTCGCTGCATGAGGCCTGTGTCAGGCGTTGACCTTGCGACGCCTGCCGGCGAACACCATCGCGCCGCCGCCGACGAGCAGCAGCCCGCCGAGAGCACCGATACCGATCGCGTTGGTGCCGGTGAACGCCAACCCACTACTTGCGGCGGGGGCGCTGGCGCTGACTCCAGCGACCTGGATAGGGGCACTTGCGGTGGTTCCAGCGACGGTTGGGGCACTGGCAACGGTTCCTGCGCTTGCCGAGGCGCCGAGCACCGTAGCCGATTCGGTACACACCGGGTATCCGAGGCATTCGTCGGCGTTGGCTGGGCCTGCGAACGTCATCGCAGCCATGATCACGCCGAACGTCACGATGAGAGGCGCGCGAAGACGCTTACTGGTTGACATGAGATCTCCCTGAGTGTGCGAAAATCCTAAAAATAGGTTGAAACATAGCAAACTTCTGCGACTCCCAGTAGGGTGTGGTGAGTCTTGTTTTGTGCCTCCTGAGATGCTCTCTTCGCGGTTCGGTACTCAGCCCAGTATAGGTGCGAGGCCAGCGCCTGACAATCCCCCAATCACGACGAAGTAACAGTGCGCGCGACCATAGACTTCACTTGCGTTGAGCCAGCTCTGGGGAGAGCCAGAGATCTGCGGGTAGGGTCACATGTGTGAAGGACCTTGGCGAGAGTCTGAGGGCCAGGGGCATGCGGCTGACCCGGCAGCGGGAGCGAATCATCGATGCGGTCCGGGCGCTCGGTCACGCCACACCGGATGGACTCGCCGCGGCCGTCGCGCAAGACGGCGGGCCGGCCTTGTCACTGTCCACCATCTATCGCAACCTCGAGGCGCTTGAAGAGGTGGGCGTGGTCTCGCACACCCACCTCGACCACCGCTCGCCGACCTACCATCTCTCCGATCACGCAGACCACCTACACCTCGTCTGCCTGTCGTGTGGAGCAGTGATCGAGAGCCCGGTGACAACCGCCGATCCGTTCGTAGGGAATCTTTTGAGCGCCCACGGCTTTATGGCGGATGTGAAACATATGGCGATACATGGATGGTGCGCAGCTTGTTCGGCTCGGACAACCCCGATGAGCGGCCGGTGAACGACGTGACTGAGGTCGAGCCGACCCTCAGCCGCGACAGCGCGCCGGCAGTTGTCCGGCCCAGCCCGTTCTTGAGCCGCTCCGGAGCCGTGGCCGGGGAAGGCATTGATGCGGCGGTTGCCGCGCACTATGGCGATCCCCTGCGCGAGCAGCGGCTTCTGGTCGAGGGTCTGGCCGCCGTTGACCTCTCCCACCGCGGGGTCGTGACGATTGCCGGGCCGGACCGCCTTTCCTGGCTGAACTCGATCACCACCCAGCTGCTGACCGGGCTTGCTCCGCGTACGTCCATGGAGACGCTCGTTCTCAGTCCCAAGGGGCACATCGAGCATGACCTGCACCTTGTGGATGACGGCGAGACCACCTGGGCAACCGTCGAGCCCGGCACCGCTTCGGCGCTCGTCTCCTGGCTGGACTCAATGCGCTTCATGTTGCGCGTCGAGGTCCGGGACGTCAGCGCAGACTATGCCGTGATCGGTGAGCCAGTGCGGTCCGAGGCCACCGCGGCAGAGCCTCTGGCCTGGAGCGACCCCTGGCCGCTCCTGGTCGGCGACACCGCGGCGTACAGCGCATTGATCGACCCTGCGGAGCACCCGGGAAGCGAGCGACCCTGGCGCGAGCTGATCGTTGCCCGTGATCAGCTCACGGCAGTGCTGGGGGACCGGCCGCTGGCGGGTATGTGGGCTGCGGAGGCCTTGCGCGTTGCCGCCTGGCGTCCGCGCCTGGGTTTTGAGACAGACCAGCGCACGATCGCTCACGAGGTCGACTGGCTGCGCACGGCGGTGCACCTGCACAAGGGGTGCTACCGCGGGCAGGAGACCGTGGCTCGCGTTCACAACCTTGGGCGGCCACCCCGGCGCCTGGTGTTCCTGCACCTCGACGGCTCCGGCCACACCCTGCCCGGGCGCGGCATCGAGGTTGAGGCTGATGGCAGGGTCGTGGGCCGTCTGACGTCGGTGGCGCGTCACCACGAGCTCGGCCCGATAGCTCTGGCCGTCATCAAGCGCAACACGCCTCTGGACGCCGTGTGCACGGCGGCCGGGCTCAGCGCCAGCCAGGAGGAGATCGTTCAGCGCTAGAACGGCAGCCAGGTCAGGAAGCGGCCTTCTCGCGCTCCTTCGCGCGTGGGCGTGATGACTTGGCGGTGCGTTCTGACTTGGGGGCATAGCCACTGTAGTAGTAGGCGTCCGTGCCCTTGGTCGGGATCATGTTGAGGACAAGTCCAAGGAGACGGCCATTGACAGCTTCCAGGGACTGCAGTGATTTGGCCAGGTGGTCGCGGTCCACCCGTCCTGCGCCGACCACCACGACGGTCCCGCCGGCGATGGTGCTCAGGACGGCAGCGTCTGTCACCGGCAGCAAGGGAGGCGTGTCGATGATGACGACGTCGAAGCGGGACTCCAGCTCGCGCAGGGTCTCGATCATCGCCGCCGAGCCGAGCAGCTCGCTGGGGTTGGGCGGAACCGAACCTGCGCCGACGACATAGACGCTGCTGTCGGCGAACTGCTGCAGCACGTCTTCAAGGCCGGCCTGGCCGATCAGGACGTTGGTGAGTCCCCGGGAGCCGTCCATGCCCATGTACTCCAGCAGACGCGGGCGACGCAGGTCGCCCTCGACGACGCAGATCCGGGCGCCACCAGCAGCCATCGTGATCGCGAGGTTTGCCGTCGTCGTCGTCTTGCCCTCGTCGGGAACGGACGAGGTGAAGACGATGGAGCGCGGGTGGTTGGCGGCGTCCACGAACTGAAGGTTCGTCCGCAGCGTTCGAAACGCCTCGGCGCGGGGGCTGTGCGGGTCGGCCTGGACGATCAGTGGGTTCTTGGAGGCATCTGGGTCAAAGGCGATTCCTCCGATGACCGTCGAGTCGGTGACCTCGGAGCAGTCCTTCTCGTCCTTGATTGTCGTGTCGAGCAGGTCCCGCAGCAGTGCCAGGCCGAGGCCGAGCAGCAGGCCGAGCACAACGCCGAGCGCCAGGTTGCGCACTGGCTTGGGACTGATTGGCGCAATGGGGACCGTCGGGGCGCTCACGACGGTCACCTTGACCGGGCTGGACTGGCCCTTGTTGACGCTCTCCAGGTCAGCTACCGTGCTGGTGAACTGTCTGCCGACAGCATCAGCGACCTCGGCGGCCACGCGTGGGTTGGTGTTCTGGACGGCGACCTCGATCAGAACGGTGTCCAGCGGCACGGTCGCTGTGATCTGGTCTCCCAGCTTGGCCGCGGTCGTGTTGAGCTGAAGCTCCTTGATCACCGGGTCAAGGACATTTGGGGTCGTGATGACGTCCGCGTACGACTTCACGCGCTGCTGGGTGAAGTTGCTGCCCGACAGGAGTGCCGAGCTGTCACTGCTGCCCGACGTCGAGACGAAGAGCCGGGTTGTGGCCTCGTAGACCTTGGGGCTGAGTGCGGTCGCCAGCGCGGCGCCCGCCAGGACCACGAGCGTTACCGCCACGATGATCTGCCATCGCTTCCGGATGACGCGGATATAGTCCTTGAGCTCCACAAACGTCTCTATTCTCTCGCCCACAGATGCGTGGCTTCGCCCGGTAGGCAAAGGATCCGGTAGGCAAAGGATACTGCAGCCCTCGCTCAAGTCACGGTTTGAGAGCCAGGGCTTTGACCAAGCCGGCACGCTGACAGTATGTCAGGCATGACCAACAACGCTCCGCGGGCCATGCGGGCCACCGTCCCTGTCGCGGGGACTCTCATCACCGTCGCCCCCACCGGAGCCGAGACCGCCAAGAGTGACTGTCCCCAGCTGCCGACGACGTTGGCCGAGCTGGTCGAGACGGCTGTCGCCTGCCAGGCCGCGGGTGCCTCCCTGATCCACATCCACATCCGCGACGCCGACCACGAGCCCAGCCTGGATGCTGTCCTTCTGCGTGAGACCGTCCAGGCCGTGCGCGAGCAGACGTCGCTGGTCATCCAGCTTTCCACCGGTGGCAACGT
>DASRUA010000260.1:0-6794 GCA_035655615.1 Dermatophilaceae bacterium
GGCGCTGTGGTCCTCGGGCAGGTGGACGAGCATCACGTACCGGGTCTGCCGCTCCACCAAGGTGGCGATGGCCGAGCGGCAGTTCGACCCCACAATTAAGTCCCCTTCCCAATGTCCGGGAACGGCGCGGTCGGCGACCTCGGCCGGTCGCTCGCTGATCAAGATCATGTTCGGGATCTTGCCCCGTTTGGTGGTCGAGGATCCTCTCGGGCGCCGGACCGCGCGGCCGGTCCGCAGGTGTCGGTGCAGGTCAGCGCGCAGATGACCGCGGCCTTGGACGTACAGCGCCTGGTAGATGGTCTCGGGACACACCCGCATCTCCGCCCGTTCGGGAAACGTCTCGGCGAGGTGGCGGCTGATCTGCTCAGGACTCCACCTCACACACAGCTTTGATTGGACCACGTCCGCCAGCTCGAGGTGGTCGAACTTGCTGGCCTTGGGCCGGTAACCCCGAAGCTCGGCCTGTTTCTGCGCCGCATACGGCGCGTACTTCCCCGGCCTACGCGGCGTCGCGGCAGAGCCGTTGCGGCGCAGCTCACGACTGACCGTCGCGGCCGAGCGGCCGATCCCGACAGCGATCGCCCGAACGCCGGCCCCGCCCAGGTGCAGGTCGGCGATCTTTAGGCGTTCTTCCAGGGATAGGTATCGGCCCGACGGTTCGGGCCGTTTGCGCGGGATCCGACCACCGGTCGCTTGACGCCAATGACGGCCAGTTGCTCGACTCACCACGACAGCCTCACAGGCCGCAGTCAACGTCGAACCGCCGGCCATCAACACCCAGAACCGCGCCTGCTTATCGATCAGTTCCTTCTTCGACCACATGCACAACACCTCAGATCAGAACGGTGTTGCGACGACCGATTGAACTCGCCATGGTTTACCGAGCCCCTCCGCCACGCTCATCCGGGGACAGGGCTCGGCATGTGCTTGCGGCAGCGACGACTTGGTTGTCTCCTTGCGCGACCGACCAAGCGCGACTGCTTCGGTCGAGCGCGAACATGGTCCATTCTGCTACCGGTGACGAGCGCGACAGACGACCCGACTCCGACCCATCGTCGGCATTGGGCCAGATGCACGACTAATGCTTCCGCTGGTCACAGACCTGCCGCGCGGGACGGCTCCGCTACGGCTGCAGTCGAGGACGGCTCCGCTATGGCACCGGTTGCTACCGAGCGCCGGGGCTGAGGGCCAGCGAGCGTCGCTTTCTGGTCGCGGAGCCGTTCACTTGAATCTGGTGGAGTTCGCTCAGGCTGCTCAAGACTCAAGACTCAAGCATTTGGAGCAGCGCGTGCCCGGCGTCGATTGAATTGCGAATCGCCGCCACGGAACTGAACGCAGCCCAGACCGTCCCTGCGACCTCAAACACGACCCGCACCGTAGGTCCATGCCGATGTTCCTCGCTTGGCATTCCTACGTTGACCACCAGGAGTTCTGCGACGGCTTGCACGCCGTCAGGCCCCACGACACGCACATGGTCGAGCGCCCAGATCATCTCGTGGAGGCGGCGCAGGAGAATCTGTCGCAAGTCGGCGGGCAAGTCGTCGTCTGCGAGGACTCGCTCGATAGCCTCATCCAGCTTGACCCGAAGGGACTGGACCTTCTCATCATTGGGCACGTACCCCTCGCTCGCCGTACGTGACAGCAGGGAGGACATGCTCGACAGTGCCTGGAGGGCACCGGAGTCGACCAAGCCCGTCGACTCGTTGCCAAAGGGCCTATCGGGCGCGAAGATCGGCCAGGCCCATAATGCCTGCCAATGGCGGAAGGCGTCGAGCTGATCCGCGTTGTCGCTGGCGATGAGGGCTCGCTCAATCCTGGGAAGCAAAGTCGCTACTTCCCCCAAAGTTGCCCATACGTCGTCTCCCTGGACCTCCAACGCGCGGGACCATGCTTCTTGGACGCTGACATTCGGTATGGCGTGCGTGTGGAAGGCCGTCAACGCTGCATGCAGCCGACCAGCCGGGTTGTCGAGTCGCTCCATGAAGCAGACCCTACGCAAACACCCACGACTCGGGCCAGCCTGAGATGGGTGCCTACGTCGGTCACCGTGCCCGCTACCACACCGGCTTTCGGCAGGTAGCTTTGATCCCGGCTCCTGGTCGCACCCGGCGTCACGGCCACCGGTGTCGGTGCGTTCGATGTCAGCCGTTCTGCCAGCACTGGCCGACATGCCGGCGCATCCGAGGGCCCGCCCGTCGATCAGCCGGGTGGGCATGGCGGTGCTGCTAGCCGAGATGCACGCGGTGAATGTCTCGTCCATCAGTGCATATCGATGCTGCCGGCTGCGCCGATGGCCACGATCTGGGTGGGGTGCGCGGTACGCGCTGGTCCCATCCCCCTTGGGTTGAGAAGTCCACCCGCCGGCCGACGACCTGCAGCACGACCCGTTGTTCTGGCACGTCCGAGGTGTAGATGACGCCCGTGGCCCGGTACATGCTCCCTGGCAGCAGGCGAGTGACTTCCCGCAACAATTCCAGAGACAACGGCTGGTTGGACCCCAATCTCTAGCTAGGTGCTGAACGTCGCGTCGACGCGGTCAGTACCGGACGAATCACCGCGCTCAAGGGAGTCTGACCAACGGAACCCGACTCAGAAAGGAGCTGCGAGGAACGCGGCCTCGGCCTCGTTACGCCGTGGACCCAAGACCGCGGTTGGCTACACACATCTTTGAGCCTCTATCCAGTTCCAGTTCCGGAACGCCCGCTCAAGCAGATCCGGTCGTTTCAGTGTCGACCGTCCGCCGTCCCGATAGCGGAACGCTGACTGACGTGTTGACACCTCGAGTTGGGCATCGACGGACAGCTCTTCGCCAAGCCGTAAGCGGATCCGGAGCTGGTGACATGCTGGGGTGTCGCTGGACACTCCTGCCCGTTTCGGCACAACCTTCGCAAGGTGCCGGTGGTCGCGTCGGATGGTCGGTCACCGATGGTGCTGGCATTGACTGGTGTTGTGCGGTCAGCCGCGCAGGTCGCGGCGGGGGAAGATGATGAAACCGACCGCGGAGATGACGACCGAGCAGGCGGCCAGGACGGCAGCAAACCCCCCGTCGATCCCGTGGACCAGGGCTGGGTTGGCACTGTACGGGTACCAGAAATTGAGCTTCGCCAACCACGCCAGCGACTCGTTCATGGGCAGGATCACGGCCAGCACGAACGACAGTCCCGCTATCGCTCCACTGATCGTCATGGTCCGGCGCCGGTCTGCGCCGGCCGCGCCGATGGTGAGAGCGATCGCCCCGAACACCAGGCCCACCAGGGTCGCCTGCGCCGTCGCGGCGAGAAGAAGCCCCACGCCGACGCCCATATGGCCGATCAGGTTGCCGACCACCAGCCCGGCGCACATGGCCACGGAGACCATGACCACATGGGCCACCATCGCGGCGGTCTTGGCGGCCAGGAACGTGGTCCGGCTCACCGAGGTGGACAGCACCAAACCCATCGTGCGGGCCCGCTCCTCTCCGGCGGTGGCGGCCCCGCCGGAGAGGATCGCCGTGGCGATCAGGAACCCTGGAGCCACCAGCGACATCATCTCCGCGTTCATCCACCCCGCGGGGGTGGCCAAGGACACGTTCCCCAGAAGCCGGTCGAACCCGGCGGGCAGGCTGGCCGACAGGGAGGCGAAGGTGTTCTTCAGGGGGGGCCACAGTGCTCCGACCCCTGCGCCCATGGCCAGGCTGTAGAAAGCCAGGACGCCGACGATGGTCACCCGGTCGGCTAGGGCGCGGGCCGCGATCGTGCCTCCGATGGCCCATTGGGAGGGGAAGCGCCCCGGTGCGGGTGTGCGCCCCGGGGTAGTGGAAGTAGTGGTGGTCATGGTCAGCCCTTCAGGTCACGGCGACGGAAGGCCAGGACGGCCACGACGAGCGCGATCAAGCCCAACCCCGTCAGGACACCCAGGTGTGCGAGGTCGAGGCCGTTGCGGAGAGGGTCACTGCCCAGGGCGTAGTACCAGGGGCTCAGCTCGGCCCACCGGCCCATCCCGGCCAGCGGCAACATTGCGTTGCTCAGGTAGGCCGCGACCGCGATCCCGCCCGCGGTGCTGGAGGCGATCGCCGGGCGTCCGGTGGCGGCGCCGATCGCCAGGGCGATCGCCGCGAACGCCAGCCCCAGGAACAGCAGATGGGTGGCACCCGCGGCGAGCCCTCCTGGGGTCAGCGGTGAGCCGTAGGCCAGGTCCGCCAGGGCCATGCCTGCCCAGAACAGAGCGGTGACCGACACGAGCGACAGGGCCAGGCCGCAGGCCTTCGCGGTCAGAATGCGGGTGCGGGTGACGGGTTGGGCGGACAGCATGCTCATGGTGCGGTCCCGCTCTTCTCCGGCGACGGCCGAGGAGCCGACGATCACCGCGTAGGCGACCAAGGCGATCGGGGCGATGAGGGTGAAGGTCTCCCCGACGATGTACCCCCCAGGCACATTCGACCCGACGAACGCCTTCAGCGACTGGGGCATGTTCTTGGTCAGGTTGTCCACGGTTTGTCTGAGGCTGCCCGAGATCGCCAGGGCGAAGAACGCATAGCCCGCCAGGACCAGACCTAACACCACAGCGCCATTACGGCGGTGGCGAAGTTCATGGGCCAGCAGCTCATTGGACATGGCTGCTGTCCTTACTGGCCGAGGGCGCCGAACTTCGGGTGTGGCCCTGTGGATCGTCGTTGTCATCGGTGTCGCGGTAGTACGCGAGGAAGATCTCCTCGAGGTCCGCGTCGCGAGAGTGCAGGTTGATGACCTCATGGGTCATCGCAGTCTGCAGGACCTTGTTGACGGAGCCCTCATAGGAGACCTCGGCGAACGCCCCGTGGACCTCGGCAGCGCGGACCCCCTCGACGCCTGCGAACAAGCTTGCGGGCACGGGCTCGGAATACTCGAAGTCCAGCCGGCGAATCGCCTTTCGCTTGAGCTCGTCGACCCGTTCGACCACGACCAGGCGTCCGTGCCGGATGATCCCGACCCGGTCGGCGACCCGCTCGACCTCCGAAAGGGTGTGTGAGGACAGGAATACCGTGCGCCCGTCCGCGCGGACCTCGCGCAGCATCTCCTGGAAAGTCTGCTGCACCAGCGGGTCCAGACCCGAGTTCGGCTCGTCCAGGATCAGCAAGGCGGGCTTGTGCATGAACGCCTGGATCAGGCCGATCTTCTGACGGCTGCCGCTGGAGTACTCCCCCACCTCGCGGGACAGGTCCGCATCCAACCGCTGCGCGAGCTCATCGACGTAAGCCATGTCGACCCCACCGCGCAGCCGCGCGAAGAAGTCAATGGTCTGCCTGCCGGTCAGCTTCGGGTACAAGGACAGGTCATCGGGTAGGTAGCCGATCTGTTGGCGGATCTGCAGGGAGCGCTCACGCAGGTCCAGCCCCAGCACCTGACCGTGGCCCGAGGTGGGGCGCAGCTGGTCCAGGAGCAGACGGATCGTGGTGGACTTCCCTGCGCCGTTCGGGCCGAGGAAGCCGAAGATCTCCCCCGTGTTCACCTCAAGGTCGATGCCGTCAACCGCAGCCAAGTCACCAAAGTATTTGGTCAGCCCGCTCGTGCGGATCGCTGCCGCAGTCATGGTTGGAGCCCTTCTCGTCGTAGTAGTGGCCGAGGGAGTAGTGCCGGGGAGTAGATGTCGCCGTACGCCAGGCCGATCCGCTCCTGCAACTTCGGCGACAGCGGGTCTTCACCGAGTGCGCGGGCGATGTGGTCCTGCATGGCCAGCACGCCGATCGTCATACCGGTCATCACGGCTGCGCAGGCGCGGGCGTCGGCCAGGTCAAGGCCGGGCTGGTCGATGAACCATTGCTCGTACTCATCGACGATCTCATCGAACCTCGATGCGGCGGCAGGGGACCCGTCGATCATCGCCCGTCCAAAGTAGCGACGCAGCAGCACCTGGCGAGCGTCGAAGGTCACCAGGAAGTCCGGGTCCGCTTTGCGCTTCTCGAGCGCCTCCAGCTTGAAGCGGACGAGCTCGCTGCAGACATACGTGTCACAGGCCACTCGCAGCCCGTCCTTGGACCCGAAATGGTGGCGAATAAGGCCACCCGAGACGCCAGCCTCCTTGGCGATATCAAGAACCGCCGTTTCCTCCACGCCATGCTCGGCGAACAGCCGAATCGCGGCTTCCCGGATCCGGGCGCGTGCGGTCAGATCCTCGAAGGCCGGATCATCAGAAAGTCGCGGTTCCATCAGGGCGTCCTATCTCGCGAAACAGTCAACTATCCATCAGAATAGTCACCATCTGTCGATATAGCACCTGAGACGTTCCACTCGGTTGGGAGGGCGTAATGACCGAAAACCTCGGCATGTGTGTCGCTACCGGACCTGCCCCCGTCCCGGTCAACCAACGCTGACCGGGCGCCCGTCAGCGATACAGCACGGCGAAGGCGAGCACGAGGAAGGACACGATCAGGGACGCGACCACCCGGGTCCCGGAGAGCACGCGGTCGTCGCGCGTTCGGGAGCTCGAGACCGCGGCATCCAGATTCGGCGTCCCCCGCGATGGCCTCCTCGCGCAGGGGCGAAGTGGCGCTCAACTGCAGGGCTTTGCGGTCGTTCCCCCGTGGTGGTGACGGTGGTCGGTGGCGGGCTGGTGCAGCCGGGTTAGTGTGGGGTCCCGCCTTCATCATGCACGGGTTCACTTGTCCATCTGCCGATTCGCAGCACACTGAAGGCGGGCCGGCCACCGCCGCCGGAACTCGACCAAAGAGATGCCACATGCCTGTAGATGCCGAACGACAAGCGTTCGCCGATGTGTTTCGGAGCACCGACCCGGACGCGCCGACGCTGTGCGAGGGCTGGACCACGCGGCACCTGCTG
>DASRUA010000261.1:0-4095 GCA_035655615.1 Dermatophilaceae bacterium
TGCTGAGCTGAGCGCCCTCGACGAGCTTTCCCTTGGTCGTCAGCAGGGTGAGGCCGGTCGATCGGGACGGGATGAAGAAGCCAGGTATGACCTTGTCGGGTCCACTGGCGCCGGCGAAGTCTGACTGGTTCTGGGCCGAGGTGAACCACTCGATGAACTTTGCCGCCGCGGCGGGGTATTTCGCCTGTCGGGGGATACCGATCCCGTCCGGGTTGCCCAGGTTCGTAGCGACGCCGCTCACGCCGGGTGTGGGCAGGTACGTCACCTGGTTGACCACGCTGGAGGAGGCCGGCAGGTCGTAGAGACTGCCGACGTTTCCGGAGTAGTCAGAGAAGGTGCTGGCCACTGTTCCCTTTGCCATCAGGGTCTGCGAGCCCTGGCTGTCGTTGACGTTGATGTTTCCGGGCGGCACGAGACCGGACTTGAGGGCGTCGCTCATCCATTGTGCCGCCTTGTAGCCTGCCGAGTCGGGGGTGGCGAACTGGGGCTTGCCCTTCCCGTCCAGGATCGTGCCACCGAACGCGGCGGTCGTCTGGTACCAGTAGGTGGAAAGTCCCTCAGCTGCGGCGAACGGGATGTTGAGGGGGTACTGGCTCACGCCCTTTGCCTTGATCTGCTGAAGATCCTTCGTATAGGCGCCGATCGTGGTCGGCAGGGTGGCAATACCGGCCTTGGCGAACAGCTGCTTGTTGACCGTGGTGACCATGAACGATGCGTCGTACGGGATGCCGATCACGTGGTTGTTCAAGGAGAACGAGTTCAGCTGTGGCATGTCCGCTGCAAACGCCTTGGTGTCGACGTACTTCTCCATCGGATAGAACCAGTCGAGCTTGCCGAGCTGACCGACGCGAGACCAGTCCACGTCCGTGGCGTCGGCGAAATAGGTCTTGGCCGTAGCAGCTGCCGAGATCTTGGTCTGCAGGCTGTCCCAGTCGACGTTCGTCCACTTCACGGTGATGCCCGTGCTCTTGGTGAAGGCGTCCAGCGCTGCGCGGGGAGGAGGCTCGAAGGACAGGGCCACAGTTATCGTGACGCCCTTCGTCTGCGTCGAGGCGGAGCTCCCGCCCCCGCTCCCGGAACACCCTGCAACGATCAGGCTGAGACAGGCGACGCCGGCAACCAGCACGGCGCCTCTCGTGTGGTTCCGCATCGATGTCATCTGTTCGGACCTTCCTTGGTGGTACTAGGGCTAGGACTCGATCAGGTGAGTTGCGCAGATCGCGCATTGTTCACCAGTTCGCCGTAAGGTTTGCACATAGTGCGCAGGTGGGTCAATGATGTTCGAGCCACAAAATAGGGCCAATAGATGCTTGGTACGGCTATATATGCGCAATTACTTGCTCGGGCCGGTTGAAAGCGCGCAGTTGAAGTGATCAGTTCGTGCTAGGTTGGCCACATGCAGCGCAAGCAGAGGTTGACTCAGATGGTGTCAGCCATCGTCGAGAAGGGAACTCTGGACGTCGTCACGCTCGCCGAGCAGTTTGCCGTCTCCCAGGCCACGGTCCGGCGCGATCTGGAGGTGCTCGAGAGGCAGCGTCTGGTCAGTCGGACGCACGGCGGAGCGAGCACCCATGCGGCGTTCAACGATCTGCCGCTCAGCTACAAGACGGCTCAGGATCTGACCGAGAAACGGCGTATCGCCCGGCAGGCCCTCGAGTTCTTGGACGGAGCCCGGGTCATCGGGATGACCGGCGGTACGACCGTGACAGAGTTCGCCCACCTGCTGCTGCACAGGGACGGGCTCACCGTGGTCACCAATGCGCTCAACATTGCCACAGACCTATTGGCCAACCCAGGTATACGTGTGTTCGCCGCGGGTGGAGAGGTGCGCAGCAGTAGCCAGGAATCCGTCGGTCCCACTGCAGAGGCGTTCCTGTCCGGATACAACATCGACGTCGCCTTCATCGGAGTCGACGGCGTGGACGCCGCAGCCGGGTGTACGAACTACGACCCAGTCGGAGCGCGGGTCAACGCCAGCCTGCAGCAGCGCGGCAGGATGAACGTGGTGCTCGCCGACGCCACCAAAATCTCGAGGGTGGCATTGGCACAAGTGTGTGCGATGTCGGATGTTGACGTGCTCATCACCGACAGCCGGGCCCCCCAGGCAGCGCTGGACCAGATCCGCCGGCAGGGCTGCCGCGTCATCTGCGTGTGACCGCGTCGTCCCTGTCAACCAAACCGATCCGAACACTCATGAACATCGCTCACTAGCTGATCAAATCATGCGCATTTGATACTCACGCTTGTTCATGTGATGCGCGACATGTAATAGTGCTCGCATGGTCAAAGTAGCGTTTATCGGAGCCGGCAGCGTCGAGTTCACCCGTAACGTCGTCACAGACTTGTGCAGCTTCGGCGAGCTACACGGGGATCTTGAGCTGTCGCTGCACGACATCGACGCCGAGCGACTCGGGTACGCCGATGCGCTGGCCAAGCGGATCAGTGCCCAAAGTGGCGCCGGCGCCAATGTCGTCTCGAGCATCGACCGGCTGACGGCCATCGAAGGCGCGGACTACGTGGTGAACGAGATCCAGGTCGGCGGATACCGCGCGACCCGCACGGACTTCGACATCCCGGCACAGTATGGGATCCGCCAGACCATCGCGGACACCATCGGCATCGGCGGAATCTTCCGCGGACTGCGCACGATCCCAGTGATGACCCAGATCGGCGAAGACCTGGCCAAGGTGGCCCCCGACGCATACCTGCTCAATTACAGTAACCCGATGGCGATGCTGCCCTGGGCGGTCTACGCGGGCAGCCCATTTGATCGCGTGGTCGGGCTGTGCCATTCGGTGCGCGACACGCACCGCTTCCTCGCCGGACTCGTCGACCTCCCTGTGCCAGAGATCGACTTCGTGACCGCAGGTTTCAACCACCAGGCATTCGTGTTGAAGTTCGCTCACCAGGGCGAGGACCTTTATCCGCGGCTGCGCGACGTCGTTGAGTCCGACCCGCAGCTGCAACGTCGCGTTCGCGTCGAAATCTTCCGACGGTTCGGCTACTTCCCCACCGAGTCCAGCGAACACAGCGCTGAGTACGTGCCGTGGTTCATGGGTAACGAGCAGGAGATCGACCAGTTCCGCATCCCCGTCGGCGAGTACCTGCGACGGTCCGAGAGCAACATCGACGAGTATGAGACCACCCTGCACACGCTCCAGTCCGACACGCCGTTGGAGCTGGCGCCGACCTCGGAGATGGCATCGGAGTTCATTCACGCCCGCGAGACCGGACGACCCGCCGAGCTGTACGTCAACGTGCGCAACTCCGGACTGATCTCCAACCTTCCCGAGGAGTGTTGCGTCGAGGTGCCGGCCGTTGTCGACGCCGACGGTCTGCACCCCCAAGCGGTCGGTTCACTGCCGCCGCAGCTGGCCGCACTCAACCGGACCTTCCTCAACGTCGTCGAGCTGACCGTCAAGGCGGTGCTGGAGGGAGACCGCAGCCACGTCTACCAGGCCGCTCTGCTCGATCCGAATACCGCGGCCACACTGACTACCCATGAGACCACACAGATGTGCGATGAGCTGCTGGCCGCGCACGCTGACCTCATTCCCGAGGCCCTCCGACTCTGACGCGTTCATCACCGACAGCGCCATCAGCGCGACAGAGCTCCCGCGTTCGCCGATCGCGGCATCGATGTCATCGTCGCCTGATGCCACGCACACTGATCCACTCCGCCCGTGCCACCATCGAGTCACTGTCGCTCGGTCCCAGAGTGAAGGCGCAGGGCGACGCAGAGGAAATGATCTTCGACCTCTACTGGGTAGGCGACGGGCGCTCGGGCCACCTTGGTCTCGCCACGGAGTCACGTCTGCTCATGCGATGGAACGCAGTCCCGGCTCGCCTGCGGGCCCTTTTAGCCCCGGAGGTGTGCGAGAAGTGGCTCCCCCTGGCCTGCGCGTGGGCCGCAGCGGCGCCAAAGCGCGGCAATGCCTGGGCCGCGACCAATCACCGTTGGATGGTGGTGCATCGCGATGGCGCCCTGCGGCTCATCGAGAAGGACGGAGCATCCATCGCCAAGTAGACGGCAGCAGGCAGGCGCAACGCGTGGGGACGTCTTGTCGCCCAAGGTAGCCTGATCGGCGCGTCTGA
>DASRUA010000262.1:0-13654 GCA_035655615.1 Dermatophilaceae bacterium
TCTCGGTGAGGTCGGCCGTGGTCGCAACCGGCCCGTGCTGGTGCCCAACGAGCGAGGTCTGGATGCTGCGCTCGCCCAGGGGGCCGAGGCCATTGCGATCTTCGGCAGCGCGACCGAGACCTTCGCCCGCAAGAACCTCAACCGGGGGCTGGATGAGTCCATCGCGATGTTCGCTCCCGTCGTGGAGCGAGCCCGCAAAGAGGGCCTGTGGGTCCGCGCCTACGTCTCGATGTGCTTTGGCGACCCGTGGGAAGGGGACGTCCCCATTGACCAGGTCGTGGACGTCGCATCCCGGATGACGGACCTGGGCTGCGACCAGCTCAGCCTGGGCGACACCATCGGCACCGGCACCACCGGACACGTCCACCGCCTGCTTGATGCGTTGGACGCCAGGGGGCTTGGTGTCCAGGCCATCGGGGTGCACTTTCATGACACCTATGGTCAGGCGCTGGCCAACACCCTGGCCGCGCTGGCGCACGGGGTGACCGTCGTCGACGCCTCCGCCGGTGGTCTGGGCGGCTGTCCCTACGCCAAGAGCGCGACCGGCAACCTGGCGACCGAGGACCTCGTCTGGGCTCTCGACGGCCTGGGGATCGAGACCGGGGTCGACCTCGAGGCGCTGGTGGAGACCAGCGTCTGGATGGCTGGACATCTGGGCCGGCCGTCGCCGTCCCGGGTCGTCAAGGCGCTGGCCGGTAGTTCGGGCGAAGGTGACAATGCCTGAGCCGACCCTTCCTGAACCCGCGCCAGACGACATCCCGCCCAGGGGGCTGAAGGGCTGGCTGGCACGCCGCGCCGAGGCCATGTTGCGCAGGCCTCGGCGGGCTCTGCCCGCACTTACCGAGCAGGGGGAGTGCCAGGTCGTCCTTCAGGTGACCGGAGCCAACCCGGTGACCGTCGTCACCGTCATCACCGAGGCGACCGGGCTCGACTTCATGTCGGCCAGCAAGCTCGTCCAGGATGCGCCGGTGGTCGTCGTATCGGGGATCAGCGAGGCCAGTGCCGAACGCGTGGTCGAGCGACTGCAGAAGGCCGGCGCGAAAGCCGTTACCGGGGAGCCATACCGGTCAGAGTGAAACGGTCGAGCGGTCAGCCGACTGCGGCGCCGGTGATCCGGTGGATCGAGAAGGTGTGCTCGACGTTGGACCCCTCGATGGAACCGTAGGCGCGTCCGCCCTCGATTCGCTTGGGATAGAAGAGTATTCGCTTTGTCCGGCCATCGGCGTCGGCATAACCGATCCAGATTCCGAGGCTGTCGGCGGACGCCTCGCGAAGGAGTGCAAGCGCGACGGCTGGTTCGGTGGAGGGCAGCCGGGGCCCCGGCTGAGACTGGGCGCGCTCCCGTTCGTACGCTGCGGACTCCTCCCCCGCGCGCAGGGCGGAGATGAGGGTCTCGGTCAGCTCGTCATCGACCGCTGACGTGATCGTCGGTGCGGCCGGTGAACGCCGGGCGGGGGTGCGGTGTTGTGAGACCCGTGGGATCTGGACGCCGCCCTCGGTCGTCTCGGCGACCGGAGCGAAACCGTTCTCCCGCAGCATCTCCAGAACGACCAGGGTGTGCGCCTGCGATACCACGACTGTCGGCGCGACTCGCCGGAGCTGCAGTGGGGCAAGCCCGCGATCGGCCAGCATGGTGTCCAGCACCGTCGTGTCGTCGCTTCGGATGTATGCCGCGATGGAACCCACTCGCGTCTGGCCGTGGCGCCGGGCGATATCGCCGACCAGATACTCCAGTGGCTGGGGGACCGGCGTTCGGCTTGCGTCCTGCAATGCGGTGAGGACCTGGGCGGACGACCATCCGGCGTCCAGGGCCCTGCGAACGCTCTGGGGGGAGAAACGGTAGACCGTTGCGCCACCTCGAGACTCGACATCGGCGACCAGGCGCATGAACTGCGCAAGGCTGCCTTCGAGCCGGCCAGGCGCGACGGCCGTCAGATCCGCCTGCAAGAGCACGTGCTCGACCGGTGAGGGCAGATGGGTGTCGATCGACTCCTCCGCGGCAGTCGGGTCGGCCGGGGCCTCGAAGAGGAGCCGTCCCGCGGTGCTGAGCGCCCCGCGCCCGGTGATCCCGAGCCACTCTGCCTCGCCCAACACGGCGGCGGTGACCGCTTCGATGATCTCGGCCCGGCGCATCGGCCTGCGCCAGCGGAGGCGGTTAGCCAGGGTGGCCAGGTCCGGTGCCTGGCCTTCGGGTAGCGCGGCCAGCTCGGTGAGCACGTCGCCGCGCAGCTGACGCATCGGCGGATAGACGACCTCGCCGCTGAGCGCGTTGATCGGGCTGCCGCCGCCGGCAGGAACCGTGCCGACCAGGTGCGGAGCGCGACCTGAGGCCAACCACTCCTGACTGAGCCGGACCCAACGGTGCGCCGAAGGTCTCTGCTGCCACTCGTCATATGCCGGGGTCGGTGCCCACACCGGCTCCAGAGACCCGTCGTCGGCCAACAGGCCGGCCGCGTAGGCGGTCTCCACGACGAATGCGGCATGCGCCGGGTCAACATCGAGGACCGAGGTCAGGCGCTTGAAGTCGCGCACCGACAGGCCTCCGGCGCGCAGGACCCGCGGTGGGCGAGGGCCCCAGTCCGCGGCAAGCTCGTCGATGAGGCCGAGGAGCTCGGAGGCCTGACCCCCCGCGGCGTCATCCACCGAGGACTGCTCGTAGATCGTGACGGTCAGCTTCGGCGCGTTCAGTGCGGTCTCGCGGTGCAGCCTGCCCCCTCGCAGCCTGAGCGCCACCTCGCGGGGCAGCACGACCGTTTCGCTGGATAGCACGCTGAGCAGCTGGTGCGACACCAGCCAGGTGCCTGCGGCAGCCATCGGACCACCGGGCGACAGTGTCCCGATCGGCGGTCCCCAGGTGAGCATGTCGAGGATGTTTCGGGCTCCGGCCGGCGCCGAGGCGATGACCTTGTCCAGTGCCGCTGCGGAGATGCTCCACGCGGGCATCGAGCCGGGCAGCTCGGCTATGGCCGGTCCGAGGCCGGCTGGATGGGGGCCGAGCACCTCGGAGACTGCCCGTACGACGTGCTGACCGTCGCCGCTGCGCCACAGGAGTGCTCGATCCCAGAGCTCCCGGACGAATCCGTCCAGGGATCGGACCGACCCGCCGAGAAGCTTCGCGGTCACCGCGAGGTCGACCGGGTCTCCGCTGACGACGAGTGCCTCGAGGACCTGCAGATGCCCCCGGTCGAGCCCGTCCAAGGCCCGCTGAACGCTCGCGCGTGTGCTTGCGCGTGCGGCCAGCGAGGTCAGGTCACTCGGCGCCGGCCGTGCGAGGTCGGGTCGACGTCGGACCAGCCCGCGGAGCTGCTCATCACTTCGACTCCTGACGTCGTCGGCGAGGCTCCGGACGGCGGTGGCTGGTCGGGACGAAGTGGTAGACACACGTCATACGGTAGTTGGCCTGGGCACCTTCGCTTGCAGGTCGGCTCATTGGTGCCAAGATAGCGACCGCTCACCTCGTACCCGCGGAGGAACTATGCAGGCTCAAAAGCTCTCGTCATATGGCTCTGGCGTATCCGACACTCCGCTGCTGGGCGACACGATCGGTGACAACCTGGCGCGCACGGTCCTGCGCGTGCCCGACGTCGAGGCGCTGGTGGACGTGCCCAGTGGGCGCCGCTGGACGTACGCCGAGTTCGATGCTGACGTCACGGCGCTGGCTCTCGGCCTGCTGGCGGGAGGCATCGAGGCTGGTGACCGGATCGGCGTCTGGTTGCCGAACTGCCCTGAGTGGACCCTGCTGCAGTACGCCACGGCCAAGGTCGGCGCGGT
The DNA here is from genome assembly GCA_035655615.1 of Dermatophilaceae bacterium. Taxonomy (GTDB): domain Bacteria; phylum Actinomycetota; class Actinomycetes; order Actinomycetales; family Dermatophilaceae; genus UBA4719. Next base: position 3,772 of record DASRUA010000262.1, read on the forward strand.
GCTGGTCAACGTCAACCCGGCCTATCGCAGCCACGAGCTCGCCTATGTCCTCGGGCAGTCGGGCATGCGGATGCTCGTCAGTGCCGTGATGCACAAGACGTCCGACTACCGGGCCATGATCAATGAGGTTCGACCGCAGTGTCACGACCTGCGCGAAGTCGTCTACATCGGCGAGGGAAGCTGGGACGACCTGGTCGCCGCCGGCTCCACGGCCACGATGGATCAGCTGGCCGCTCGGATGGCGACGCTGAGCTCGGACGACGCGATCAACATCCAGTACACCTCCGGCACGACGGGGTTTCCCAAGGGCGCCACACTGAGCCACCACAACATCCTCAACAACGGCTTCTTCGTCGGTGAGCTCGTCGGATATACGGAGCATGACCGGATCTGTCTGCCGGTGCCGTTCTACCACTGCTTCGGCATGGTGATGGGCAATCTGGCCGCGACCAGCCATGGCGCCTGCATGGTGATCCCCGCCCCTGCCTTCGACGCTGCCGCGACCCTCAAAGCCGTTGAGCAGGAACGCTGCACGAGCCTGTACGGCGTCCCCACCATGTTCATCTCCGAGCTGGGGCTCAACGACTTCGCGACGTACGACCTGTCCTCGCTGCGCACGGGGATCATGGCCGGCGCGCCGTGCCCCGTCGAGGTGATGAAGCGCGTGGTGACCGAGATGAACATGTCCGAGGTCGCCATCTCCTACGGCATGACCGAGACCTCTCCGGTCTCGACCATGACCAGGGTTGACGACGACCTGGCACGGCGCACGGAGACCGTCGGCCGGGCCATGCCGCACATCGAGGTCAAGCTCGTCGACCCGATCACGGGCCGAACCGTCGCCCGGGGCGAGCCTGGGGAGCTGTGTACCCGCGGCTACAGCGTGATGCTCGGCTACTGGGAGCAGGCGGACAAGACGGCTGAGGCCATCGACAGGGCGCGCTGGATGCACACGGGGGACCTGGCGACGATGGACGACGGTGGCTACCTGTCGATCGTCGGCCGGATCAAGGACATGGTGATCCGGGGTGGTGAGAACGTCTATCCGCGAGAGATCGAGGAGTTCCTCTACACCCATCCAGGCATCGCTGATGTTCAGGTCATCGGCGTCCCCGACGAGCGGTACGGCGAGGAGCTGATGGCCTGGGTCGTGATGCGCCCTGGCGCAGAGGCGTTGACGACAGAGGGGGTTCGAGCGTTCTGCCAGGGCAAGCTCGCGCACTACAAGGTGCCCCGCTACGTCCATATCGTTGACGGGTTCCCGATGACCGTGACCGGCAAGATCCGGAAGGTCGAGATGCGGGCGGACGCCGCGCAGATCCTCGGCCTCGCCGACAAGCCCTCATAGGCAGCCTCCGCGCTCTGAGGCAACTCTCAGGGAGTTCTCTGTCATCCCACGGACTGCTGAGGGATCCTGATCATGTAGCGAAAGGAACGCCATGACTGATCAGCCTCCAGCACAGCCTCCCCACGAGCCAGGACAGGGCAGCCCGGCGACGCAGCCGATGTCGGCTGTCGCAAGCGCACCCGCCGCAGGCAGCTCTCCCGGGACACCGCCAGCCGCGCCGAAGACGAACGTGTGGCACCAGGCAACCTCCACCCGCGGCGGGCGTTGGGCGATCGCAGTGGCCGCTTTCGCTCTTGCCTGTCTGATGCTTCTCGGCATCGGCGTTGCGGGCCTGCTGGTCCTGCGCAACCACGATCGTTTCAGCTTGCTGGGGCAACGACAGGACCGCTTCTCCGGTGACCAGAATGGCCGGGGTCCTGGCGCAGGGGGGAACCAGCCACGACAGCGTGGTATGCCCGGTATGCCCGGTATGCCGGGCACGCGGGGTGGTCGGGGCCAGGGTCTTGGTGGGCTTGGCGGTCTTCTGGGTGGCACGGCACTGCACGGCAACGTGAGCGCGACGGTCAACGGCTCGGTCCAGGCGCTGGTATTCCAGCGCGGTCAGGTCACCGCGGTGAGTGTCACCTCGATCACGCTCAAGAGCTCGGACGGCTTCGTGGGCACCTACGGCATCACGTCCGCAACCAGCTCCATGCGCTCAGCCCCCGTCCAGGGCGGGCAGGCGTTCGTTCTTGCTCGCGACTCCGACAAGGTTGCCATCACAATCATGTCGACACGGGTCAATACGGGTGTCGCGCCGAGCAACTAGCCGTGGGCGCCGTATCGTCCTGACGTGAGCGTCCTCCCCAGCGGTGAACAGTGGACCATCCGGCATGGTGACCACGAGGTGGTCGTGGTCGAGGTGGGGGGCGGCTTGCGCTCCTACGCCTTTCGCGGGTTCGACGTCCTGGCCGGATACCCTCGGGACTCCCGCTGCACGGCTGGACGCGGTCAGCTGCTGATGCCGTGGCCTAACCGTATCCGCGACGGCCGATACACCTTTGCCGGTCAGGGCCATCAGCTTGCGATCACTGAGCCGGACCGCGGCAACGCGATCCATGGGCTGGTGCGCTGGGCGATCTGGTCGGTCCTGGGGCAGACCGAGGACACCGTGACCCTCGGGTGCCGTTTACGTCCGCAGCAGGGCTGGGAGTGGAGCCTGGATCTCTCGGTCACCTACGCACTGACGACGGCTGGGCTGACCGTGACCCCGCGCGCCAGCAACGTCGGGACCGTCGCCGCACCGTTCGGTTTTGGTGCACATCCCTATCTCAGCGTCGGCGAGCACCGCGTTGACGAGGTGGAGGTCGGCATACCGGCGGCTGCTTTTTTCGAGGTGGACGACCGACTGCTGCCGCTGGGGCTGGCTGGCGTGGACGGCACCGATCAGGACTTCCGTCAGCCGAGAGTGCTGGGTAAGCAGGCTCTCGACACGGCATTCACCAACGTCGTGGCCGACCCCGATGGCTGCTGGCGGGTCAGCCTCGCCCACCCGCGCGGCGGCCGCCGGGTCACGCTCTGGGCGGACGCCAAGGCGTACCAGTGGTTGCAGGTATTCACGGGCGACTCGCTTCCCGTCACCTCCCGGCGAACCAGCGGCATCGCGGTGGAGCCGATGACCTGCCCGCCAAACGCCTTCCACACCGGTGACGACCTGCTCGTTCTCGAGCCGGGTCAGGAGTTCGCGGCGCCCTGGGGGATCACGCCCGGCTGAGCTCCGTCGCCGGGGTGATGATGCCGTTGGCCTGGTCGGGGATCCGGTGCTCGACGGCGAAGGCGATCAAGGCCATCACTGCGCAACCGAGGATCAGCATGCCTATGAACGCCACGTTGAAGCGGGCGCCGAGCATCACCCCGGCTACGACCGGCCCGGTGACAGCCGCCAGCTGGAAGGCGCCAGCCATGATCGCGTTGTAGCGCCCACGCAGATGATCTGGCGACAGGTCGTTGGTGATCGCCGGGATGGTCGGCTGCAGCAGGGTCTCGCCGAGAGCGAACACGGCGCTTCCGCCGATAATCAGCGCGGCCGCCGACGCGCTGCCGGGAAACAGGCCGGAGAGACCGGTCATCAACCAGGACACCGACCACAGCGCCGCCAGGACGAGGATCACCCGGGTGCGGCGCCGGCCCTCGATGCGCTGCAGCACCAACAGCTGCAGAAGGACGATGGTTGCGGTGTTCGCCGCGAAGGCGTAGCCGATGGTTCGCGTCGAGACCTCCCCGACCAGCCGGGCATAGGCGGTGAAGCCTGCCTCGGACTGGGCGTAGCCCACAAACGCGGACAGGAAGGTCAACGCGATCACGGGCGCCATGGCCTTGTCGCGCAGGATGTCCAGGTACGACGTCCGTATCGGTGCGCCGTCATCCTCGCTGACCGGGTGGTCGACCTTGCCGCTCACCTTACGAAGGGGCCCGAGAAGGACCGCAAGGGGCGCCAGAAAGCTGAGCGCGTTGCCCAGATAGATGGCCACGAATGTTCCCGGTCGTTGGACGTCGACGATGGACCCCGCCATGAGGCCCCCGATGCCGATGCCCAGGTTGACGAGGGTGAAGTTGATCCCGAAGTAGCGCTGCCGGATGCCCGATGGCACCACGGCGCCGATCATGGCGTTGAAGCCGGGCCAGAAGACGCCACCCGCAGCACCGAGCAGACCCAGGGCCAATGCGGCCATCAGCGGGGTGGCTGAGAACGCCAGCACGACGTTGCCGAGCATCTGAGCCATCATGCCGACGAGAATGATGCGCCGGGCGCCGAGCCGGTCGATGAGGGCGCCGGCTGGCCCGACGACGGCCATCCCGACGATTGCCGGCACCGCGAGAAGGCTGCCGGCTGTCTCGATCGTGAACCCGCGGACCTCGTGCAGGTAGATGAAGCCGAAGGGAAGCACCAGCCCGGTGCCCAGCGTCTCGATGGCGACGGTTGAGAGCAGGAGCTTGCCGTCGCGTGGCAGGTCATTCCAGAAGGACGCCAACGAGGGGCGTTCACGTGCGGGGGAGGTCACCGGTAGGAGTATGGCCAACGTGACCGACAATCCTCAAACGGTTTTCGGACTGGGCACGTTTCGGGCCAGGCTGCCCGATGGCCGACCGAACTGTTTCGTCGTTTACGGTTAACCTTGGGGCAGCGCAACGTGCGCCATCGCGCCGCACCCTCTTGTGGGGCGGCGGCCGACACATGAGCAAGAGGTGGGCTGTGCCTACAGGCAAGGTCAAGTGGTACGACGCCGAGAAGGGCTTCGGCTTTCTCAGCGACGACGAGGGCGCTGACGTGTTCCTGCACGCGGACGCGTTGCCTGAGGGCGTCGCGACGCTCAAGGGCGGCACGCGGGTTGAGTTCGGGGTCGTCCAGGGCAGGCGCGGCGCGCAGGCACTGTCGGTGCGTGTTCTCGACCCCACGCCGTCGATGTCTGCATCCGTCGCTGCCAAGAACCGCACGTCGCCGGAGGACCTGACGGTCATCGTGGAGGATGTCATCAAGCTTCTCGACAGCGTCTCCACCACGCTGCACCGCGGCAGGTATCCCGACAAGGCCGCGGCGGCCAAGGTCGCCAAGGTGCTGCGTGGGATCGCCGGACAGCTCGAGATGGGCGCCTGAGGCGTGGCGATCAAAGCGGACGCGATCCTGTTCGCCGCGTTGGACCAGGCTCGTGAGGCAGCCCAGGGCATCGCGGAGCCGGGCACGGTTGGCGAGCACCTCGGCGTTGTGATGGACGACGAACGCCTGGCAACCCATTACTTCGCGTGCACCGCAAAGGCCTACCCGGGGTGGCGCTGGGCGATCACCGTCGCGCGCGTGCCGCGCGGCAAGAAGGCCACGATCTGCGAGACCAACCTTGTGCCCGGTGAGGGCGCCCTCCTCTCGCCAGAATGGCTGCCCTACGACCAGCGGCTGGCTCCCGGCGATCTGGGGGCAGGCGACGTCCTGCCCTACATCGAGGAGGACGACCGCCTTGAGCTCAACCTGGAGGCCACCGGCGACGAGGACATCGACGAGGCAGCGCAGTGGGAGCTCGGGCTGGGCCGCCGTCGCGTCCTGTCCGCGGCGGGTCGTAAGGAAGCTGCGGAACGCTGGTATCGTGGGGACGCCGGCCCGACCTCGCCAGTCGCCGAAAAAGCTACTGCGCCCTGCTCATCGTGTGGCTTCTTCCTGCCCATGGCGGGTGCACTTCGCTCTTTTTTTGGCGTATGCGCCAACGCCTGGTCTCCCTCCGACGGTCACGTCGTGAGTCTTGACCATGGCTGCGGTGCGCACAGTGAAGTTGACCTGATCCGTGAGGACCCCAAGCCCGTCGAGGAGCATGTGCTCGATGAGTTCGCCTTCGACGTGGTCTGACCCTGGCTGGTCAAGAGTCGAGTGAGCCGCTCCGGCAGCTCAGGCACTAGCTGATCGCTGTCACGTACCGCTCGTAGGGCCATCCGCGGGCGGCTGGGAACGTGCGGAAAGATTCGCGCCTGCTGCGTTGCCGCGGCCTCGACGGACATATAGCAGCGCGAGTCCGCCCCCGACGATGCCCGCGACGCAGGTCCAAGGCCACCACGCCCGGTCGCCTTGATGCAGAGCCGGCACGAGCAGGCACGCCACGAGTGCAACGCCCCAGAGCGACATGCCGATCTCGAGGATTCGAGCGGTGTCGCTGGCCAGGGGCTGGGGGTCTTCGGGGCTCACAGCGTCAAGCCTATGTGTCCCCCGGTGATGGCACGCCGATGACGCTCTACGCTTGGCGCCATGCCCTCGACTGCCACCACCAAGAAAACTGCCATGCACGGCGCGCTCGACTCGTTCTTCCAGATCACCCAACGAGGCTCAACGGTGTCCCGGGAGGTGCGCGGAGGTTTCGTCACGTTCTTCACGATGGCCTACATCGTCGTTCTCAACCCCCTGATCATCGGCACCCAGCCGGACTCGACTGGCGCATTCCTCGGTGGTGGGGGCCACCCGAACCTCGCGATGGTCGCCGCGACGACGGCTCTGGTGGCCGGCGTGATGACCCTGCTGATGGGCGTGGTGGCCAACTTCCCGCTGGCGCTCGCGACCGGGCTGGGCCTCAACGCCTTCGTGACCTTCGGCATCGCCAAGCTGCCCGGGATGACCTGGCCCGACGCCATGGGGCTGGTGGTCCTCGAGGGCATCATCATCACGGGCCTGGTGCTGACCGGCTTCCGCAAGGCCGTCTTCCACGCAGTCCCCCTAGCGCTGAAAACCGCCATCAGCGTGGGTATCGGCCTGTTCATCACGATCATCGGCCTCGTCGACTCCGGCATCGTCCGCCGCCCGGCAGTCGGTCCGGTGCCGGTCGAGCTCGGGGTCGGTGGCTTCCTGGCCGGCTGGCCGACGCTCGTCTTCGTCATCGGTCTGTTCTCGATCATCATCATGCTGGTCAAGAAGGTCAAGGGCGCGATCCTCATCGGTATCATCGGCACCTCGGTCCTGGCCATCCTCCTGGAGGCTGTGGCCCACATCGGAGGCCAGACCAACGCGACAGGCAAGGTGGTCAACCCCACCGGATGGGGACTGAACATCCCGAGGTTCCCCTCGAAGCTCGTGGACATCCCTGATTTCGGCCTGCTGGGCCAGTTCTCCCTGCTGGGCTCGTTCGCCAAGATCGGCGCGGTCTCGGTGTTCCTGCTCGTCTTCACCCTGCTGCTGGCCGACTTCTTCGACACGATGGGCACGATGGTCGCGATCGGCGCCGAGGCCGGCCTGCTCGACAAGGAGGGCACCCCGCCCAACGCCCAGAAGATCCTGATCGTGGACTCGCTGGCCGCGGTCGCCGGCGGCGCCGGCAGCGTCAGCAGCAACACTGCGTACATCGAGTCGGCCTCGGGGGTCGGTGAGGGCGCGCGTACCGGCCTGGCCTCGGTGGTGACGGGTCTCCTCTTTCTCCTTGCCACGTTCCTTGCGCCGCTGGTCTCGGTTATCCCCTACGAAGCGGCGACCCCGGCTCTGGTGGTGGTTGGCTTCCTGATGATGCAGCAGGTCAGGGGTATCGAATGGGACGACCTCGAGATCGCGATCCCGGCCTTCCTGACGATTGTCCTGATGCCGTTCACCTACTCGATCACTGCCGGTATCGGCGCGGGTTTCGTCGTGTTCGTCCTGCTGAAGATCGTGCTCGGCAAGGCCTCGGCCGTCCACCCGCTGATGTGGGCCATCTCCGGCGTGTTCGTCCTCTACTTCGCGCTTGACCCGATCAAGACCGTGCTCGGCGTCGGCTGACGCTCGACTGTTGAGCCGCCCATCTCTCCTGGGGTCGTCCTTTCAGGAATAGTTAGCATGGGTAATGAGTTAGGCTGAGTAGGCCGGAAGGAACTCATGCCACCAAGAAGTCGAACAAGTCCAGCACCTGGCGCTGCCACAAGCCCTGCCACAAGCGCGGCAACGAGCCCAGTGACAAGCCCAGTGACAAGCCCAGTGACAAGCCCAGCGACAGCTCGAACAGCTCAGTACACTCACTCCCCGTCGCTCGCGCACCTCGCAAATGATCTGCGCCTTGCGTGCATGCGAATCAGTCGACGGGTCCGGTTCGAGAGCACCCAGCTCGTCGCGCCGCATCAGCTCAGTGTCATGGCGCGACTCGAGAACAAAGCACTGACCCCGCGTGAGCTCGCCGGGATCGAGTGCGTCAGCCCGCCGAGCATGACCCGCACGGTCTCGGGGTTGGTCGAGCGTGGGCTCGTGGCCCGACAGGACGACCCGCTGGATGGCCGTCAGGTCTTCCTCTCGCTGACGCCTCAGGGGCTGCTGACGCTCAAGGAGACTCGCCGCAAGCGCGATGCCTGGATGGCGAGCCGGCTCAAGGGAATCAGCGCGGAAGAGCGGGAAGTGCTGGTGAGGGCGACCGCCATCCTCACCCGGCTGGCCAGCGAATGAGCCCCACGTTCGCCTCCCTGTCGATCTACAACTACCGCGTCTTTGCCGCTGGGACACTCATCTCCAACACCGGGACCTGGATGGGCCGGGTCGCCCAGGACTGGCTGGTACTGACCGAGCTGACCCCGCACTCGTCCGTTGCGCTCGGGATCGTCACGGGGCTGCAGTTCGCCCCTCTGGCGATCTTCGCGCCGATATCGGGAATGATCGCCGATCGTTTCCCCAAACGGCGCATCCTGTTTGCCACCCAGAGCGCGCTGGCCCTGACCTCGCTGCTGACCGGGGTTCTGGTGGTGACAGGTTCCGTCCAGCTCTGGCAGATCTTCCTGCTGGCCTTCATCCAGGGGGTCGCCGCAGCGTTGGACAACCCGGCCCGCCAGACCTTTGTCTCGGAGATGGTGCCGCACGAGTCGCTCAGCAATGCCGTGGGTCTCAACAGCGCGTCCTTCAACGCAGCCCGGCTCATCGGACCCGGAGTCGCGGGTCTGGTCATTGCCGCTTTTGGCACAGGTCCGGCCTTCTTCCTCAACACCCTCAGCTTCGTGGCGGTGCTGTTCGCCTTGGCCAGGTTGCGGCCGGGCGAGTTGAATATCACGCCGCCTCACAGCGGGAAGGGACAGATCCGCGAGGGACTTCGCTATGTTCGCGGTCGTCCCGACATCATCCTGATCATGGCGCTCGTGTTCGTCCTGGGCACCTTCGGGATGAACTTCCAGATGACCACCGCGCTGATGGCCACCGCCGTGTTCCACAAGGGACCGGGGGCCTATGGGCTGCTGGGCTCCATCATGGCCGTCGGGTCGTTGTCAGCGGCACTGATGTCGGCGCGCCGCCCGAACCCTCGGCTGCGGATCCTTCTGGTGGCTTTCGCCGCCTTCGCCGTGGCCTCGACGGCGGCAGCCCTCGCCCCTTCATACATCTGGTTTGCGGTTCTGCTCATCCCAGTCGGCCTATCCGCTCTCACCGTGCTGACCACGGCAAACTCCATGGTCCAGCTCAGTGTTGACCCTGCGATGCGCGGCCGGGTCATGGCGCTCTACATGGCGGTCTTCATGGGCGGCACCCCCCTGGGCTCACCCCTGATCGGGTGGATCGGGTCTGCGTGGGGGCCGCGATGGACGATCCTGGTGGGCAGCCTCGCCACAGGGCTGGCGGTCCTTGCTGCCATGCTGTATCTCATCCGCAGCGAGGAGATGCACGTGAGATACCACCACCGACACCGGCCCCGGTTCAGTGTCATCAGGGGCGAGATCAGCGAACCAGTGCCGGAAGTCGCCAGTTGATGACACCCAGATTTCGCCGTGCCGTCGTCCTGGTGGCGTTGGCCGCGATGCTGTTGGCGGTCGTGGGGGGACAGCTCGTGCGTCTTTGAGCGTCTGCCCGCCAGTGACGTCAGGGAAGAGCTGACGGCGCGGCGGCAGGGGTCGATGCCAGACAGGCGTAGAGCAGTGCGGGGGTTGGCGAAGCACTGATGGCGGGGGAGGCAGTGCTGCCAGGCGCCGGTGTGGGCAGGCAGGGTGGCAAGCAGGGTTGCCCGGGGGTTGGCGAAGCACTGATCGAGGGGGAGGCAGTGCTGCCAGGTGCCGGTGTGGGCAGGCAGGGGGGCAAGCAGGGTTGCCCGGGGG
>DASRUA010000263.1:0-2547 GCA_035655615.1 Dermatophilaceae bacterium
GCGTACCTCGTGGTGACCTCGGCACGAGACGTCATCGACAACCCACTCTTCATGCCCTACCACGCTCACCGCTACGCGGGCATTCCTACGTGAGGCACGAAGAGCGTTTCGCGGGCAGTTTTCGTGAGTCTCGCCGCGAACTGGTCAACGACGGTGTACGTGGGCGATGATGACATCGGGCATGGTCCTTCGTGATGAGCATGTGGCTTGAAGAACCTTCATGATCAACACCAGGGCCATGCCCACCCAGCAAACCACCATCACCGGCGTGTCGCGCCGCATCACCGCAGGTCAGGAAATCAAGGCCGGACTTTGCCGGGACCCTGCCTTCTGGGCCCTCTTCGCAGCTGAGATTCGGTCCGGCCGGGCCCTGCCATGCCCGGCGCCGCCCGTCACGATGCCGACGAACCCTGCACCACGCAAGAGAAACGGCCGTCACATCGCAGACCAAGCCGTCACCGTGCCGATCAAGGCGTCGATTCCCGTCTGCACCGTCGACGATGTCTTCAACCGCAGATTCAACGACGGTCCACAGGCAGGCCGGACAGCCGCCCGCCCGCGACCGCGGGCACCGCAGCGGCCATCGGCGCGGGGGTCTCACTGGTCAGGTGCAGCCAGCCCGGCACCGACCGCAACGCGCAGAGTTTCGCCGTCCCAGTGGCCCCGCCTCGGATACGCCGCCACCACGAGCTCGGTCACTTCCGCGCCCGTTTACCCGGCCCAGTCCAGGTCGTCGCCCCGCTACCGGCCCGCGCCGAACGGGCGTACCGCGTCGATGTAGCCGCTCACGGTGCCCGCGGTCAGGCCACGCTCGACCAGTACATAGTCCCTGTACCGCCCCAGCAGCCCTTCCACAGGCCCGGGGGGGGGAACCGGCTGGTCGGCGGGGAGCACGCCCACATCAGAAGGAGCCGACATCACGCGTTGCATGCCCACGCGATGCGGTAATATCCGTCGTCGCGAGTCTCCCGGACGGTGGGAATCGCTGAGGAGGGACGCAATGAGCATGTCCCCGGCCACTCGGCGACCAATTCCGGGACTTCCGTCGGTCCCGGTCGGGGACTGCATCCTGTGGTTCGCGGGCGTGGGCTGGAACTCGATCTGCGGCACCGATCGTCGCCTGATTCAGGCCATGAGGGAGCCCGTTGTGTGGGTCGACGCGGCACCGTCTCCCCTGCAACCGGGGGGACGCTGGCTTCCTGCTCATCAGGGAGGGGTCGAGATCATCCGCGACGAGCCTCTTCTGGTGCGCGTCACGACTTTGACGCCACCGTTCAGCAGCCGCGTTGGCGTCCGTTCCACTGCCTCCATCATCAAACGACTTCAGGTGCGGACAGTGTTGAACCGGCTCGGGGCCCATCCACGCACCGTCGTGTCCTCGTACCTCGACGGGGCGAGGTATTCTTGGGCAGAGGATGCCGTCGAGGTCCTGCTGGGGACGGATGACTTCGCAGCCGGCGCCGACTTGATGGGCTTGTCGGCCAAATGGCTCAAACGGCTGGAGCGCCGATCGCTCCGCCGCGCCGACGTCGTGGTGGCCGTGACCGACGGCTTGGCGGATAAGTGGCGCGCACTCGGCGCGGATCCACGCGTCCTCCGTAACGGCTGTGAGCCCCTGCCCAAGTCGGACCTTCGAACCTACCCTTGCACCGACCCGAGCGATACAGCTCCCCGCCGACCGGTCGCTGGGCTCGTGGGCCAGTTCTCGGCGCGGATCAACCTGGACGTGCTTGAGCGGTTGGCGACCTCCGAAGTGGAACTTCTGCTCGTCGGCCCGGTCGATCCCGGTTGGGAGCGAGAGCGCTTCCGGCTACTCATCGAACGCGACTCTGTCCACTACGTCGGACCGGTTCCAGCCGAGGTCGTCCCGCAGCACCTTGCGCAGATGGACGTCGGCCTGACCCCGTACGTCAACTCCCAGTTCAACCGTGCATCCTTCCCGCTCAAGACGATGGAGTACTTGGGGGCTGGAATCCCCGTCGTGACCTCGCGGCTCCCGGCCAGCGAATGGGTGGCCGCCGACCTCGGCCCGGAGAGAAGTTCGCGCCACATCGCTCTTGCAGACCGTCCAACGGAGTTCGTCACGGAAGTGCAGAGGCTTTCACGACTCAGGTCCAAGGAGTTGGACGATGAACGCTGGCGTTACGCGTCACGGCATTCGTGGGCGAGCCGAGCAGTCGAGCTGCTCTCAATCGTGGCGGAGGCGCGCCGATAGAGGCGGGATCGCTCCGAATCGCCTGTCATCCCTCCTATGCGCACACATGCCGCCGACGGCGTTGTCGCTGCTGGATCGCGTAGGCCACCGGTCCGACCGCATCGGCGACCCAGCGGCTGCTGACGTCAGCCTCGGGCTGGTCGTTCCACACGCTCACCGAGAAGCGTAGTAGGTCGAGCGCCTCGCGTCCACGCAGCGGCGAGACTCACGAAAACTGCCCGCGAAACGCTCTTCGTGCCTCACGTAGGAATGCCCGCGTAGCGGTGAGCGTGGTAGGGCATGAAGAGTGGGTTGTCGATGACGTCTCGTGCCGAGGTCACCACGAGGTACGC
>DASRUA010000264.1:0-2404 GCA_035655615.1 Dermatophilaceae bacterium
CCTAAGCCGTTTCAGGAGACCGGGTCTCGTGCCGCCAGCCGGGTGGACCCCACTGTGGCCCGCGCACGAACTCCACTCACGGCGTTCCTGTTTGACGTCCTGCACCTGGACGGATCCGATCTCATCGACGAACCCGCCACCCTCCGGCGAGAAGTCTTGGAGAATGCGGTGCCTCTCCAACATCTGGCGCCCCGGCTCCGGGTCGATGACGTCGCCGAGCCCGCCCAGGTCGATGCGGCCACCGCATTTGCCGCCGACGCCGTGGCACGCGGACATGAAGGCGTAGTAGTCAAGGCCAACGGCGCCACGTATGAGATGGGGCGCCGCGGGGCGGGCTGGATCAAGGTCAAGCCCGTTCATACCCTCGACCTGGTCATCCTGGCCGTCGAACGCGGTAACGGGCGCCGCCGGGGATGGTTGAGCAACCTCCACCTGGGCGCAAGGGACCCGGCCGGTCGATTCGGCCCGCCGGGTGGATTCGTCATGCTCGGCAAGACTTTCAAAGGACTCACCGACGAGATGCTGCGCTGGCAGACCGTCGAGCTGCCCCGGCACGCGGTCGGTCCCACCGACCGATATGTCCTTGAGCTGCGCCCCGAGGTGGTGGTGGAGATCGCCTTTGACGGCGTGCAGACGTCACCTCGCTATCCAGCCGGACTGGCGCTGCGCTTTGCCCGGGTGGTCCGCCACCGGCCGGACAAGACGGCGAATGAGGCCGACACGATCGAGCTGGTAGAGGCTTTTCGTCAGTCGTGAAAGGACGAATCGCTTTCGACCTCGTCCGCGTTCGCGTAGAACGGCAGAGATCTCATACCCCGTTCACGCAGCCGTTGGTACGCGATGTTGTTCCCGTGACGCTGGGGTTCCAGAGGCCTCGGCAACCCCCCCGATGCGGGGTGCAGCGAGGGGGGTAGATTCGCAGCCCAATCAGCAGTTCCCACCAGGAGGACTTTATGTCAACGGTCACGTCTCCAGACAAAAAGGGGCGGAAGATGACGCCCAGGTCAATGGTGGGTTGGGGGGCCGTCGCCTTGGTCGGCGCGGTCTGCTGGACGGTGTTGGCCCTGTCCCGGGGCGAGAATGTCTCCGCCCTCTGGATCCTGTTCGCCGCGCTCTCGTCGTACGCCATCGCCTACCGGTTCTACTCCCGCTTCATCGCCTACAAGGTGCTCGGCGTCGACAACACCCGTGCCACCCCGGCCGAACGCCTCCAGAACGGCGCCGACTTCGACGTGACCGACCGGCGGGTGCTGTTCGGTCACCACTTCGCGGCGATCGCCGGGGCCGGCCCGCTCGTGGGCCCGGTATTGGCCGCGCAGATGGGCTACCTGCCGAGCACGATCTGGATCATCGTCGGCGTCATCTTCGCCGGAGCGGTCCAGGACATGGTGGTGCTCTTCTTCTCGATGCGTCGCAACGGCAAGAGCCTCGGCCAGATGATACGAGAGGAGATCGGCACCGTCGGTGGTGTCGCCGCGCTGGTCGCGGTCTTCTCGATCATGATCATCCTGCTCGCGGTGCTCGCCCTCGTCGTGGTCAACGCCCTGGCCGCGTCGCCCTGGGGCGTCTTCTCGATCGGGCTCACCATCCCGATCGCGCTCTTCATGGGGTTCTATCTGCGCTACCTGCGGCCCGGTCGCGTGATGGAGGTCACCGGGATCGGTGTCGCTCTGCTTGTGGCGGCGATCGTCGGCGGCAACTGGGTCGGCCAGATGGGTCTGGCCGACGCGCTGACCCTCTCCCCGAACAACCTGGTCTTCGCCCTGGTCATCTACGGTTTCGTGGCCTCGATCCTGCCGGTGTGGATGCTGCTGGCCCCGCGCGACTACCTGTCCACGTTCATGAAGGTCGGCGTCATCGTGCTCCTCGCGATCGGCCTGGTCATCGCCAGGCCCATGCTCGAGAGCGCGGCAATCACGGACTTCGCGCTCAAGGGCAACGGTCCGGTGTTCGCCGGGAAGCTGTTCCCGTTCGTGTTCATCACGATCGCCTGTGGTGCGCTTTCCGGGTTCCATGCGCTGATCGCCTCGGGTACCACCCCCAAGATGATCGGCAAGGAGAGCCAGGTCCGGATGATCGGGTACGGCGGAATGCTGATGGAGTCGTTCGTCGCGATCAGCGCCCTCATCGCTGCCTCCGTGATCGACCAGGGAATCTACTTCTCCATCAACAGCCCCGGCGGCGCCACGGGTGGCACCCCGGGTGCCGCCTCCGAGTTCATCCGCACCCTGGGCTTCACGATCAGCCCGGCACAGCTCGTAGCCGCCGCACAGTCCGTCCACGAGACCACCCTGATCTCCAGGACCGGTGGCGCGCCAACCCTGGCCTTCGGGATCTCGCTGGTCTTCTCGAAGGCGTTCGGTGGAGGCCTCGCAGCGTTCTGGTACCACTTCGCGATCATGTT
>DASRUA010000265.1:0-2158 GCA_035655615.1 Dermatophilaceae bacterium
TCGCTTCGAGGGTGACCGCGACCGGGTCCCCGAACCAGTCGCGCACCTGGCCTTCCGCGTAGTGCAGGAGAGCCTGACCAACGCGCTCAGGTACGCCCCAGGTGCCGACGTTCGCATCGTGATCAGCGTCGATCAGGTCGAGCACGGTCTCGCCGTGCGGGTCGAGAACGACCGCGCCGCCCAGAACGGCGCGCCGCTGGCCGGCACTGGGCGCGGTCTGATCGGCCTGCGAGAGCGCATCCAGACGCTCGGAGGACAGTTCAGCGCAGGGACAACAGGTGTCGGTGGGTGGGCGGTCGAAGCGCGCCTCCCCGCAGGCTGAGCCAGGGCCGTGCACTTACTCGGACCACGCGTGCGCCTCTTGGCGTGCGACGTTCAGGGCCACTGCCAGCACCTTGTCAACTTCGTTCCCCACGGCCTTGCTCACCGCGGCCTTCAACGCGATGACGACCGTCGGCACGTTCATCCCGCACCCAACCTGCGCGCAGTCAGCAAGCTCCCAGTGAGGCTGCGCCTCTGACCGCCGAGGTGCGGGCTGGCTTGGCGTGTCGGGTGGGAGTCATCCTGTTGGTATGGCTGCATCGTTGACGGTGAATGAGCTTCTCGATGGTCACGTGGCCCTGGATGTCCCGCTTTATGGATCTTGTCTGCAATTGGGCCACTGTCTCAGCGTGGACATGGGGAAACCAGGTCGACGTTCTCTCCACGGGGTCGATGGCTTTCAATCGTGTTCACGCCACGTCCGAGTTATCGTGCGAGTCGCCGTAACAGGCAACGGCCGGAACCGTGTTGGCCCCGGCCGTTGCCTGGCAGCGACTGTCGACTGAACCTTCGGCAGCCTCGCTATCGGTTGGCGTTGGACTTGTCCAGGGGCTGGCCTGTGGTGGGGTCAAGGAACAGTTGGTTGTTTTTTCTGCGTTGGTCGTTGAAGTCGAACATGTGGTTCAGGGTGCCGGCGATGGTGTCGTAGGAGCCGCTGATTCTCGGCAGCTTCCAGTTGTCCTCGATGAACTTCAGGATCGAACTCTGATCGGTAAGGGTATGGTCGACGGCATTGTGCTTGGCCCAGGGAGAAATGACCAGCAGCGGCAGGCGTGGTCCGTAGCCGCAGCGACCGCTCTGCCCGGCCAGCGGCGTTGCGGCTGATGTGTTGCCGCACAGTCCGGTGCCGGTCAGGAAATCTTGCGGTCCAGGCGAGGTGGCCACGGTAGAGGTGTTGGACGGGTTGTGAACGCCGCTGTAGACGTGGTCGTAGAAGCCGTCGGAATCGTCGTAGGACACCACGACGGCAGTGGAGGACCAGTCCGGGGTGTGCTGCAAGGCGTTGATCTCGTTGACGATGAACTGCTGCTCGTCGGCGGGGTCGGAGTATCCGGCATGGCCGTCCTGGTAGCCCGGGGCCTTGAGGAAGCTGACCGCGGGAAGGTGGTCGGGGGAGAGGTAGCCGTGGGAGATGGCGCCAACGAGGGAGTCGAAGTTACTGACGTCGTACTGGTGGTTGGCGGTGTTGAACTGCGGCACGCCACCACCTGTCGTGGTCTGAGTGTCGGTGCCGATGGCTGCCAACGACGTTGGCGGCAGGTGGTGCGGGTTGGCGGTGGATGCATAGTACTGGAACGGCTCGTGGTGGGCGATGTAGTCGTCCTTGGTGCCGTAGTTGGTGCTGCCAGCAATCGTGCCGCCAGTGCCGCCGACGGCCGCACCAATCGGGTGGGCAGCATTGCACAGGCCCTGGTCTGAGGCGGGCGCGACAGCAAACTTGCCCTTGAACTGGTCGGGGGTGAAGGTACTGGTGGGCTGGGTGCCGCCGGTAGCGGTGGCGAAGCTGGTCGTTGGGGCGAATCCGCCCTGGAACCAGCCCCAGCTGATCCCAGCGGCGTTGAGGTTGTCGCCGACGTTCTTGCCTGTGAGCGTGACCGCGTCGCGGGTTGAGCAATCGTCGTAGTAGCCCTGGGCGTCTTCGATCAGAGAGTTGCCGCCCTTGCCGTCGCTGACAGTGTCACCGTTGGTGGCCGCACCGTTGATCATCAGCCCGACGCCGCCGGTGTCGCCGGAGGCGAGGTTGATCGCACCCGGCGAGGACGGACCGAAAGTGGTACCGAAGGAGTTGTCACTCATCGCAAACTGCTTGGCGTAGTTCCACAGGCCGGTGACGGTG
>DASRUA010000266.1:0-3193 GCA_035655615.1 Dermatophilaceae bacterium
AACAGAACGCGCCGGGCACCACCTATCCGTCCGAACCATCCTGGACACCCTGGGCGGTATCCAAGAAACCGTGCTGATCTACCCCTCCACCGGCGGACGACCCAAAGCCCGCCGCGTCACCACCGACCTCAGCACCGACCAGAAAGCCCTCTACGACCTGTTCAACCTCGACCGCTGGGCCGCCCCGACCACGACTTAGGTCATACACCCAACCAGCCCCGCACAACCCCTGACCAGGCACAACACAACCAAGATCAAAATAGCCAGGAAACTCCCGCTAGTCCTCATCCCGGCGGGACGCTCAACAACCGTCACCAATGACCCCCCTACCGGCACCCACTGCGCTACCAGCCCGGACGATCCCCCTCGTCGGGCCCGGGCACGACCGCCCGTTCGGCATGTGAACATGGCACTCCGGGCGAAGGACACTCGACGGGAGTATCAGGCGACCGCCGCGGTCCTCACACCTGCAGCCCGAGACCAACCGGCCGCCCGGGCTTGGGCGCCGATATCAGCCAGGTCGGCCTCGTCGTCCCAAACAGCGTTGACCGGCCCGTCGATGTCGGTAAGAAACCCGCGTACGGCGGAATCGAGGTCGAGGTCAGCGGTCCACCAGACCGAGACGCGGAACTGGGCAACGATCTGTTCAGTCGGTTCCTCGAAAGTGCCGTCGAGCCGGTTGTTCTGCCACAACCTCATGACTTCACCTCTCCGTCCGTTATCTCCGAATCCGGCGTTCGGTTGTACCGGGTTTCGAGTCTGTCCGCGGAACTCCAGGGAAACTGCGAGGGGTACCTCGGCGTGGAAATACGTGTACCTCAACGGCGCGCTCGCCGCGGACCTCGCAACGGAATTGCCCCGTCGCCGAAGCGCTCCGGGTGAGGCGAGTAGGTCGCCATCCCAGCGAGGTCATGGCACAGGTCGCCGGGTTCAGCCCGACAGAACGGGCAGGTGTTGTGCACGACCAGGGCAAGTTGCTCGGCGTCGTCCATCCATGCGAGAACAGTTTCAGGACTGCGCCACTGCCGAGTGCGCGCTGCGTCCTCCAGGCGAGCCTGCAAGACGCCCCAGGCGTACCGGTACTGTCCATTTGTCGGCTCCTCGTACATCAGGTCCGTTTACGACCCGGTCGGCGCAACGCTGGGCTGCCGCCATCGAGCATTGCCAGGGCGACGTCGTCCGGGTCCATCTCGGCCGCAAGCCGGCCCAGGGCATAGCGGATCACCCCACTATTGGTCACGTCGCGGCTGCCTCGAATCAATCCAGCCGCACTACAGCGCCGCAGAAAGTCGTCGCAGTCGCCGTCCAAATAGACCTGAGTGGCGCGAAGAGATGACTGAGCCCGCTGCTCCCGGGCCGGCACTGGTCGCTGGTCGGGCTGGCTCTCACGAACTTCGACAACCGTGGGAGGTGGCGGCGGCGGTGGGACGACAACGGCTCGCTTCGGATGACGCGGAATCGGAGCCCGCCGACTACTGCGCTGTTCGAGGTCCAGCAGTCCATTCTCGATCGCGGCATCAGTCACGGGTGTAGCTCCGCACGGCATCCGCGACTTTGCGTAGTCCCGCCACGACATCCCGCGCTACCGCCGGGACCGGCTCTTCCGATGTCACCGCGGAGTGCCGCTTGCGTGTCTCGAGTGACCGACAGAACGGCACCACCGGACCGACCTGAGTCTGGGACACCTCAACCAGGCGGCGCAGACGCCGTAGCTCGGGCCTTGGCACCGCCCGGGGCACCTTGTTGAGGATCAGCAGCAGGGGGTAGTCCGGAACCTCCTTTAGCGTGCCTTCCAAGGCGTTCAATTCGTTGGTGGCGAGGATGACCGGGACGACCACTACTGACGCGGCGAGCATGGCGCCGTGGCCGGCGTGAGCGGCACCCGGATGCGTGTCAACCACGACATATGGCCGACCCCATGCGGCCGCCCATTTGGTCAGCAGCTCAGCCATGTCCTCTGGATCAGGCTGCTGGCTTGCGAAGTCAGGATGCCCAGCGATCAAGTCGGGTTTGCGTCCATGGCCGGCAAGTGGAGTCGGGACCCGACCGTTTTCGAGAGCATCGAGCAGGGAGCTGCGTACCCGTTCCTCGTGCCGGTAGCCCCACCGGCGGGTCGCGCCCCCCTCGTCCCAGTCGAGATCGACAAGCGGCGCGTCGAGCAGGCAGGCGACCTCGTAGGCCAAGGTCGTCTTTCCGACGCCCCCTTTGGCAGCAGCCACCGTGATGATCTTGGGCATGGCTTCGATTGTCGCCGGGCTGCCGGACAAAGTGGCACATCTACAGCAATGGGCGTGTCGCGCATAATCCGGTATCCCATTGGGCCCAACCTGGTATTGCGATACCGCGTTATTGAGGCCGAGCGCGGATTCGGCTTCCCGGAAGCATCCGCTGCGGGGGGGGGAGTTGAACGAGGTCAACGCAATATTCCACGGGTTGACGGGGGGGCGGTTGATGACAGTTCCCCTCGACGGCGAGAGAACGGCCGCCGTCGACGTCAACCACGACGTCCCCGTGAACGGGGAGTTTCTCCTCCCCCAAGTTCCCCCCGGGGCTGGTCGGGTTCCACCCGTGATGACGCCGACGAACCACCCGCGTGGGCGGACTGAGGCATCGGCGTAAGTCGGTGTCCTCGGTGCCGAGCCCCGCGCTCAACGGGAGGTTGGCATTCCCCCGGCGTGGGGGTTCAACAGTCAGCGCAAGACGGAACGACGGGCCCTCCTCCACCGACGCGTTAACCCGCATTGGTTTGTTTGTCCCCAATGCGGTATCACATTGTGCTCAATCCGGTATCGCGATACCGCTTTGTCGGCTCGCCGAGCTGATGAGCGCGGTGTTCCATCCCGGCACGAAGGTCTCGCTCCAGTCCAAACCGGGATGCGCGGCGAATTGCCCGGGGGGATCTCGCGTGGGTGGGGGTGGGGTTCCCTGTGCGGGAGGTCAGGAAGACCCCCCGCCTTTTCTCGTCCGTCGATCCGGGGACAGGTCGGTGCCGCATTGGGTCGTTTGTCCCCAAAGCGGTATCACATTGTGCTCAACCCGGTATCGCGATACCTCGTTGCAGAGGTATGACTCGACTCCCGCTGTTTGTCCGGGTTTCTCCGTCACCGCAATTTCCCGCCGACCCCGTTCGCTCCAGCTCGGCCCGACCCCAGGGCGCTTCTGGAGGCCAGCTCGCTTAATGCCCGGTTATCGG
>DASRUA010000267.1:0-16471 GCA_035655615.1 Dermatophilaceae bacterium
ACGGCCGCAGCAGATGGCGAACCAGCCACTGGAGCCGGCGGCGAGGTAGCGAAGGTCAAACCGGGTGAGTACGGTCCGGTGCCAGCCCTCTCGGCCGGCTTGCTTGCGCTGGCCAAGACGGGCGGGCTCGAAGGCGCCCTCACGTCGTCGGGCAACTTCTACGGAGGCGACCAGACCAAGTCCCTGCTACTGCTTGCCGACGGGGCCTACCTCGAGGACCTGGCCGTTGCCCAGAACCTCGGCGGAGACCAGTGGGGCATGATGAACGAGGTGGGCAACGCTCCCGGGCAGCCGTGGATGTGGCTCTACACGTTCTGGTACCAGGTCAAGCCCTTCTCGACCTCGGACAACGCCGACGCGGAGGTCTGGGGCCTGATGATGTTCCTCACGCTTCTGCTGATGTTCCTTCCCTTCATCCCAGGGTTGCGCTCGATCCCCAAATGGATTCCCATCCACCGGCTGGTCTGGCGCAACTACTACCGAAGGACCAAACGGGCCTGACACGCCTCACCAGTACTGAAGGCCCGTTCCCACCGGAACGGGCCTTCAGTACTTTGCGCCTTCACTGCCGGGCTCGGCGAGCGGCGATGCTCGTCAATGCGCCTTGATGGACCACAGATCGTTGGGTGGCAACAGGTCCATTCCATCCGGGTTGGCCAGGTATCCGGGGGCCTTGCCAGGGGTGCCTTTGTGGCCGTACTGCCAGACAACCCGGTTCGTCCGGGGGTCGACGACGATGATGCGGTGGTTGGCGTCGTCGGTGGCGAAGACGTCGCCGTTGGGGAGCGGCAGAGCGAGCGAGGGTCGGCTGAGCTGGGCGGCGCCGGTGGGGCGGTAGGTCCAGACAGCCTTGCCGTGGCCGTTGAAGATGACGATCTGCCCAGGGGTGCTGTAGTCCACCGTGAGGTAACGGTCCGCCGAGATCTCGTTCGTGTCCGAGGGGTACGCGACCCCTGGAGGGTGGGTGCTCCATGCGACCGACCCGTTCAGGCTCATCGCGTTGACCCAGTCCCCGTTGATCTCCGTGACCAGATAGCGCCCGTCGCGCATCGGGAACACCCCGTTGGGGCTGCCGAAGTAGGTCGGAGGCTGGTGGCGGCAGGCTCCGGTCGTGCCCAGCTGTGCCGAGGGCGTGGATGAGCCCGGGCGGACGAAGAGCAGTCGACAGTTACGGATGTCGGGGATCATCAGCCGACCGTCGGGCAGGATCATCGCGTCATCCGGGTTGGACAGCTGCCCCGCTTTGGATCCGGCAAGCCCCGGAGTGCCATACCGGAAGACGATGTGCCGGGTGGCGATATCGATGACGCTGACCACCTGGTTCTCCTCCTGGGTGGCGACGATCTGTTTGCCGTCTGGGGTGAAGAACACATCGTCAGGACGGATGAAGGTCTGCCCCGGTGCGAGATCCCCGGGTCGGGGAAACTCCCACAGCGTCCGACCTTGCGGGTCGATGATCACAAGACGGTTGTTGTCCTCGTCCGCGACGATGACCGGCGCGGGAAGGACGCCCGGGTCCGAACCGGGAGCCAGGAAGGGCCCGGTGAGCGGGTGGAGCTGAGCAAGCGCACCAGCGACAGAGACGGTGGAAGGCGCCGTGGGCCGCGTCACCAACGGCGTGGCCGCGGGTGAGGACCCCTGCGACGGCGAAAGCAGCGGGGATGTTGACGCGGACGGGCTGACCGAGTTGCCGGAGCACCCCAAGAGCACCAACGAGAGTGCAACGGCAACAACGACGATCTCAACACGTGGTCGAGGCTTCATGAGCTTCCTCCACTCGCTGGCGGGTCAGTTCTTGGGATGGATTCCTTAGCAGAACGCTAGCGTCCGCGAGGCCGGCCAAACGTGCCCGGTATGCAGCGATTTGTCGCGCAGAACCGCGGCCATTCGTGAACGCCCACCAGCCCGGCGAGCGGGCGGTTCGGTCGGGGGCGGCCGTTTCGTGGCATAGGCTGAGCGCGGCAATGACCATGGCGAGCACCCCCGAGGGCCGATAGAACGAGGAGAGATCGATGTGGCGAGAGGCTCCAATCGACCTCAAAAACCCCGTTTGTATCCCGCCTTCCGGCCCTTGAGCTCAGCCTATGCCGTTGCAGCCGTGGGACTCCTGGCGGCCGGCTGCTCCACGACAACTGTGTCAGCCCCGGTCCGCTCGCAGTCAAGACCACCGACGAACTCACTACCGGCGACCTCAGCTGCTCACACCCAGACGACGACGCCCACTTCCTCCATGGCACTGTTCACGCTGCCTGCGGCAGTGTCACGCCCGACCGTGTTCGCAGCGGGTGAAGGGCTGCTCGTCGTAGGCGGCCTGACCGCCGCGGACAACACAAGCCAGGCAATCCTGAAGGTCGATCCTGCCCTTGGGACGGTGAACCCGGCCGGACAGCTGCCCGTCCCGGTACACGATGCAGCGGGCGCCGTGGTGGACGGCCGAGATCTCCTCTTCGGCGGTGGGTCGACCGCAGTGACCAGCGCAGTGCAGGACGTGACGCCCGGCGTATCCCCCCGGGTTATCAGCCATCTGCCGCAACCACGGGCTGACCTCGTCGCGGTCAGCGACGGCAAGATCGGTTATGTCCTTGGTGGTTTCGACGGAACCCAAGGTTCGACCACGATTCTGCGAACTCAGGACGGCAGGACATTCACCGTCATGGGCACTCTGCCGGTGACCGTGCGCTACCCAGCGGTCGCCGCCAGCGCCGGGTCGATCTGGCTCTTCGGCGGCGAACACGCAGGGAAGCAGGTCACCGACGTCCAACGGATCGACCTGACCACAGGCAAGGGCGTCGTCACGGGACATCTGCCACGTGCACTGGCCCACGCCGGGGCATTCACCTTGGGCGGCACGGTCTTCGTGGCCGGCGGGCGCATCGGCGCCAACGCGACTGACGATGTCATGCGCTTCGACCCCGCGAACGTGAGCTTCACACCCGCTGGGCACCTGCCCGCGGCCCGATCCGACTTTGGTGTCGCCGTCGTTGGCACCACCGCCTACCTGGTCGGCGGGGAAGATCCCAAGCCTGTGGACACAGTCATCCAGGTCCGTGCCCAAGCTGGAGGAACACCATGAGCGGTCATCATCGCCAAGCACCATCGCCGGAGCTACGTCGGCACTGGCGGTTCGTACGGGGCCTGCTCGTCACGCTGATTGTCGGCCTCGGACTGGGGTCCTGGTGGCTCCTGACCGCAGCCGGAGCTCCTTCGAAACCGCCGACGAATGCGGGGAGAACGACCTCGCACTGGCCGCCACCTGGTATGACGTCAACGACTGCAGCGACGCCAGCCGCGGCAGCGCCAACCTCGACCAATGCGCCCATCATACTGCCCGCTGTTCTGGGTCCCGGCTGGCTCGCCCCGGGTTCCGACCCCTCGGTGTTGCCAGGGCCACTCCTGATCGCAGACGGAAGTGGCAACCGGTTGCTGATCATTGACGCCAATGGCCGGGACCTGTGGCAGTTCCCCCGCCCCGGAGACCTGGCTGCAGGGCAGAGTTTCAAGGCCCCCGAAGTCGCGTGGTTCAGCCCGGACAGCAAGCAGGTCGTGGTTGCCAGCGAGGACAGCAGCATCCTTTACGTCATCGACATCCTCACCCACAAGATCGTCTACACCTATGGGAAGACTGACGCCCCCGGATCTGGCCCCAACCAGGTGAACCGCCCCGACGGCGTAGTGATGCTGCCGTCCCACGCTCTGGTGCTGCCCGACGCCGGCAACTGCAGGATCATCACGATCCCCGCAGGCGGCCAGGCGATCAGCCGGCAGCTGGGCCAGACCGGAATGTGCGCGCAAAACCCGCCGCAGAGCTTCGACGACCCCAGCGGCGTGTTTCCGATGTCCAACGGCGACTACGTGATCACCGAGGGCAACGGCCACTGGGTCAGTGAGATGAGCCTGGCCGGGAAGGTCTCGTGGAGCGTGCAGGTGCCCGGCGTCTCAGCCATCTACCAAACCGCTGAGATCGGTCCTGACCGCTACGCGACTGTCGACCACGTGTTCCCGGGCCAGGTCCTGACCTTCGATCACACCGGAAAGGTGATATGGCGCTATGCGCCAACCGGAAATCAAGCCCTGAACAAGCCATCGATGGTGATACCGCTGCCCAACGGTGACTTCATGGTGAGCGACAAGGTCAACAACCGGCTCATCGTCGTGGACCCCCGCACCAACGCCATCGTGTGGCAGTACGGCCACACCGGGGTGCCTGGCAGCACCCCCGGATTCCTGAACAATCCCACGGGGATAGACCTGTACCCACCAAACGCGATGGCGGCCAAGGTCCACCAATAGCCTTCCAAGCACGACCCGACCGTAGGCACGATCCCACTCTGAGGCGACATCTGGGTCACCATTTGCCGAACGACGTCGAGCGCGGCTTGACGCTGGCCAGATCGATGGTCGAAGTCGTCTCGACCGGTAACCCGGCTGATGCCTTTTCGGCTGCGTCGTTGGCGATGATGTCGGCCGCGGTGTTCAGCGGGAACTTGTTGAGCGGGTCGTGTCCGGGGACCTTGACGAACTCGACGGTGCCGGCACGACTGTCCAGCGCAGCCCAGATGGCCTTGACGATGCCGGCATTCGCCACGGGCTGACGTTTGGAGTTGCGCATCCCGTTGCGCTGCCAGCCGGCACGCCAGGTGGTGGAGCAGTCCCGGGCGTATGTCGAGTCGATCTGGATGACCAGATGCGCAACGTCGGGGTGGTCTTGCAGTGCGTCGAGCACGGCCCGCAGCTCGGCAATGTTGTTCGTGCCGACAGCTTGACCGGACGCGTGGTAGTTCCCGCGCTCGTCCACCCAGGCCCAGCCAGCCGGCCCAGGGTTGCCCAGGCAGGCACCGTCGGTGCCAACTGTCAACGATCCGTCCGGCATGTCTTTCCCTCTTGTCTGGCTTCGACGTCGGCCTTCTCAACCCGAAGCAGTGGTTTCTTTCGACGCAGCGGTCTATCCGACACAAGTGGTCCATTCAACGCAGAGGTGCCTTTGACTTCGCCACCGTGGCGCAGGGCAGGAGCTGACTCAGCCGAGGTAGTCGCGCACCAGTGCCGTCGATGCTTACGCCGGCGTTCGACGCGGCGTAAGCATAGGCCGCCGGAGCGCCACCCTCGCCTGTTGACCCCTTCTTGACCTTGATTTGAGGTTCTCACGAGGTGCCCATAGGGCTGGGGCGGTGACTATTGAGTTCGGGAATCCAACCATGGGCACCTTTCATCCCTAGTCAGGGGCGCATTTCACAGGAGGAACGTTTAATTGACTGCACGAGGCGACGTGAAGATCGAAGACCCGCAGAAGCATCGGCCACCTTCACGGCACGGAGCACCTCGGCCAAGTCGGCGTCGTTTCTGGGTGCGCCGGGTAGGCGTGCTGATGGTGGCCCTGCTCCTGTGGCCGGCTTTTTCGATTGGTGGTGCGCTGGCGGCTCCGGGCACTGACTCTACGGCTGCGCGACTGGCCGAGTGGGCCAGGTTCAACGGGCTGGGCTGGGCTGTCAGCGACCTGGAGCAGATTCAGTACAAGGCCAACCCTCCCAAGGTTGGCGGCAACCTCGCGGGCGGCATCCCACGCATCGCCGCGACCCGGCCGGCATCGGGCAAGCCGACCAGTTCATCGAGCTTCTCCGCTCTTCCCGCGCCGATCCCCTCCCAGGCCAAACCGTCTCTGCCAGGCGAGGGCTCCTGGCAGTCGCTGGTCAGTCTCAAGGGTGTGCCGGCGATCCGTGCCGCGTTCCTGCGCCCGGACGCCCAGCACACCAGTTATCTGGTCGGGGTGGCCTGGCTCAACCAGAAGCTGGTCAAGATGTCCCTGCATCCGGGCTACCGGGTGCCCGGCGATCCGGGCTTGTCCCAGCCCTCTTCAGTGCCGGCTTCGCAGCGGAACAGCCTGCTGGCGACGTTCAACTCAGGCTTCACCATGACCGACGCCAACGGCGGCTACTGGCAGGACGGCCAGACCGCGGTGCCGCTGCGCAGCGGCGCCGCGTCAATGGTGCTGTACAAGGATGGCCACGTCGACGTGGCCAGGTGGAATTCTGCCACGCCCGGCCCAGACGTGGCAGCCGTCCGCCAGAACCTCGGCCTGCTGGTTGACAACGGCGCGATCACCCCCGACGTGAACAGCACCACGACGCGGACCTGGGGGGCCACCGTCGGCAACGCCACCTACGTATGGCGCTCAGCCGTAGGGATCCGCAAGGACGGCTCCCTGGTGTTCGTGGTCGGTGCCTCGATGTCGGTCAAGACCCTGGCCAACATCGTGCACGACGCAGGAGCAGTGCGGGCCATGGAACTGGACATCAACCAGTCATGGACCAACTTCATCACCTACACCCACCCAGGCAACGGCGTAACGGTCCCACAGATGCTCACCAAGAACGAGCACCCCAACCCCTACCGCTACCTCCAGCCGTCATCGCGAGACTTCGTTGCGGTCCTTGCTCGTTCATGAGCCAACCGTCTGGCTAGTACTGGTGGTCGGAGTGTCTGGTGGTCGGAGTGTCTGGTGGTCGGAGTGACTGGTGGTCGCCGAACGAATGTCCGTCCAGGTAGTCGCGCAATGGGAAGCCTGAACGCAGTGCGATCGAGAGTTGAACGCGTGCAGGTCAGGAGCACTGTGGGTGAACATCCCTGACTGAGATCAGTGCTCAGCTAGCCGGTAGCTGGTCCAGCGATCCATCGAAGTGATGGCGTAGCTCAGCTTGCGCGACGGACGCGGGTTCGGCGTTTGAGGGCTCGGCGTTCTTCCTCGGACAGTCCGCCCCAGACCCCGGCATCCTGACCAGACTCCATGGCCCATTTCAGGCAGGTCTCGATGACTTCGCATTGACGGCAAACGGCCTTGGCCTCTTCTATCTGGAGAAGCGCCCGGCCGGTGCTCCCGTCAGGGAAGAAGAGTTCGGGGTTGACGCCGAAGCAGGCAGACCGGTTGCGCCAGTTCATCGAGATCGATCTCCCTGAGTCAAGGTCTGGGGCATCTGCAACACGTGAGTCAGTGATGACGCAAAAAGCCGCAACGAGGGCCACACGATTGGTGGCATAGAACATGTTTCTCGACCTTCTCGTGTTTCCCCTGTGTGTCGTCTGAGAACATGCTGAATCCTCAGGTGCCGGTGTGCATCAGCAGGTCATAGCCACAGGCGCGGGTTGACCGGGGTGCCATCCTCACGGGTCTCGAAATGAAGGTGACAGCCGGTCGAGAAACCCGTCGTGCCGGAGTAGGCCACGAGCTGGCCCCGGGCCACATGCCCGGATGTGACAACGAAGCTGGTCAGGTGGTTGTAGGTCGTCGTCAGGTCGACACCGCGCTGGAGGCCGTGGTCGATGATCAGCCGGTTGCCATAGCCGCCTGACAGAGACTCCGGCGTCGTCATGATGACGTCGCCGGCGGCCGCAGCGTAGACCGGCGAGCCACAGTTGGCGGCGAAGTCGATGCCGGGGTGGTAGCCCAGGGGGTCGCCTCTGGGACGGAACTCCTGGGACACGGGCGCGTTGAGCGGATAGCTCAGAGACCCGCCGAGAGTCTCCTGTCGCGCGCTCGATCGCACCGGCTGGTTGGCTCCGCCAGCCGCAGCTGCCAAAGCCGCGGCCTCACGAGCAGCCTTGGCGCGAGCTGCCAGCTGCCTGGCCAGTGAGTCCGACTCTGCCTGCATCTTCTTGAGGTTCGCAATCTCCGTGGCCTTCTTGGCGGCCACCGTTACCTCGTACCGGGACTGGGCGGCGTACAGCAGATCGAGATTGGTCTTCGCGGCCGCCGCGGTCTTGCGGGCCGCCACGGCCCGGGCCAGGGCAGCCTGGGCCTGGTCCTTCAACGCCGCGACCTGTTGGCGCACGGCAACCAGGTGCGCCTGGTCGGCGTGGCCCTGCGCCCGCATAGTGCCCAGTCCACGTAACCTCTCGCTACGGACCCGCAGGACGGTGTCCATCGTGAGGAGGCGGTCGGTGAAGTCCTCGGGGCTGGTGGCCTCAAGCACGATGGAAAGGCCGGAGACCGCGCCCTGCTGATAGTCGTTGCGGACCAGGTTGGCGAGCTGGTCCTGAGCAGCCTGGCTGTCGCGGGCATTCTGCCCGAGGGCGTCCGCGGATTTGGCCGCGTCTGCCTCGGCGACGGCAAGCGCTGTGGCCATCGTCTGGTTATTGGTGTCGGCCACGACCTGCGCTGCGACGGCTACGGTCAATGCCTGCTGCGCGCCGGGCAGTTGCGCCTGGGTGCGTTGCAGCACCCGCACGGCTATGGCCAGATCCTGGGAGGTGCCCTCGATCGCGGTGCTCAGCGCCGCGATGCTGGCGTCGAGCTTCTTCTTGTCGCCTGCGGTGTCAGCCGAGCTGAGGGGTACGCATCCCAGGCTGAACGCGACGGCGAGAACCGCGCAAACACCCACCATTCGCATTCGGGTGCGATGGCGGCAATGTCGTGACACAGTCAGGTCTGGCCTCACGACTTCTATGTCAACACAGCCACTTGGCGCACAGCCGAACATTCCGCTGGCGACCTGCGGCGTGTCGCACCCCGAGGCGCGAGTCAGGCTCCGGTCATGATGACGACGCCTGCGTTCGTCGGCCGGGTGCTGTCCTGAAGCACCGGTTGCGATTCAACCCGTGCTCGGTCGCGACAGCAACCCTTGTCTTGCGCTACCACCCGGTGACGGTGCGCATCCTGAGCAGACGCTGGGAGATGGCGGCCGGCAATGATGCCACCCGGATTCACGGCCTCACACCGGTTCAGTCCAGGTAGTCGCGCAGAACCTGTGAACGTGACGGGTGACGTAGTTTGCTCATCGTCTTGGACTCGATCTGACGGATCCGCTCCCGGGTCACGCCATACACCTTGCCTATCTCGTCAAGGGTCTTGGGCTGACCGTCGGCCAAGCCGAAACGCATCGAGACCACACCGGCCTCACGCTCGGAGAGGGTGTCCAGGACGGAGTGCAACTGCTCCTGCAACAGCGTGAACGACACCGCGTCGGCGGGCACGACGGCTTCGGAGTCCTCGATGAGATCACCGAACTCGCTGTCACCGTCCTCGCCCAGAGGTGTGTGCAGGGAGATCGGCTCACGACCGTACTTCTGGACCTCGACGACCTTCTCGGGGGTCATGTCGAGCTCCCTGGCGAGCTCCTCAGGTGTCGGCTCGCGCCCAAGGTCCTGAAGCATCTGACGCTGGACTCGAGCCAGCTTGTTGATGACCTCGACCATGTGTACGGGGATACGGATGGTTCGTGCCTGGTCGGCCATCGCGCGGGTGATGGCCTGGCGAATCCACCACGTGGCATAGGTCGAGAACTTGAAGCCCTTGGTGTAGTCGAACTTCTCGACTGCGCGGATCAGACCAAGATTGCCCTCCTGGATGAGGTCCAGGAAGAGCATGCCGCGGCCGGTGTAACGCTTTGCCAGCGAAACGACCAGCCGCAGGTTGGCCTCGAGCAGGTGGTTCTTGGCATTCTTACCGTCCTGGGAGATCCACCACAGCTCGCGCTTGAGCTTCATATCAATCTTGCCACCGGCGTTGAGCTTCTCCTCGGCGAAGAGACCAGCCTCGATACGCTTGGCGAGCTCGACTTCCTGCTCAGCGTTAAGCAGGGCAACCTTGCCGATCTGCTTGAGGTAGTCCTTGACCGGGTCAGCTGTTGCGCCAGCCGTCACGACCTGCTGGGCGGGTGCGTCGTCCTCGTCGTCGTCACGGATGACGAAACCAGCGGTTTCGCTCTCTTCCTCACCGGCCTTGCCATCAGTCTTGACGGCAACTCCGTTGACCACGGACTCAGCCAGAGGGTTGTCGGCGTCGATCTCGCCGCCCTTCTTGGCAGCTGCCTTCTTCGCGGCCGTCTTCCTGGCCGCGGTCTTCCTCGTCCGCCCCTTGGGTGCTTCCCCTTCTGGCTCAGCATCGGCGACCGCCTTGGTCGTGCGAGAAGGAGCGGCTTTGGCGGTCTTGGCCGCGCGCACTTTGGACTGCGTTGGTTCCGCCGAGGGCCCGGCCGCCGTCTTCTTCGCCGCGGTCTTCTTTGCCGTCGCAGTCTTGGTCGCAGTCTTGGTCGCAGTCTTGGCCGTGGCCGAAACGGGCTCTGTCTTCTTCGATGCGGTCTTGACCGCGGCAGTCTCGGATGTCTTCGCGGACGGCTTGGCCGAGGACTTTGCCTTCTTCGCCGCGGTCCTCTTCGTCGCGGAGGCTGTGGCGGTTGAACGAGCTGTGGTTGCCGCGACAGCCCTATGTGCGGTTGCCGTGTCCAGGGTCACGTGGATCCCTTGATGGTCCAGCGAGCGCAGGACGACCTTCATTCGTTTGGGGCTGATCTCGGCCTGCACCAGCGCAACCCGCAGCTGTTCGCTGTCGACCGAACCGTTCGTCTTCCCAATCCGCACCAGTTCCTGAAGTGCGGGGTGGGCAAACTCAGCTGGCACCTTGGTGGGTGGAACTATCGCAGACAGGGATGAAACGCTAGACACAGTCGACACCGACTACCTTTCGTCGCGAGGACGTTGCAACGCGTGGGTCAGTCGTCGACGCCGAAGCGTGAACGGTGACCAGTGATGGGACGGGAGGTTCGCCGCGACCGGGTCCGGCGGGAGGAGTTCCCGGTCGTGCTAATGACCATTGTAAAACGTCTGTGGACATGCTAGCGCGTCGGTGCCCCGATAAGGTGCTCCGAGCCACGGCCGTGTCACGGGCCAAGACTTCCAAACAACGTGTTGCCAGCACGCAAACGCAGGCATTCCCAGGCGTGGCGTCCGAACATTGACGGTTGAGCAGAGTTGATCGCAGAGTTGATCGCGGTTCAGATTGCATGTCGGTTCAGATTGCATGTCGGTCAGGACAACGCAAACCGTGCGCGAACACTTCCCTGGACCCCGCATCTACCAAGAAGAGACTGCGTCTGCAAAAAAGAGACCACGCCCGGCAATCCAGGACGCGGTTTCCACCTGTGTCCTGACGAGCAGACAGACAGACGTCAGTCGTTGACACCGGCTTTGACGGCGAGCACCGGACAGGAGGCATCAAGCAGGATGCGTTGGGCGTTGGACCCAAGGATCAGTTTGCCGACCGGGGTGCGCCGGCGCAGACCGATCACGATGAAGTCGGCGTCGACCTCATTGGCCACCTCGATCAAGTCCTGTGAGGGTTCGTTGCCGCGGACGAGCTGGCGAACCTCGTGTTCGACACCGGCCTCGTCAAGGTGGTTCTGAACAGAAAGGAGCTCAGCCTCGAATCGGCGGGCTTCATCCGCATCGAAGTCCTTGCCACCCCGGTTGGAGTTGATCACGATCAACTTGGTGCGCCGCAACAGTGATTCCTCGGAGGCGCGACGCAACGCAGCGCGGCCTTCCTTGGTCGGCACATAACCCACAACAACGGACACCTGGAACCTCCTCGTTCACCCTCGCGGCGGCACTGCCACGCAGGGCAACGCTACCGGATGATCCACCTCATGGTCCTCAGCCCCCGAGACGGCGAGACAACGATTCGCGCACGATCTCGCCGACCTGTCCGATCTCGGTGAGGAAACCGTCG
This sequence comes from Dermatophilaceae bacterium, assembly GCA_035655615.1. Classification (GTDB taxonomy): domain Bacteria; phylum Actinomycetota; class Actinomycetes; order Actinomycetales; family Dermatophilaceae; genus UBA4719. The sequence continues at coordinate 11,498 of DASRUA010000267.1, forward strand.
TGGCCATGATCTGAGGTGATGACGCGAGCGAGCCCCAACCCGGCGCTGGCTTGCGAGATCTCGTCGGACAACCGGGGCGGATAGAGCCTGTCTGAGTCGATGGCCACGACAACCAGATCGGCCGTCACCCGTTCCAGAGCGGCCCGCACACCACCGCGTCCTCGCCCCACATCGTGTGAGTTCATCGACTCGGTGAGGACGATGTAGGAGTTGGCATCGAACCGGGCCGTGAGCGTGTCCGCGTGATGGTCAAGATAGCTCTCTACCGCATAGCGACCACCCCCGCCGATCGGCTGCTCATCGCCCTGGGCCACGCGACCGAAACGGGCGGCAAGCTCGGGCTCGCTGCGGTAGGTCACATGCGCGATCCGGCGGGCAAGGCCCAGTCCGAGCTCGGGGCCACGCGAACGGCCGTAGTAGTCGCCACCGGCGAAATCGGGATCCTGGCGGATGGCGAGCAGCTGGGGCTGGCACCAGGCGATCTGCTCCGCTGACGCGTACGCCGAGCAGGCCAGCACGATGCACCGGCGAACACGTTCGGGGAAGGTCACAGCCCACTCCAGCGCACGCATACCGCCCATCGAGCCTCCGAGGACTGCCGCCCAGGTGGAGATGCCCAGCCGGTCGGCGAGAGCAGCCTCAGCGGCCACCTGGTCGCGAACGGTCACGAACGGGAACCTGCTCCCCCACGGACGCCCATCAGGTGCCTGGGATGACGGGCCAGTGGTTCCCTGGCAACCGCCGATGACATTGCTCGCCACCACGAACCAGTGGTCGGTGTCCAGCGGGCAACCCGGGCCGATCAGGCCGTCCCACCACCCCGGTGTCGGATGACCTGCACCGGCAGGACCCGAGACATGGCTGTCACCAGTCAGAGCATGCTCGACCATGATCGCGTTGTCACGCGCTCGGTTCAGCTTCCCCCACGTCTCGTAGGCGATGCGTACCTGCGGGAGTGCTCCGCCGGCTTCGAACCGAAGGCTGCCGATGTCAATGCTGAGCCGGCTCCCCTGCGGAGACCCCTCACGCCATGCTCCGGTCGCCCAGAAACCCGACTCGCCATCAGGCTGGGTCTGGGTCTGGGTCAACGGATTCACTGCTCGCACTCGGCGACGTTCTGAGGTGACGGTCACAATAAGCTCCCGGAGGGTATGGGCCCGCCGTGATGGTCAGGGCCCGCGCTTGCCCGCTCTGGTTCAAGCGGGCCAGGTCATCACCTGGGGCACCCCACCGCGGACGAGGGTTGCCGCCCAGCAAGCCAGGGCTTGTCGCTGGGACTCATGACCTGCGTCGAGTATACGGAAAGATCACCAAGATCGGGAGCCTTTGTCCATCTCGTGAACAACAAACAGAGGCTCGGGACAACCACGGGGGGCGGGCAGGCGCTCAGGCGGAGGCTCGCTCGGGCCGGATTGCCAGGTCCACCATCCGCTCAAGCAGCTCAGCCAGGCGGTAGTGCGGCTCGGTCCTGAGCGCACGGTCAAGCGCGATTCGCGTCAGGGCGCCATCTCCGCGCCACCAGGTGAATGACGCAAGCACCGTCAGGACCGGCACCGCCAACGCGTCGGGAAGTGCGGCGCAGAGTTCGCACAGCCTCCGCTCGATCCGCTGCCGGCCGATGACCTGCGCCATCTCTCCAGCATCCCCACCGAACCACGGCGGCTCGGGCAGCGTCCGGCTCAGCTGGACGAACAGGTCCGGCTCGATCAGATCCTGGGGCAGGGCACCAGGGCAGAGCCAGGCGATCAGCCCGTCACGCAGGTCCACATCGGTCAGCGACACTGCGAGCATGGCCAGGTCCTGCGGGGGCAGCTCCCGAATCGGTTCAGCATCGTCCAGGTCGCAAAGAACCAAGGACCAGACTGCAAGCTCGCTCGCACGAAATCCATGGAGCTCCGTCCCCCGTGTATGGATCTCCGTCTCCCGTGTTCCGAGCTCCGACTCCCCTGTCCCGCGCTCCGACTCCCCTGTCCCGCGCTCCGTCTTCGCCGTGGTGAGTCCGGCCTCCACGGCGTCTGTGACCTCCTGCCGCAGCTGCGACCACTCGTCCGCCAGACGTAACACCTCGGCCAGAGGTGAGCTCAGCTGCGGCAAGTTCGGCTCCAGCAGATCGGCCAACGCGGAACGGTCGGGCAGCGGGCAGATCTCGCGTCCGACGAACTCCGCCACCGCGGGAACCTCACTCGGGGGCGGCAACGGCAGCCCCTCTGGCGGGCAACAGCCCTGGGTGCAGTCGAGGTCGAACCAGCGACCACCCCGTACGACCATGCGATCCGCCACCTCGATGCCGTGGGCAAGGCAGGCGTCCGCCATCTCGTCCAGCATCGCGCGGCTCTGCCCCTCGCGTTGTTCGAAGCCGATGAGCAACGCAGCCCTGGGGGTGTCCTGCCGAAGTGGTGCGATCATCGCGGCAACGGCGTCAACGACGTGCTCGGGGGGCGGTAGGTCAATGCGCTGGACCAGCCCCATCCGGGTGCCGCGCAGGCTCACGACCACAAGGCATTCGTGGGGGTGGAAACCGAGTTGGTAGGGCAACACTGTCAGCACATCGGCGGGTCCGGAAAGGTGGATCGTTGTCGTCATGAGTTGACTCTGGAACCTGCCGGGCCGTGGCGACATACGACCGCCCGGGTCTGTGGACGGTGGGACGAAAGACCTGACCCATGTGAATCCGTGCGGCGTTCAGCGGAGATCCGCGGACTCGGTCAGGTCACGCACCCCCAAAGTCGTGAGGTCGAGCGGCTCAATGGATGACGTCCCCACGGATGACGTCTCCGTGCACAGTCAGATCGCGGTCGCGTTCCCAATGCAGGAACGATTCCGTCTCGTTGATCAGCGACACAGCGATCCAGCTGATGACCAGGGCGTCATCGCCCAGTCCGATGAAGGGCAGGAACAGCTCCGGGACCAGGTCGACGGGCGAGATGACGTACAACAGGGCACCGAGTATGGCGAACAAACGCCCGCGGCTCGTCCCCGAATACTCGCCTCTGAAGGTTGCCCAGACCAGGCGCGGCAGCGAGGTCAGCCGGGTTCCAACACCCGGGGTGCCCGGGCGGGTGGCCGTGCGAAAAGCGGTAGCCAGCGAACGCAATGCTCCCCAGCGCATTGACTTGACGGCAGCCATGCTCACTCCCTTCGCTAAGTGCTTGGGTCTAGGAAGCCGGTCCAGGCTTCCAAGGGAACTCGAGACGCGCGTGATCCGCAATCCGCTTGAGCAAGTAGGTGTCCAGCCCGGCGCCCACGAGCCCTCCGGCCAGGGGCACGGCCTTGCCGAAACGGGCAAACCACTTCTTGAAGATCCGGGTGAGCAGGCGGAACATGACGCCTTTGCGGACCGCCATCAGCGCAGGGCCGGGCAACCGCTGAGCTGCCAGACCGACCAGGTGCCCACTGCCGGCATCACCTGCCTTCGTGAGCAGGTCGTCAGCGTCGGCGCCGACCAGAGCGAGCAGAATCGCCGAGCGCACGTCGGGTTGGCCGATGTCGTGACCGCGGCTGGAAGCGATGCCGGCGACCATCCGCGTCGCGACCAGGTAGAACCCGATGACATTGGCGGGTAACGCGATCGGAAGGGCAACAAAGCCACCCAGGCTTGTCACGAATCCATTGGCGGCCGCGAGCCTGAGGTGTGACCGAACCATGGCGTCGATCGCAGGCTCGACTTCGTGGTGCTCGGCAAGAGCGAACTCAGCAACGCTCTGGGCCGACCTGAACCGACCCCTGCCATCGATTCCGACGTCCATCAGCCGCTCGATCATGGGTGTGGCCGCGCCGGCCATCGGGCTGTCGTCAACTCTGGCCCACTGTGCGGTGTCGCCCGCGGGCCCGTCGTCCTTGCCAAGAATCTCCATGAGCGTCCTCCTGTTGGCCATCGGACTTGCCTGCCAACATTGGATCATGCTTCTGGCCGATGTCGCGCGCACCTCGAACCAGGTGTCCGGGACAAGTTCGCGCCTCTCGAAAGTGTCGCTCGTCGCCAACCTGTTGCGACAGTGCACCCAACAGGTTGTCGACTGCACGGCCCCGGACGACGAGGTGGGACTGGTCACCCGCTATCTCTCCGGATCGCTACGCCAGCGTCGTACCGGCATCGAGCTTTCCTCACTGTCCGAGTTGTGGTCCGAGATCCCGACCCCGCCCGATACCGGCGACATAGATACCGGCGACGCAGATGCCAGCGAGGCAGATACCGGCGACGTAGATACCGGCGACGTAGATACCCGCGACGTAGATGCCAGCCAGGTGACCGTGTCGGAGCTAGATCGCGTGATGCAGCAGGCCAGCGAGCTGTCCGGGGCCGGTTCCTCCCGGGCACGAGCTGACCTGTTCCTGGGTCTGGTCCGCAAACTGACAGCCCAGGAGCGAGTCCTTGTCCTTGGCCTGCTGCGAGGTGGACTGCGCCAGGGAGCGCTGGAGTCGGTGGTCATGACGGCCGTTGCCGAGGCCGGTGGGGTCCCTCTTGAGGAGGTACGTCGTGCGGTGGCCGCCCAGGGGGATCTCCCCGCTGTCGCCCAGACCCTTCTGGTGAACGGTCCGGGAGCCCTCGACCTCTTCCGCCTGACTGTTGGCCGGGGCGTCAGCCCGATGCTGGCCAGCTCAGCCAAGAGCGTCGCCGAAGCACTGGCCAAGTCCGGGCCGGCCAGCGTGGAGTGGAAGCTGGACGGCATCAGGGCCCAGATCCACAAGCAGGGCAACGACATCCACGTGCTGACCCGGTCCCTTGACGACATCACCGATCGTGTCCCCGAGGTAGTAGAGCTGATCTCCTCACTCCCTGCAACGAGTGCGATCTTCGACGGCGAGCTCATCGCGTTGCACTCCGACGGTCGGCCTAAGCCGTTTCAGGAGACCGGGTCTCGTGCCGCCAGCCGGGTGGACCCCACTGTGGCCCGCGCACGAACTCCACTCACGGCGTTCCTGTTTGACGTCCTGCACCTGGACGGATCCGATCTCATCGACGAACCCGCCACC
>DASRUA010000268.1:0-2418 GCA_035655615.1 Dermatophilaceae bacterium
CGGGGGCGTGGGTTTGTGCCCAGTTGCGGAACCAGGTGTCCTCCCGTCGGCCGTGGGGCACGACGGTGACGAAACGCCCACCGTGGTTTGCGATGTGACCCATGGCCTGTTTCGAGCACAGCTTGCTGTCCGCTACATAGACCGAAGTTACGTGAGTCTTGAGGGCCGATTGACCGATTGACCTGCAACGTTGCTTGATTCGTGCTTGATATATGTAGCCAGTACTATGGGTGTGTCGCCATTGGGATATGGCTGTATTGCCCCTACGATGGTTGCTATGAGCAAGACGCCTGGTGCGATGCATGTAGCCAAAATCACGAACCGGCGGGTGGACAAGTCCGGGCAACCTCGCGAATACGTCAGCCACCTGCTTCGGCGCACCTACCGCGACGGCGCCAAGGTCAAGCACGAGACGTTGGCGAACCTGTCCGCGCTGCCCGGGCCGGCGGTCGAGGCAGTCCGGGCGGCCCTGGCGGGGAAGATTCTGGTCGAAGCCGGCCAGGACCTGGAGGTGACCCGCAGCGTGCCGCATGGGCATGTCGCCGCGGTATACGCCCAGGCCAAGGCGCTGGGACTCCCGGGGCTGCTGGGCCCGGCGGGGCGGGAGCGGGATCTGGCGTTGGCGCTGGTCATCGCCCGGGTCTGCCGACCTGGCTCCAAGCTGGCCACGACCCGCTGGTGGGCCGACACGACCCTGGCGGCCGACCTGGGGGTGGCCGAGGCCACCACCGACGAGGTGTACGCCGCGATGGACTGGCTCGCCGGGCGCCAAGACGCCATCGAGAAACGGCTGGCCGCCCGCCACCTGGACACCGCCGACAACCCGAACCGGTTGGCGTTGTTCGACCTGTCCTCCTCCTGGGTCACCGGCAAACACTGCCCGCTGGCGGCCCGCGGCTACTCCCGCGACGGAAAGAAGGGACTGCCCCAGATCGAGTACGGGCTGCTGACCGACCCGGCCGGTCGCCCGGTCGCGGTCCGGGTCGTTCCTGGTAACACCGCCGACCCGGCCGCGTTCACCGGCATCGTCGAAACGGTACGGGACACGTTCGGGCTCAAGAACATGGTGATGGTCGGGGACCGGGGGATGATCACCAGCGCCCGCGTCGAAGCGTTGCGTGAGCTCGGCGGGTTCGGCTGGGTCACCGCGCTGCGGGCGCCGGCGATCGCCGCGCTGGCCGCCGACGACGGGCCCCTTCAGATGAGCCTGTTCGACCAGGCCAACCTCGCCGAGATCACCCACCCCGACTACCCCGGGGAGCGCCTGGTCGCGTGCCGCAACCCCGCCCTGGCCGCCCACCGCGCCCACAAACGCCTCGCACTGCTGGCCGGCACCGACACCGAGCTCGCCAAGATCACCGCCGCCGTATCGGCCGGGCGCCTTCACGGAGCCGGCAAGATCGGGGTCCGGGTCGGCAAGGTCGTCGGCCGGCACAAGATGGCCAAGCACTACACCCTGGACATCACCGACGACACGTTCGGCTTCACCCGCAACCAGCACGCCATCGAGGCCGAGGCCGCCCTGGACGGGATCTACGTCGTGCGCACATCTGTGCCGGCCGCAGACCTGGCCACCGACCAGGTCGTGGCCACCTACAAGTCACTGTCAGGGGTCGAACGGGACTTCCGCTCAATCAAGGCCATCGACCTGGACCTACGCCCGATCCACCACTGGACCGAGACCCGGGTCCGGGCGCACGTGTTCATCTGCATGCTCGCCGCGTACCTGGTCTGGCACCTACGCGCCGCGTGGGCGCCGCTGACGTTCACCGACGAGAACCGCCCCCACCCAGCCGACCCCGTCGCCCCAGCGAAACGCTCCACCGCGGCCGCGACCAAGGCATCCACACGCACCGACCCCAGCGGTGAACCCGTGCGTTCCTTCCGTGCACTCCTGGACCACCTCGCCACCTTGACCCGAGGCGACATCCGCTACGGCACCGACCCGACCCTGCCGACCGTGGCCACCCTCACCACCCCAACACCCACCCAACGACGAGCCTTCGAACTCCTCGGCCAACCCATCCCACTGACCCTGAAGTAGCCAGAACACCCAACCACCAAAACGACAAACCCCCTGCTCAACAGGGGGTTCGCGCGTTACAGGGCACGTAACTTCGGGCTAGGCGTTCGTCCAGTAGGGCTCTGCGCTGCCGTGCCGCTCTTCAACAGTTCCTTGGCCCTGCTGAGTGTCGTCGGCCCAGAAAGCACGGTTGAACGCTGCGACATTTGTCGCCGTCAGAAAACGTCCGCGATACTGCGGACATGGATCCGCGCGTACAGCAGAACCGAGTCGTTTGGGAGCTGGCCTCCGAGAAGCACGTCCGTGAGTACCAGGATCTTCTCCGACAAGCTAGGAGCGGATCAACGCTTTTCGAGCGCGAGCTCGATCTGTTGCGTCCGCTGCTTCTGTCGTCG
>DASRUA010000269.1:0-8711 GCA_035655615.1 Dermatophilaceae bacterium
GGTGTTCTACTGCGTGGCGAACATGCCGGGCGCGGTGCCCCACACCTCCACCTACGCGCTGACCAACGTGACCCTGCCGTATGCCGTGGAGCTCGCCAACCGGGGTTGGCGCAAGGCGCTGCAGGCCGATCCGGCGCTGGCGCTTGGCCTGAACACCCACGACGGCGCCGTGACCTACGGACCGGTAGCCGAAGCACATGGGTTCGCATCGACGAGCCTCGAAGAGGTCCTGCGCTGACCCCAGCCGACTCTCCCCTGACGCGTTCGACCCGCGGATGGCTGGACCATCTGAGGGTCGAACGCGGGGCTGCCGACAACACGCTGACCTCCTATCGGCGGGACCTTGCGCGATACAGCCAGTTCCTGACCGGCCGGGGGATCAACGATCCGGCAGCGGTGCGCGAGTCTGACGTCACCGAGTTCCTCGCCTCTCTTCGGGAGGGGGCACCAGAGCGGCCACCACTGTCGGCATCCTCGGCTGCCCGGACCCTCGTGGCGGTGCGCGGCTTTCACCGGTTCCTCGCTCTTGAGGGTGTGACGCAGACGGATCCCGCCGAAGGGGTGGCGCCGCCCAAGGTACCCAAACGACTGCCGAAAGCCATCTCGATCACAGATGTCGAGAACCTGCTGTCGGCGGCAAGCCTGGGGGATACCCCGGCAGCCTTGCGCGACCGGGCGATGCTGGAGGTTCTCTACGGTGCCGGTGCGCGGATCAGCGAAGTGGTCGGCCTCGACCTGGACGACATCGACTTCGGTGAGGTCGACCCGGATGGGATCCACACCGGGCAGGGGTCGGTGCGTCTCTTCGGCAAGGGGAACAAGGAGCGCGTCGTTCCGCTGGGCCGCTACGCACGGGACGCTGTCACGGCGTACACGGTTCGGGCACGTCCGGCCATGGCGCTGCGAGGCAAGGGGACACCGGCGCTGTTTCTGAACCTGCGCGGAGGACGACTCTCACGGCAGGGTGCCTGGGCTGCGATCCACGCGGCAGCCGAGCGCGCCGGCCTCGGGGACACGGTCAGCCCGCATACCCTGAGACACTCCTTCGCCACGCACATGCTCGATGGCGGAGCCGACGTACGGGTGGTTCAGGAACTGCTGGGCCACGCCTCCGTGACCACAACGCAGATCTACACCATGGTCACCGTCCAGCACCTGCGCGAGGTCTATGCAGAGGCCCATCCCCGGGCACGATGAACACGATCTGTCCGCGACAGGCGGCGCGCTGTCTTGAATCCGGACCCTCGGCGCGACTAGGGTCGACGCGATCAGCGAGACTGACCGATGAGCTTTCGACCACGCTGGGAGGAAAAACTTGTGACTAACGTGGTGACTACGGCCACCGGGATTCCGACCGTCGAGATTCCGCCCGCCGAGGGTCCGATCGCGAACGGCTTGGCGGCGACTGCTGTCGTGGACGCGCCAGAGCGCAATCCGGCCCAGCTACCCGGCACCCAGAACGTCGGCGCCGGGCAGATGGGACCCACCGGTCGGATAATGCCGGACTTTCCGGAGGCTCCTGCCCTCCGGAGCCATGGCCCCGCGCGGATCATCGCCATGTGCAACCAGAAAGGCGGCGTCGGCAAGACCACCAGCACCATCAATCTCGGCGCTGCGCTGGCCGAGTGCGGCCGCAAGGTCCTGCTGGTCGACTTCGACCCGCAGGGCGCCCTGTCCGTCGGCCTGGGCGTCCCGACCTATGAGCTCGACGTCACGATCTATAACCTCCTGGTCGAACGCGGACACGACATCCGTGACGTGGTCCAGCACACCAGCATGGAGAACCTCGACATCATCCCGGCCAACATCGACCTGTCAGCGGCTGAGGTGCAGCTGGTTGGCGAAGTGGCCCGCGAGATGGTGCTGGCGCGCGTTTTGCGTCCGATAGAGGACGACTACGACGTCATTCTCATCGACTGCCAGCCCTCGCTGGGTCTGCTCACCGTCAATGCGCTGACAGCCTCTCACGGCGTGATCATCCCGCTGGAGTGCGAGTTCTTCGCAATGCGTGGCGTCGCGCTGCTGGTGGAAACCATCGAGAAGATCTGCGACCGCCTCAACCCTCGACTGCAGGTCGATGGGATTCTGGCCACCATGTACGACAGCCGCACGCTTCACAGCAGGGAGGTCGTACGGAGTGTTGTCGACCACTTCGGCGACCAGGTCTTCCACACGGTCATCAGCCGCACGGTGAAGTTCCCGGACTCCTCGCTGGCCGCCGAGCCCATTACGACCTATGCCTCGACCCACTCAGCTGCCGAGGCCTACCGGCAGATGGCGCGCGAGCTCATCGCGCGGGGTGGGGCGGCCTGAGCACCATGGTTGAGACCTCAGCCATTGAGGTTGCAGCGGTCACCGCCAATGTGTTCCCCGAGCCTGCCAGGTCCTCTGGCCTGACGCCGGGCGGCGTGCTGCGCAGAACCGATGAACCACCCTTCGAGGTCCACCTCGACGTCTTCCAGGGCCCGTTCGAGCTGCTCCTCGGTCTGATCAGCAAGCACAAGCTGGACATCACAGAGATAGCGCTTGCCGAGGTCACCTTCGAGTTCATGGCCCACATCAGGGCCCATCAGGCGTCTGACACCGAATGGGACCTGAGCCAGGCCTCGGAGTTCCTGCTGGTTGCCGCCACCCTCCTCGACCTCAAGTCGGCCCACCTGCTGCCGCAGCTGCACCCGCAGGACGAGGAGGATCTGGCACTGATCGAAGCGCGGGACCTGCTGTTCGCCCGGTTGCTGCAGTATCGGGCGTTCAAGCAAGTTGCCGGCACCTTCGCGGAACGGATTGCCGCCGCAGGCCGTATGACGGCGCGCCAGGCGGGTCTGGACCCGCACTTCGCTGCGCTGCTCCCGGAGCTGGTCATGGGCATCACACCCGAACAGCTGGCCATGATTGCCGCCCGGGCGATCACGCCCAAGGCGGTACCGACGGTGGGCCTGGAGCACCTGCACGCGCCGGCGGTCAACGTTCGCGAGCAGGCCGCCTTGATCGTGCAGCGACTACGACAGTCGCGATCATGCTCCTTCCGGTCCCTGGTCGCCGATGCGGACAGCACCTTGGTGATCGTCGCGCGCTTCCTGGCCCTGCTGGAGCTGTTCCACGAGTCGGTGCTCATCTTCGACCAGAGCGAGGCACTCGGAGAGCTGATGGTCCGGTGGACCGGCCAGGACGACGGCGAGATCGGGGTCAGTGACGAGTTCGACGAGTCCCCCCAAGACTCTGTGACCGAGCACGAAGACGGAAGAGACCAAGAGACGGTGAACCCAGTTGAGTGACGTGCCGACCGAGATCCCGCCAGTCGTCGAGATCCCGCAAGAGCTCGAGATCCCGCAAGAGCAGGTCGCCTTCGACATCAACGACTTCGCCGGAGGCGCTCGCGCTGCGATCGAGGCTGTTCTGATGGTCGTCGACGAACCCGTAACGGAGATGTCACTGGCAACGGCGCTGGAGCTGCCGGTCGAAGATGTCCTCGGACATCTGCACGCCCTGGCAGCCGAGTACGACGAGAGCAACCGTGGATTCGCCATCAAGGGGATCGCCGGGGGGTGGCGGGTCTACAGCCGCTCGGAGTACGCACCAGTGGTCGAGAAGTTCCTCCTGGATGGGGCGCAGGCCAAGCTCTCGCAGGCAGCCCTGGAGACCCTGGCTGTCATCGCCTATCGGCAGCCGGTCTCGCGGTCGCGGGTCAGTTCCGTTCGCGGCGTCAACGTCGACGGCGTCGTTCGGACCCTGCTCACCCGCGGCCTGATCGAGGAAATGGGGGAGGAAGGCGAATTTGGTGCGACCCTGTACGGGACGACTTCCTACTTCCTGCAACGGCTTGGCCTCGGCTCACTGGATGAGCTGCCGGCCCTGGCCCCCTACTTACCCGAGGTTGATGTGCTCGACGAACTTGCGGCCCTTTCAATGGACGGCCGTGCATGAGCGACCGGACACCTGCCCACGGCGGCCGTGGCGGCTCCGACGGCCCCCGCAAACGCTCCACCAGCAGCGCCCCTCAGCGCAGGAGCGCCGCTGGACGGGGCAACGTCCCTGCAGGTGGCAGCGCCCCTCAGCGCGGCAGCAGTGGCACCACCAAACCCAGTCAGCCGACCCGTCTGCCCCCATCGCGGGAGAAGCCAGCCGTCGAGGTCGATGTCCATGACCCCGATGGCGTGCGCCTGCAAAAGCTGCTGGCGGCGGCCGGCGTCGGTAGTCGGCGCACGTGCGAGAACCTCATCAGTGCAGGCCGAGTCACGGTCGACGGGCACCTGGTCACCGAGCTGGGTGTGCGGATCGACCCCGACCGGCAGACGGTCCACGTCGACGGGTCCAGGGTCGTGCTCGACGAGTCCAGGGTCTACCTTGCCTTCAACAAGCCCTTGGGCGTGGTGTCGACGATGAGCGACGATCTCGGTCGCCCCTGCGTGGGGGACTTCGTCAGCAACCGCAAGGAGCGGCTTTTCCATGTCGGGCGCCTGGATGCCGATACCGAGGGGCTGCTGCTGCTGACCAACGACGGTGAGCTCGCCCAGAGACTCCAGCACCCGTCATACGGCATCGTCAAGACGTATGTTGCGCAGATACCAGGGCCGGTTCCGCGGGATCTGGGCAAGAGGCTGCGCGAAGGCATCGACCTCAAGGACGGGCCGGTCAAGGTCGACTCCTTCAAGCTCGTGGACTCGGCCCCCGGCAAGGCGCTGGTCGAAATCCAGCTGCACGAGGGCCGGAAGCACATCGTGCGGCGGCTGCTGGAGGCAGTGGGACACCCGGTGGTCACCCTGGTGAGGACCGATGTCGGCCCGATCCGGCTCGGCGATCTGCGATCGGGCCGGATGCGCTCGCTCAACCGGCCCGAGATCAGTCAGCTGTACTCAGCGGCCGGACTCTGATGTGCTAGGTGCGCTTCGGTCGCTACGGTTACCCACGTGAGCGATACGGGTAGGCCGGTCAGCGCCGTTCGGGCCATCAGAGGTGCCATCCAGCTTGACGAGGATGAGCGAGAACACGTTTTGTCCTCGACGCGCGAGCTCGTCTCGACGGTTCTCGAGGCGAACTCGCTGACCAAGGATGACGTCATCTCGATCATGTTCACGGCCACCCATGACGTGCGCAGCGAGTTCCCTGCCGTGGCGGCGCGCGAGCTGGGCCTCGGCGATGTCCCGTTGATGTGCACGCAAGAGCTCGACATCGTCGGGGCGATGCCGCTGGTGATCCGGTTGATGGCTCACGTCAACACCACGCTGCCCCGTGACCAGATCACCCACGTCTACCTGCGCGGGGCCACCGCTTTGCGTCGAGACCTCGCCCAATGAGCGCCGACGCGGCTTCTGTCGGACGGCGGGTCCGGATCGTCGGAACCGGTCTGATCGGGGCAAGCCTGGGAATAGCTTTGTCGCGGGCCGGCTTTCAGGTGTTCCTGGATGACCCGTCTCCCACCGCCGCGGCGCTGGCACGCGACCTCGGCGCCGGCGTGCTCGCGGCGGACACCGTAGCGGTCCCGGACGTGGTGGTCGTCGCCGCGCCTCCTGATGTGGTGGCTGACGTCGTCGCCGCAGAGCTGGCACGGTGGCCGGACGCCGTGGTCACCGACGTGGCCAGCGTCAAGGGTGCGGTGCTGACCGCGTTGCAAGACAGGGGAGCCGACCTTTCGCGCTATGTCGGGTCGCACCCCATGGCAGGCCGGGAGAAGTCCGGCGCGATGGCGGCTCAGGGGGATCTGTTCGAGGGTCGCTCCTGGGTGATGGCACCCGGACCACAGGCGTCCGCCGGCGCAGTCAAGAGGGTGCGCCAGATTGCGGAAGCCGCAGGGTCAGTCGTGCTCATCATGACCCCCGATGAGCACGACGCTGCCGTCGCCGCAGTCTCCCACGTACCGCAGATCGCCGCGAGTCTGGTGGCGAGCCGGTTGCGCGATCTGCCCTCAGGCGCCATTGCCCTGTCCGGGCAGGGAATCCGGGACGTCACGCGCATCGCGGCCAGTGACCCCGGCATGTGGACCCAGATCCTGGCGGGCAACGCACCGGCGGTTCGCGGCGTCCTGGAGTCGCTCGCCACGGAGCTTGATGCCGTGCTCGAGGCTCTGCGACACCTGGAGTCAGACCCGGACGGGGGCAGCGTGGGCGCCCGGGCGGTCCTCGCCAGGACTGTCGCAGACGGCAACGCCGGGCACGCCCTCATCCCGGGCAAGCATGGTGCGGCCCCGACGACGTACGCCACCGTTATCGTCGTCGTCCCGGATGAGCCTGGTGCGGTAGGGCGGTTGCTGCACGATGTCGGCGAGGCTGGGGTCAACATGGAGGACCTGCACCTGGACCATGCCGTTGGACAGCCGTTCGGCCTTGCCGAGCTCTCCGTGCTGCCTGCTGCGGTCCAACCCTTGATCACGGCATTGAGCTCTCTGGGCTGGCCCGTACACGAGTAGTCCGACAGTGACATCCTCACCTGTGCATGCCAGCACCAGTCACTGACCACCCTGATGGATGCGCAGGGCTCCACCTTGCGGTGGAACCCTGCCATGCGCTGTCAGTGCACAGTGACGGCACGGCACCCGAACTGGACGCTGGTGCCGGGGCCGGTGTTGATCCCGTACAGGCAGACCGTATGGGTGCCGGCCGTGGTTGCCATCTTGAGGTTGTAGCCGTGGTTGGGCCCGCTTGCGGGGTATACCGCACCGACGTCGGTCCTGGACTGGTTGGCCCAGGTCATCGCATTTGCCCGGCTGTCGATGTACATCTGGACGATGATGGGTGCGCTGGTGTCGGGGTCTATCGCCCATCCGCCGGCGGTGACGCTTTGCGGCCCGGCGTTCACCGCGTCGATCGCCCCGAACGGGTTACTGGACACGGTGACGGCACGACAGCCGAGCTTGGTGCTGGTGCCGGGGCCGGTGTTGATCCCGTACACGCAGACCGTATGGGTGCCAGGGGTGGTTGCCATCGTCAGGTGGTAGCCGTGGTTGGGCCCGCTTGAGGGGTACACCGCACCGACGTCGGTCCTGGACTGGTTGGCCCAGGTCACCGCATTTGCCCGGTCGTCGATGTACATCTGGACGATGATGGGTGCGCTGGTGTCGGGGTCTATCGCCCATCCGGCGGCGGTGACGCTCAGGGGCCCTGCGTTCACCGCGTCGACCACCCCAAAGGGGTCGTGACTGGGCGTGGGGGGGGCCGCGGACATGATGGCGGCGGCCCCGGCGCGGATCTCGGGCAGCTTGGCGTACAGAGAGTCACCCGGGCAGGTGGTCCCGCCGACGTCTCGGTGGCCGGAGATCCGTTGGATATGCGCGCCCGAGGGTGCGGCCACCGGGCTAGTGCCGGTGGCTGGAATACCGGCCACAGACAGCTTCCACGCCAGGATCCGCTTGAACGCATCGGTCATTGGCTGCGGAACGGCTGCCGAGGTGAAGGTACCGAGAGCAGAGACACCCGTTGACACCGCGTTGTAGTTGTAGACGTGCCCACCGATGACCGGCTTGTCCATCCCGCCGTAGCGGCCCTCCCAGATGCGTCCGAAGCGGTCGACCAGGAAGTTGTACCCGATGTCGCCCCAGTGCAGGGTCTGGGCGTGGTAGCCGTAGATGGCGCGAATCATTGCTGGCACCTGGGCTGCGGTGTAGTTGTTGCTGCCATCGGTGTGATGGACGAAGCCCACACTGATGGTGCCGTATGACGGGGGCCAGGTCATCGCCGACTCGTTGGCACCCCACTGGGCCCGGGTGTGGATCGCGGGCATGGCGGTTGCCGCCGAAGCCGCCCCGGGCGCCGGCTGGGCACTGTCCGCGCTGGACGTGCCCGGGTCGACGGCGTCGACTGTTGCCGCCGCCGGGACGGCCGCATCGGTGGTCAGGGAACGTACCTCGTACTTCGAGGCGCCGGTGACGACGTACGGATCGGTTCCGGCGATGGCGGGCACCGCGGCGGTACCGTCCCGGCCTCCGTCAATGACCTTCATGGGCTGCCACAGGCTCCAGGTCGAGCCCGACAGGGTACGAATCTGGAACTGGCCGTGCGCAGAGACCGCGCCCCTGGGCCAGGTCACGCCCACCACGGTCACCGGACCGGCAACATCCTGGACCGGGGTCACCGCGGCCGCACGGGCGGTGCTGACCGGGTCCGGTGCTCCGGGGGCTCGGGCGACTGATCCCGTGGCGTTCCGGGCGGTTCGCAGCGCGGCCACGGAGGACTTCACGAAGCCCACTGTGTGGACGTGGGTGGTGACCGGGTGGGGCTGGGCCGGGGCGAAGACCTGCGGGAACCCGGTGGCCATCGGGGCCAGCGCAAGCACGCTGGCCATGGCGATGATCCGTCCCGGTCTGACCAAAAATCCCGCGCTGGAGGCCTTCACGGGCTCCGCGGAGGGATCCCTGAGCTTCGGACTCAACATCTTCGTCCCAGTTGTTCAGGTCTGACGCGAGCGGGTGACAACCCCTTCCGTGGAGATCTCCCGCTAAGGGACAGCTGAACCGTGGGGGATGTGCCCCTGCGGCTGTTGCAGGGCTGAACTCCCTGGCCAACCCACCTTGCCCGACCCTCGGGCCGCTGGTAACAACGCTGGCACCGGCTCCGGGTCGCCGCAGTTGGATGGAACCGGAGTAAGCCGAACAGCAGCGGTTTACTGGCCGAACGGACTACCAGAGGGCCCGGCGTCGCGGTTTCGCGCCATCCAGGTCAGCTCGGTTCCAGCTCGGTTCAGCCGGGGGTTCAGTTCAGCCGGGGGTTCAGCTCAGCTCT
>DASRUA010000270.1:0-12309 GCA_035655615.1 Dermatophilaceae bacterium
GCCAGCTTCACGGTGGCCGGGCAGCATCTCGGCCTCGACCGCGCCGCCATCCGGAAGGCCACGGCCACCGTCGCCAGGGCCTACCGCAAGGCGATGGCGGAGTACGCGCCGATGGGATACCTCGACGTCTGGTACGACCAGCTCACAGTCGAGGACCTACAGGCGGCCAACCACATCAGCGCCGCCGAGATGGCCGAGCGCGTGAAGCGGTTCAGCACCAAAGCGCGCAAGCGCACGAACCTGCAGGCCCTGGCGAAGCTGGTCGAAGAGGTCGACGGCCGCTACCGTATCCGCAGCCAGCCGCCCCTGCTGGTGCCGTTGCGGGAGCTGCCTGACGAGGCATCTCCGGCCGTCCTCGAGGAGGTCGTGCGCGTCGGGTTCGAGCAGTACAAGGCGACACTTCCAGGAAACCGGCGCACCCTGGTGGAACGCTTCACCCCCATCGACATGGCCCTCAAGGTGGTGGGAGTGGGCAGCGTCGGCACGCGATGCTTCATCATGTTGCTGGAGGGCCGCGACCGCGATGACCCGCTTTTCCTGCAGATCAAGGAGGCAGGTCCCTCCGTCCTCGAGGAGTTCCTCGGCGGCAGCGCCTACCCCAACAGCGGCCAGCGGGTCGTCGAGGGGCAGCAGCTGGTGCAGGCGCAATCCGACATCTTCCTGGGCTGGACCGGAGGACGGCAGAGCAGGCAGTTCTACGTCCGGCAGCTGCGAGACTGGAAGGGATCAGTCGAGACCGAGGGAGCAACTGCGAACCAGGTCGAGTTCTACGCCCGGCTATGCGGTCGAACGCTCGCCCGCGGACACGCCCGATCGGGCGACGCGGCATCGATCGCGGCGTACCTGGGCAACGGGGACGCCTTCGACCGCGCGGTCACCGACTTCAGCGAGGCTTACGCCGAGCAGAACCTGCGTGACTTCAACGCATTCGTGGCCGCGATCGACGACGGCCGCCTCCCTTGTGCCGAACCCGAAACTCCATAACGACGCCGGCTCTCAGTGAATCAAGCGTTGTACTCAGTTTCACTCGTTGACTTGTGAGTGAGTCGTGCACGAGTGCGGGTGCTCCTGCGTGGGTCGCCGGGGGTTGCGCACGGACTTCTGCGCGGGTGTGATTGTTGATCCAGGTGTTCTCAGCCCAACCGGAGGTCCGACATGTCCGATCACACCTATCGCGTCACGGAGATCGTGGGAAGTTCGCCCGACAGCCTGCAGCAGGCCATCCGCAACGGCGTAGCGCGCGCCGGCCAGACACTGCGCAACCTGGAATGGTTCGAGGTGTCAGAGATCCGCGGCCAGATCACGGATGGCGCCGTGGCTCATTTCCAGGTCGGTCTGAAGGTCGGCTTTCGGTTGGACGATGTCAGCTAGTCCGAGCCAGGTCGTGCCCGGGTGCTGTATGGCGAGCTGTCTCGTCCGCTGTTCAACCTGGATGGCTCTCTGAGGTCCGCCCAGCAACCCGCCGTTGCTCCAGATTCCCGTGGCTCACGACCCAGCACGATCACGTCCGGCTCGCCCCGCGCAACGGGTACCTCTAGGACATCCACTTCGGTGAAGTGTCCCTTCATCCGCGCGACAAAGGCGGGTGTGGGCGCTGCGCTCCAGATCGTCAACACGCCGTCCGGTGACAGCACGCGCGCGGCGGCGCGCAGCCCCTGATTCGCGTACAGCCAGGCGTTACCCGGCGATACCAGCCACTCTGGCCCGTTGTCGACGTCGAGACAGATCGCATCGAGCGAGCGCGCCGGTGCGTTGGCCAGCCAGGAAACCACGTCGGCCTCGTGGGTGCTGACCCGGGGGTCACGCAGCGCCCGCCCGTTCACCGGCGCCAACGGGCCCCGATTCCAACGCAGCACCGCCGGCTCCCGCTCGATGACGTGCACCTCACCCACGCCGGGGTGAGCGAGCGCCGCAGCCAGCGAGAACCCCACGCCCAGGCCGCCGATCAGCATCCGACCTGGCGGCAGCATGCGGTCAGCCGCCACGGTCACGTGTAGTCGCTCCGACCCACCGCCCCGCGTGTCCATAAGGAAGACACCGTTCGCCACGATCTCGTAGTGCCCGTCGCTTCGCTGCAGCACCAGCTCACCACAGCAGCCGACAACCCGCTCGACGACGATCGTGTCCTGCGCCATGACGGCAGGCTACAACGGCGATGAGACCTTCAGGCGAAGGAAAGGGAGAGGACGCGCGGTCACCCCACGGAGGGAACGGAGTCGTTCTCCTCTTGGGGGTGATCAGCTGCCGACGACGTCGCGCCGGTTGAACGCGAGGAGCCCGATACCGAGCAACACCAGCCCGAGGCACGTCATGACGATCCCCGACGTAGCGGCCCACGGCGCTGCCGGGACCCAGGCGAGGTGAGTGAACGGAGACAGGTTGAGCACCCAGGCAGGCCACGACAACGCGGGCCCGAGCAGCGTCACGACGTAGCCGACCACCGTCACCGTCACCGGGATGGCGACGGTGAGCCGGGGGAACAAACCGAACGAGAACACGGCGAGCCCGCCGATGAGCACCACGACGGGCAGCGTGTTGAGAGCCGATCGCATCGCGTTGGCCCAGGTGATCTCGTCCGAGCCGGACGCCGCGACCCCGAGCCAGAGAGCCGTGCCCGTCGCAGCGAGGAGCACGGCGCCGCCCAGCAGCGACAGCAGCGCGTGACCGCCGAGCCAGCGGACTCGTGAGACGGGGCGGGCGAGGATGGCTTCGACCCGACCCGACTCTTCCTCGGCGCGGGCTGCACCCACCCGCCAGGCGACCTGCAGGGCGACAGCGACGCCGAACATGACCCCGATCATGGCGAGAAACCCCAGGACCGTCAGCGCCTGGTCGAGACCAAGGTCAGCCATGATCTTCTGGTAGTTCTTGTCCTGCGCCAGCCAGTGGATCATGGTGCTGATGAGGGCGCCCATGACAGCCGCGTAGGCGCCGAGACCGAGGGTCCAGCCGAGGAGGACGGCCCGGTTGCTGCGCCAGGCGAACGCGGTCGGGCCCCCGAGCATCCGCAGGTGCGGCTCACGGCCCGCATCGGTCGCGAGGAGTGCGCCGCCAAGGTCGCGCCGAGCCCGCAGCATCACGGCCAGAGCCGCCAACAGCACCGGGACGATCAGCATCGGCACGAGCGCGCGCAGGTCGGGGTCGCCATACGGCCTGAGCTCGTCCATCCAGCCCAGAGGCGTGGTCCAGCGCACCCAGGAGCGGGCGTCGGTGCTGTTGCCGACCATGCGCAGCACGTAGGCGACGCCGAGGACTCCCCCGGCGAGCGCGGCCGCGCGACGGCGTACGTCCACGAGCTGGCAGGTCACGGCAGCAACGGCCGCGAAGGTCGCAGTGACCCCGGCGAGCCCGAGCCCGAGCAGCGCCGAACCCTGCAGCCCGGTGCCGGACGCAAGCATCGTCACCGTCACTGCGAGGCCGATCAGCAGCGCCGCCGCTGCGACGACCACGAGCGACAAGGCCGTTGCGCGCGTGGCGCGGACCGGGCCGGCCAGCACGAGGTCGGTCCGCTCGACATCTTCCTCACCCCGAAGGAGCCGACTTGTCGTGAGGAGCGCCCACACCGCGAGCAGGAGCTGGAAGAACCAGCCGCCGTCCCACACGGTGAACCCGCCGGCGCTGTCGAGGGCATTCGGCACGCCCTGCATCATCCGCACGGCCGGGTTGTCCTGGAACATCGCGAACTGCGTTGCTGACACGCCGTTGGGGTAGGCAGCGCTGTAGCTGGCCACCTCAAAGCCCACGTACGCCGCCATCCCCACCGCCATCAGCAGCGCGCCACGCCGGATCAGCCGGGCATACAACCTGAGGACCGTGCGGCGCGGGTGGGAACCCCCGACAGTCCGCGGTGCGATGTCACGAGCGGTCGAGGCGGCCTCGGCACGCTGAGCCCCGCGGCCCGACTTCTGCGTGAGCTCGTGCGCGCCGCGATGCGCGGTATCGGTCATGCTTCTTCGCCCCCTCCGCGAGCCGAGACACCCGAGTCTCCGTGCGCCGCAGCGACGGCCTCACGCTGCGTCGAGCTGGTCTCGTAGTACGTGAGGAAGATCTGCTCGAGGGTCGGAGCCTGGCTGTGCAGCCGCGTGATGCCCGCAGCGTTCAACCGCGTGAGCACCTCACCCGGAGCCCCGCTCACGGTCACGCGTACCCCGCCCTCCATCGGCTCGACGCCGACCACCTCGGGCAGGTCGGTGAACACCGGGACGGGGCCTGAGAGGCAAGCCTCGAAGATGGTCGTGGTGAGCCGTCGCAGATCCTCGAGAGCCGCGATCTCCACCAGGACGCCGGAGCGCAGGATGGCCACGCGGTGGCAGAGGTCCTCGACCTCGTCGAGCAGGTGCGACGAGAGGAACACCGTCTGCCCGCGTTCTGCCGCCTCCCGCGCCAGCGACTGGAACTCCGCCTCCATGAGCGGGTCGAGCCCCACGGTGGGCTCGTCGAGCAGGAGGATGTCGGGCCGGGTCATGAACGCGGCGACGAGCGCGATCTTCTGCCGGTTGCCTTTGGAGTAGGACCGGGCGCGCTGGCTCGGGTCGAGGTCGAGGCGTTCGAGCAGCTCGTCACGGAACGCGACGTCGACCCCGCCCGCCAGGTTGCCGAACAGCTCGAGGCTCTCGGCGCCGGTGAGCTGCGGCCACAAAGAGACGTCGCCCGGTACGTACGACACCGATCGGTGGGCGCGCTCGACGTCGGAGGCGGGAACGCCGGCCAGCCACGCCTCGCCGGCGGTGGGCCGGAGGAGCCCGAGAAGCAGGCGGATGGTGGTGGACTTGCCGGCCCCGTTGGGGCCCAGGAAGCCGAAGATCTCGCCAGTGGAGACCTCGAGGTCAAGGCCGTCGAGGGCGACGACGCGCCCGAAGTGCTTGGTGAGTCCCAGGGTCCGGATCGCTGCGTTTGCCATGGCGCGCCTCCACGGTGACGGCGCGAACGGCGGCGAGGATCGACGTCGACCGCGCTCCCTTCGATGCTAAACCTGCCGCATTCGGAGATACAGACCGCGAGTTGGTCGATCGGGTACCAGCCCAGGAAGGCGCTGAGTCACAGCGGGAGGGCGGTCTCCAGGGCCGCCGTACCAAGTTGGCCGGCGGCGCCCCCGCGACGGCGGAAAGACTCCTGGCCGAAGGCGGCCTCGACCTGCTCGGCGGGCATCGCCAGGAATGGGCCGAAGTCGCCCACCTGGGACTCGTGCGCAGCCATCGCCGAGCGCTTTGCGGCCATCGCTGCGCGCACATCCACGACGGTGGTGATCTCCGACTCGGGCAGGCCGAACTCTGAAACGTCCGGCGGTGTGGCATCAGCCGCCCATTGCGGGTTGCTGGCCATGAGCCTGACCATCTGGTCGCGGTTCACTGTCGCCTCGTACACGTGGGTGACCCCGGCGAGCTCCGCGGCCCGGACCCCGACGACATGCACCTGTACGTGGTCGGGGTGCCCGTAGTTGCCATGCGGGTCATACACGGTGAGCACGTCAGCGCCCTCCTCGACCAGCAGCTGCGCCAGCCGCGAGGCGGCGACCTCGACGTCCACATTGCAGAACGCCTCGGCCCGGGCGTTGTCTGGCGTTCCGGCCATCCCCGAATCCGGGTAGCCGAGCATCTCCACCCGGTGCACTCCCAGTGCGCGTGCCGAGGCCGCCAGCTCGCGGCGGCGCCGATCAACGAGCCGCTCGCCCTCGGCCAGAAGCCCGTCCGGTACCTCTCCCAGCGCGCCGTCGGTGGCGGTCACCAGCACCACCCGGTGTCCGGCGTCTGCGGCCAGGCGCATCACACCACCGGTGGTGAAAACTTCGTCGTCTGGGTGGGCGTGGAAGCACACGAGGACTCTCGTGGGGGGCGCTGGGCTGCGGCCATCATGCGGTCGTGTCATGGCTCATTCCTGGTCGTGGCGGTCGGTCGACTCATCTGTGGCGCATGGTGGTCGTCGTGCGTCGCCCCCGCTGGTGGGCCATGGCGACGCTGGTGCCGATGTTTCCGCTTCCGATGAATCCCCAGGTGGTCATGGTCACATCAACTTCCTGGCCGAACCCATCATTCCGGTCTGGGAGCAGTGTGTGACCTGTTCAAGCGCCTCTGCCTCTGTTGGTGCCGGGCTGTGGCAGTCTCATCGCCATGACAACGACGCGCCGACTTCTCACTGTGGCCGGGGGCCGCAGCCTCGAT
This sequence comes from Dermatophilaceae bacterium, assembly GCA_035655615.1. GTDB lineage: Bacteria > Actinomycetota > Actinomycetes > Actinomycetales > Dermatophilaceae > UBA4719. The sequence goes on from DASRUA010000270.1 coordinate 6,159, forward strand.
GTCTTTGTGGTGGGGGCGGAAGGTGCGCCTCTGGTCGTGAACATTCCCGGTACCCCTGAGGGTCACGTTCTCCTTCCGTCCGTGGAGGAGGCGGCGGCCTTGGCCGGGATCCGGATCGTGTCGCTCGCGCGCCCGGGTTACGCCGGTTCTACCCGCATGCCGGGACGGACCGTAGCCGACGTAGTGCCCGATGTACTGGCCGCGGTCGATGCGCTGGGCGTGGAGCGTTTCGCTGTCGTGGGTGCCTCCGGCGGCGGCCCCCACGCGCTGGCCTGTGGAGCTCTCGCCGGCGACCGGTGTGCTGCTGTTGCGGTCGTCAGCGGTGTCGGCCCCTGGGCTGCGAAGGGCCTGGACTTCCTCGCCGGCATGGGCGAGGGCAACGAGGTCGAGTTCGGCGCTGCGCTAAGGGGAGAAGCGCCACTGCGGGACCTGCTCGTGCCCTGGCGTGGGGAGATGGTGTCGGCCGGGCCGGAGGGCACGTTCGCCGCCATGCAGAGTGTGCTGAGCCCCCCGGACCGGGAAATCTTCACCGGAGCTGTGGCCGAGCACATGCATGAGAGCATCTCTTTGGCACTTCAGGCAGGGGTTGATGGGTGGATCGACGACGACCTGGCCTTCACCCAGCCGTGGGGGTTCGAGCTTGCTAACGTTCGCGTGCCCGTCTTCTTGTGGCAGGGAGAGCAGGACCTCATGGTGCCCCCGGCCCACGGACGCTGGCTCGCCGATGCTCTCCCGACCTGCCGGGCACGGCTGCTGCCCGACGACGGCCACCTCACCATGATCCTGAACCGAGCCGGCGAAATCCTGGCGGATCTTGCCGCCGCTCTCCAAAACCAAGACTGACCACCAGCAGGAGAGCCGCACGACAGCGCAGGTTTGGCATGCTGGTCTCGCGGCCGGATCGGTGACCGGTCACCGATCCGGTGCCGAGTCGGTGGTCACCAGGGCACCCCGGCCTTGCCCTCTGTCCTTGACTGCAACCCCGTTGGGGTGATCTCGTACCGCGTCGTAGTGGTGAGACGAGGGGCGTAGACGTGCACGGACACGGCAGTGCCGACCCGGACGTTGCCGAGGTGATGAATGTGGTTCTGCTCGAAAGACCTGCCCTCGCCGGCGATGAGGGTCCGGAACTCCCGGCGGTGATTCTTTGAGGTCTGCTCCAGCAGGGTGCCGCTGACAACCTGGAAAGCGCCGACGGACTCGCCATGGTCATGCCATTCGTTATGCGTTCCGGTGGGCCAGGACAGGAGCCAGATCTGAAGGTGAGGGCTGGAGTCGAGCTCAACCCACCGTGATTCCTGCTCACTGGGATCCACCAAGGATGGCAGTGACGGATCAGATGCGAAAAGGCGTGCGGTGCGCAGTAGCTGGGCGGGGCTGAACTGGTCGATTCCGGGTGAGCCCAACGTGGGTGCAGGTGCAAGTGCCATGCATTCCTCCTGAGGTCATGAGGGCCGAACCAGGACTTGCGCAACGCGCGGCCCCAGGTTGGCACAGTCGACGAGTAGGTTCTCGAAGTGTAGGTGTCACCGAATGTTGAGTCCTCACAGGCAACCAGGTGAAGGCGGATCGGTCCCTCGGGAGCATCCGACGAAAGCTCGGTGAGAGTGGTCGACAGGGTGCGAGGCGAGGGAATGACGTTACGCAACACGGAGTACCGCATCACGTTCAATCACTGTTGAATACGTGCCGGATAGCACCTCACTGGACTCCTGAGACCTGACAGATGCGGGCGCGATACCGCCCGAAGCTCGAAGAGAATCGCACGCACGAGGACCTGAGTTCGACCGCAAGGTCGTGCCAGGATGGCGGTGTGAGGTGAGCAGATCGCCTGGGCTCAAGCGGGGCGCGAATGTCGTCAAGCGAAGACGCCGAGGGTCGACGATGAGAGGTGGGGTCAACGTGAGCAACAACAACGCCGGTGCGGCCGCGGGTGGTGGCGCCCTCTACGGACTAGGCATGTTCGGCGCGTGGGTGTTCTTCTGGCAACAAGCCGACACGTTCTGGGGACACCTGTTCGCAGTGCTCCAGGGCATCGTGTGGCCGGCATTCATGGTCTACAAGGGCTTCTCCGCTTTCGGCAAATGAAGTCAGCAATCACCGCAACGCGATCTCACTCGAGCTGATGACCGACACTGTGATTGGTGAGTTCACCTACCGCAGGAAGCTGAGCGGTTCCGGTCCTGAAGGTCTGCTCGCGCTCGCCCGGCAGGCTCGCTCTGTGTATCGGCGACATCCATGGATGCTCAACCTCTCAAACGCAGGTCCGGCGCTCGAACCCCGCCTCCGAGTGCATCCACGAAAGAGTCTGGCCGAGGGCTTTGAGGACGGCACGGATGCGGACATGGCGCCCGAACCGCTAGCCGGGATCGCCTACCACGATGACGGGACAACGGCGTGGGTCGACGAGGTGGCCGCGGCCCGATTTCTGTGGCAGGACAGCAAACCGGCCGTCGCCGCCTGGTCGTTCCCTCAGCTGCAGGCTCAGTATTCGCTGTGGACTGAGAGATGACCGGTCGACGCCTGGCCTGATGTGGAGTCGGCCTACATTCTCTGCACCGAGGACCGCCTGGTCAGCCCTGAATGGGCCCGGCGGGCCGCGCAGGCAAAGCTCGGTGTGTCGGCGCTCGAGCTGCCGGGCGGACACTCGCCGTTCCTCTCGCGTCCGGCCGAACTCACCGAGGCTCTGCCAGCAGCTCTGATCGGCTGCCGGCTTGCTGAGGTTCGGTAACCGGGACGACAGCCCCGCGGCAACGCGCGCTCTGCCTGATGAGAGCCCATGACAAGGTCTCCGAGATCCATCGTCAAGAGTTCTTGACAGAAACTGAACGTCAATTAAACTTGACGCATGAGCACAACAGCTGACCTGGCATCGACAGCCAGTGGCGCTGACCCGCGAGTGGGGTTGAGGGCCGCCTCGGCGCTGCGTCGCCTGGCCGAGACCCTGGAGGCTGCACAGGTCGCCAATGCCCGCCGCCAGGGGTGGTCATGGCAGGACATCGCCGAGGTGCTCGGGGTGAGCAGGCAAGCCGTGCACCAGAAGCATTCAGCGGCTGAGAAGGGAAGAGGTGCTCGAAATGTTTGAGCGGTTCACTGAAGAGGCCCGGGCGGTTGTCTCGGTCGCAGTGGAGCAGGCGGGCGAACTCGGCCACGACTCCATCGGCACTCAGCACCTGCTGCTCGGGCTGCTCAGCCCCGATACGGGAACCGGGTACCAGGTCCTGCACGGTGCGGGATTGCAGGCGGATCGAGTGCATGAGGTGGTCCGCCGGCGCACTCCGGGAGACGGCTTTCTGACACAGGAAGATGCCGAGTCGCTCCGGTCTGTTGGCATCGACCTGGACGTCGTGCTTGAGCACCTGACGGAATCCTTCGGTCCCGAGGCTGTGCCGCACAGCCAGCCTCGCCGCGGTCGGCCACGGTTCTCGCCGCGGTTCTCCCGGCCCGCGAAGAAGACCCTTCAGTTGGCGTTGCGTGAAGCGATCTGGCTCAAGGCCGGCGCCATCGGCAGCGAGCACATCCTGCTCGGGCTGCTGAGGTGTGACGACAGCGACATCAACGCAGTCCTGGCAGAGCTCGGCGTCAAGTCCGACGACCTCCGCAAAGCCACCCTGCGAACGATCGGCCGCGCAGCCTGAGATCGTGACGGACGCGGACGCAGCGAAACCCCACACCAACGGCCGTTTTCGGCATCCGGTAAGGGGTTTCGTAACCTGTGAGTTCTCAGTTTCACAAGAACCCCTGGCGGGGTAGTTACGAAACCCCAAAGGCGCAGGTCAGGGGCGCGCCGGGCCCAAGCTTTAGATGTTGACCACACATGTTTTGCCGCTTTGACCACACACTCTTCAGCGTGTTCGTGGCGGGTCGGTAGACACGACGATTGAAGGGGCTCCTTCGGCCTACCCGCCGGACGTACTCACGCCGTGGAGCGGTGAGCTCCAGGGTGTCCGGCCTTACGGATGCACACCTGGTGGGTGCGTGGCAGCACCACAGCGCACCGGCCCTCCCGACGGCGCAGCACCTGGCCCACGACGTCACCTGGGTCGACGCCCGCCCGCGCCCGCGCCATGGCCGCTCGAAGTGCGGCCACCGGGTCAGCCCCGCCGGCGCCCCACCCGTGTGACATGGCTGCCTCAAGTTCATCTTTGGAGAGCAGCCTCGCCGTGGCCTCGTCCAGAAGTCCGGCAGCGACAGCGGCCCGCACCATGCCCTGCGGAGCAGCGGGGGGTGCATAATCCCAGCCATCCAGGCCGGCCTGCTCGGCCAAGACATCCAGCAGTGTCAACACCTGCCAGATCTCTGTGACCTCTTCGGGCTCCAGGCGCCCGGTGCGGATGAGGGCGCTGGCGAGGTCGTAGGCGGCCTCGGCGCGCCTCGGCCCGGCGCACAGTACCTCTATCGTCCCCACCCCACCGATAACGTGACTGGAGAACACCACGCGGTGTTCCTTGTTGAGCACTTCCAGGGTGTTCCACCCCGCGAGCTGGTCGGTGGCCGTGCGATTGCTCAGCGGGTGATCCCCGGAGGGGTTGGCGCACAGGGACGTCACCTCAACGAGAACGCTGCGCCGCTGCGCCGCGGGGAGAGCTTCGAGGTACTCGACGAAGACGTCGTTGAAAACGATCTCCGCCTGGTCACCCGGGAAGGTGCCCCCGGCCCTCAACGTGCGCCCTTGGCCCGTTTCTCGGCTAGTGAGCGGATCTGGTCTGCGTCCATGCCCAAGCGAGCGCAGACGTCGTCGAGGGAGAACTTCAGGCAGCGCCCGGCTACCAGATCTGCTGCTGCGTCCAGTACCGCAAGTGAACCTTCGCGCAGGCGGCGGATGTCCTCGTCCAGATTCCCGGCCGAGTCCACGACGGCGACGGCCCTGCCGTGGCTGGTCAGGATGACTCGCTGCTCCTCGGCAGCGCTCACCACACCGGAAACCCCCTTGCGGGAGGCCGTGCTCACAGGCATACGCAGTGCTGTCATGTCTGCAATAGTACCCGGAAGTACACAGTGTTGCAAAGAGGTCCAAGCAGCTCCGCGGTGGGCTTGGCCCTGTCCAAGTACGCCCCCCCCCGACCTGCCCCGTGCCGAACCCGCCGACCGAGCCCGGCCTGCCGGCCGCGTGCAAGCAGCGGACGATCTCGGTCCCGATGACTGTCAGCCCGAAACTACGGCAACGCGAGCGTTGGGGGACCCCGGCCTGGATCATCTCCTTCAACCGCCGCTCCCGCGTCGAGGCCACGTTCGGGTTCCTGAAGAACGACGCGACCTGCAACGTCAAACGCGGCTGGACCCGTCAGGTCGGCATCATCAAGACGACCCTTCTGCTCGCTGTGGCGGTCACCGCGTCCAACCTGAGACAGCTGCTGACCTGGTCAAGGGCGACCGGTGACGTCACCGACCCGCTCACCCTCATGGAGGTCGGGCCGGTCTCGTTCGAGGAGATAGACCCGGCCACCGGCGGTGTCGGGGCCACCAGCCCGCCGGCCACAGCCTGACCCGCCTCGCGCCACTTCACCTGAACACACCGCCCCAGCAGCTCGTCGGCCTTCGCGCCGGTGGGCGCCCACTGCTGCCCCGAGATAGCCGAACGACAACGCGCCCGCCGCAGCGCTGGCACTGCCGGGCACCAGCAAGACCACCGCTGCCCCAGAACACAGCGAAACCCCCCGCCAGGAACCGTTTCCGGTCTCCAACGGGGGGGTTTCGTAACTTGAGCCGGGGTAGTTTCGTAACTACCCCCTGGCGGTGGCGGTGGGATTTGAACCCACGGTGGACTTTCACCCACACACGCTTTCGAGTTCTGCGAACCAGCGTTCAGGCACCGTTGTCGGCGTCCGCCTCGTGCTCACCAAGACCGGCCGCGACGTTCCCTGAATCCAGCCGTACGACGACGAATGAGACTAGGACTGAGACTAGGTGGCGGGGTGGCTGGTGTCCTTCGCGTGCCGCCAAACCCGCTGATCTGGGTGCTTTGGGAAGGATGACAGCATCGGGTTGTCGCCTGGCTGGGGACACCATCACATTGGGTTTGGCGCAGAACGGGGAGACCTGTTGTTGCGACCCGCGACCCGCGACCCGCGACCCACGGCCCTGCTTTTCCGCACGTCCCGCTGTCGCGTATCGCATACCGGTCATACTATAGTATGATAGTGGAAGGCTG
>DASRUA010000271.1:0-3471 GCA_035655615.1 Dermatophilaceae bacterium
ACCCAGATGCGGCCGCCGTCGATGGTCTCGAGCTGGTTGATGCAGCGCAGGAAGGTGGTCTTGCCCGAGCCCGAGGGGCCGAGCAGGCAGATCACCTGCCCTTTGTGCACGTCCATGTCGATTCCCTTGAGGACCTGGACGTCGCCGAAGGACTTCATCACGTTGACGGCATGCACCAGAGGCATGTCTTGAGGGCGACCATCCCCGGTGTCTGCGTTGGTGTATTTGCCGTTGTCGGCGGGTGCAGACATCACGCACCACCCATCCCTGCGCCGCGGGCGAACCGCTTGTTCTTGGGCTTCTTCTCGCCAAAGCCACGGCCGAAGTGTCGTTCGAGGTAGAACTGCCCAACCATCAGGATGCTGGTGATGATCAGATACCAGATCGACGCCGCCACGAACGCCGGGAACGTCTTGTATGTCCGTGAACCGATGGACGAGAGCTGGAAGAAGAGCTCGGTGCTCAAGGGCAGTGCGATCAGCAACGAGGTGTCCTTGACCATGGCGATCGTCTCGTTGCCGGTGGGGGGCACGATGACCCGCATGGCCTGGGGGAGCACGATCCGGCGCATGGACTTGCCGCCGCTCATGCCCAGCGCCTCCGCCGCCTCCGCCTGGCCCTTGTCAACGGACAAGATGCCGGCACGGGCGATCTCGGACATGTACGCGGCCTCCGACAGTCCGAGGCCGAGCACGGCGCCGAACAGGCCGGCGAACAGCGCATTGGCGTCGAGGGTTGCGAACCTCCAGCTGCCGCTGATGCCGAGCAGCTCCTGGATCTTCCAGTCGAAGGGGATGCCGAGGCCGAGACCCTGCTGAAACAGGATGCCCAGCGTGCCCATGGTGGCCAGCAGGACGTAGCGGGGGATCCCGCGGAAGAACCAGGTGAAGACCCAGGCGACACCCGAGAGAATCGGGTTGTCCGACAGGCGCATCACTGCCGTCACGACTCCGCCCACGACGCCGACGGCCATAGCGAGCGCGGTGGTGAGCAGGGTGCCGATGTAGAGACCGCGCAAGACAGGGGTCTGCACCATGGCCTTGAACACGAATGACCAGTCGAAAGCGGGGTTGGTGAAGAACAGGTTCGCCATCATGGCGGTCAGGAGTGCGATCACTGCGATGGCGACCCAGCGCCAGGGGTGCCGAACCGGCCGGGCCTCAATGAGGCCCGGCCGATCCGTGGTGGTGGTGGGAGTGCTCACTTGACCGTCGGGTTAACGGCGAAGTCGCTGATCGCGCCAGCCTCGTTGCCCCAGGTGCTGAGGGCCTTCTTGTAGGCACCGGAGGTGTCGAGCGACTTCAGCCCGTCGGCGATGGCCTGGGCGAACGCAGTGTCGGCCTTGGGAACGACGTAACCATAGGGGGCCGCGTCATAGACAGCGCCGGCCGCCTCGATCTTGCCGGCGGACTGCTTGATCGCGTAGGCGACGACGGGGGAGTCGGCCAGCATGGCATCGGCCTTGCCTGTCGCCACGGCTGCGGTGGCCTGGTCCTGGCCGCCGTAGATCTGAAGGTCGATGGGCTTGCCGGACGAGGCGCACGCCTTGACCTTGGGCGGCATGTCGGTCTGCTCCTGCACGGTGCCCTTCTGGACTGCCACCTTGAGGCCACAGGGGCTCTGCGGGTTGACTTTCTTCGGGTTTCCGGGTGCCGTTGCCCATTGGGTGCCGGCGTTGAAGTAGCTCACCATGTTGACCTGCTTCATGCGGTCGTTGTTGACGGTGAAGCTCGAGACGCCGATGTCGAACTTCCCGCCCTGGACGCCGGTGATGATCGAGTCGAAGCTGGCCGGCGTCCATACGACCTTGACGCCGAACTTCTGCATGACAGCGTTGAACAGGTCGACGTCCATGCCCTGGACGGTCTTGCCGTCCGCGTTGAGGAACTCGTTGGGGGCATAGGTCGCGTCCGTGCCCACCACGATCTGTCCGGCCGACTTGACCTTGGCCGGCAGCTTTGCGACGAGCGCGGGGTCTGCTGCCTGGCTTTTCGGCGCCGCGCTGCTGGCGGAAGGTGTGGACAGGGAGCTGGAACCACAGGCGCTCAGCGCCAGACCCACGATTGCAGCGCCGGCAGTGAGCGTGATCACGGGTGAGAGACGTCTGGCCATCAGAAGTATTCCTTCCACGGAAGCTGAAATTGGTTATCAGGGCATCTTGCCACCACGGGAGGGCCAATGCGACGAGCATCATACTCTTGTGACGTCACACTTCTATGACAATCAAAGGCGCCCTCTCGACGACTCCATTCAGGAGCAGCGATGTGACACACCGGTTGGCTGGATGTGACGCGCCGTCTGGCAGCACCCTGGATCTGGTTAGGCCCTACCGACGAGTGGTTAGATTTTGACGCGGCTCATCGTCGGGTCGTAGAGGGGCCGGAACGAGGCGACTGCGGGGTGCATCCGGCCGGCGATCTCGACCTCCCAGGTCGCGCCGTCCAGATAGGCCTGATCGAGGGGTTCGCCGGCCTCGATCATGGCCAGCCCCACGGCACCCCCGAGCGTGAAGCCGTATGACGCGGCCCGGACGTAACCGACCGGCACCCCGTTCCGGCGGACCACCTCGGCGTGAAACATCATCGGCTCGGGGTCCTTCACCAGGATCTGTACCAACCGCCGGGTCAGCGGCCCGGCTGTTTTCTTGGCCTCGACCGCCTGGCGCCCGATGAACTGGGTCGGGCGGCTGAGGTCCACGGCGAAACCGAGTCCGACCTCCAGCACGCAGTCGGTGTTGTCGATGTCGTGGCCGTAGTCGCGGTAGCCCTTCTCCATCCTCAGGCTGGACAGCGCCTTCAGGCCGGCGTGCCGCAGATCGACCGAACGCCCGGCCTCCACGATGCGGTCGTACACGTAGAGCGCCTGCTCGGTCGGCACGTACAGCTCATAGCCCAGCTCGCCGAGGTAGGTGATCCGGATGCACAGCGCCCGGGCAAAGCCGCAGTCGATATCGCGAGCCGTGCGGAACGGGAACGCCTCGTTCGACAGGTCTGCAGTGGTGATGAGCTGCATGAGCTCACGTGATCGCGGCCCCTGGACGTTGAGCTGGGCATACCCGGACGTCACGTCGGTGACGAACGCGTTCTCATCTGTGTGGATGTGCCGCCGCATCCAGGTTTCGACGTGCCGGTGGGCCGAGTCCGAGGCCACCACGAAGTAGTTCTCGTCGCCAAGCTTGGTGACGGTGAGGTCGGCCTCGATCAGTCCGGCGTCATTGAGCCATTGGGTGTAGGTGATCGTGCCGGGCTCGCCATCGACGTTGTTGGCCGAAAGGCGGTCGAGCAGACGTCCGGCGTCGCGCCCCTGCACGGCGAACTTGGACATGAACGACATGTCCATGAGAATCACGCCCTCGCGCGCAGCCCGGTGCTCCGCTTCCCAGTAGGGGAACCAGTTCTGGCGGCCCCAGGACAGGCGCTCGACCGCCGGCTCGACTCCCTCCGGAGCGAACCAGTCGGCACCCTCCCAGCC
>DASRUA010000272.1:0-2851 GCA_035655615.1 Dermatophilaceae bacterium
GTCAGGAGGCCCGGTAGCAGACTGGCGGCTCGGGTTGGAAACGGTCCGGGTCGAAGCCCAGTGTCGAAAGCCCTTTTGGGGGAGCAACTGGACGGTCCGCAGCATGAAGCGAAGCCTGCAGCGTCGTTAGAGGTCCTGCCCTGAGGGTGGGAGCAGAGGGAGCCGAGCCGCTGTAATCACGGTGAAGGCCATGGACGCGGTGAAGATCCTGGAACTGCAGCCGCCAAGAACCCTCCGGCGTATGGGGCGTGGAACGTTCAGATAGTGACGACGGGAACTGGGGAGGCCCTGCCCGATCGGCCGGGCGCAGCGTGGACCGCAGGTGCGGGCCCGGAGTGCTTCCCCCCGAAGGTCGGTCACTGTCGGGGAACTCGTCCTCGTCGAACTGGTCAACGACGGTGTACGTGGGCGATGATGACATCGGGCATGGTCCTTCGTGATGAGCATGTGGCTTTTGAGAACCTTCATGATCAACACCAGGGCCATGCCCACCCAGCAAACGGCCATCACCGGCGTGTCGCGCCGCATCACCGCAGGTCAGGAAATCAAGGCCGGACTTTGCCGGGACCCTGAGCTGCTACCCCGGCGAGCGAGCGGAATAATCGACAACGCAGCGGCCTGTCGTTATTGACTGCGAGACAACAGATCTGCCGGGCGGCGTTACTGGCAACGACGGTTATCAGAACCAGCGGAATAGCACGCGAACGAGACTGCTCCGCTGACGGAAACCGCACGACAGCGGAACTCTCAGCCCCGAACAGGACCTTCAAGCCAAGAAACGGTATCCCTGGGTGATGCAGGATTCCTGCATCTGAGGGGCGGACTCTCGCGTTCGTCGTTTGGATGCGAAGGCATAGATAGAGCATCGGCCTGATAGCCGTTTGTCGGAGACGTGACGCGTCTCGAGTCACCGACGGGAGTGACTCCTCACAGATGGGTCGCAGCGATCTCCACGACAGCGGTGGCCACCCCGATCACCGTCTGGATGGCGCGATCTCGGATGAGGTCCGACGTTGGTTGCGGGTGGACGAGGTGGGCCGCATCACCCGGGCCAAGGGTGTGACCAGCACGAGTGCTATCCCGGTTCATCGCCACCAAGCTGGGTCTTGGGTTGGGTCCTGGGCGACACACCGGGGCTGAGTTGCGCTGAGGTGGGACCTGGGGCCCTCACGATCCGTGTTCACGGCCAAGCACACGGCCCGGTAGAGGCAGATCAAGGTCCCGGTCGAGTCACGTTTGCTCGGCCGGCAATGGCTTTGGGCCGCCCCTTCAGGTCGCTAACGACACGGCAAAGATCTGCCAGGCGAGCAGGGACTTCGCCGCCAGGCTGAGCACCAGGTAAGTCTTCTCTCCGTAGGCGTAGTCGGTCCACCTGCCAACCCCGCTGTACTGCAGCCACTGGTTGAGCCCGAAGCTGAAGAAGAGGATGGCCTGGACGACGATGATCCCGTACACCGCCCCGGGGATCGTGGTGGACCCGATGACATTGACCGCGATCGAGATCCAGGCGCCCAGACCGACTATCGTGCCGAACCAGAACGGGAGCATCGTCGTCGTCGCCCGCCCGGGTGGGTTCATCAGCTCCTGGAGCCAACCGAAGAGGATCATCCCGACGTTGGCCGCGGCGATTGTGATGACCGCGTTGATACCCGTGATGCCCGAGTAGAAGCTGATGAGGATGATCATCAAAGTGGCGCTCAGGGAGTACTCCACCCACCGGAACCGGTTGATGCCACGTTTGAGGTCGCGCTCGTAGGTGCTGCGAGACACGGTCGCGGTCAGCAGGTGGTCCAGTGCCGCAAGCCCGAGGAAAGCGGCCACGGACCATCCGACGGACACGTCGAAGAGCGGCTCCGGGGCGGGGGCGGCGGTTCCCGGTGGTCCTTCGGGGAAAGAAGACGTAACGGTGATCGCGAAGTCCGTGGACAGGAAGACGATCAGTGCCGCCTGAGCGAGGTGCACCATCGCGAGGCCGAGGTTCCAGGACCGGAGTCCAGCCAGGCGCGCCTTAGTCACGCCGGTGGCATCGGGCGGTGTCTCGGTCCCGTTCATCAGCTTTCCTCCCGGATGCACGCAAGGCCCGCGGTCCCTCACCATGCAACACGACCCGAGCGATGGATGCCAACCCCGGTGTCGCAGCCGCGACCGTGACCTACGACCCGGCCACCACCAGCATCGCCGGGCTGGACGGTTGGTGCGGGACTGCGGGTACAACTGCGCCGGGCAGTCCGTCCCGGACCATGTCTGCGACCCGCTGACCGAACCCCACGACGACGCGACACCACCCGCCGCGGCTGCCCACGACGGTCATGCATCCGCCGGGCACGGCGTTGCGGACGATGGCGACCACGGTTCCGACGCTGACAGCGGTTCTGCCGGATTTTTGAGGGTCAGGGTGAATTGATCGACCACCTCTTGATCAGTCATGCCCTGCTTGGTGATGTTGTCTCTGTGGATTCCGATGTCTCTGGCTTGGCCAGCATCGGGGGTAACCCGAAAGATCTTCGGGTCGAGGAGCCTCGCGGGTCGCTGGGGCCGGGCGCAAACCCAGGTGGCGCTGGGGAATCGACGGAGGTCGATGCGCACCACCATGAGGACGGGGTGGCGCAGATCCTCGAGCGGTGGTTCTGACCGTTCCGATCCAAGAGGGCGCAGCATCGGCAGGTATTCGTCGGCCGGGTTGCCCGAGCCGCGCCGTGTCATCATCGGACCGTGGAGCAGATGTCGGTCGGCGAGGTGGCGGGGCGTCTCGGAGTGGCACCGTCGACCGTCCGTATGTGGGGTTCGAGGTATGGGCTGACCGCGTCGGCGCGGAGCGCGGGCGGCCATCGCCGGTACACCGTCGAGGACG
>DASRUA010000273.1:0-2193 GCA_035655615.1 Dermatophilaceae bacterium
CCCGACCTATCGGCGCTCCCCAGGGCGAGGCGAACGTCGAGACCGACATCGCGTGGGTCTTGGTCGCACGGTCCGCGAGGTGGATCGAGGCATCCATGACGACGAGCACCCCTAGCGGGACCTTCCGCCCTAGCGTGATCCTGGTCGTTCACCGTTGAGGTCATGGGGGCGAAATAGTGGGCCTGACCTGCACGGATACGGCGTGTCGCGGTTGGTAGCTGTGGCGAAATAGTGTATTACCTAAACATGGCATCTGTGCAGCCAAAGGTGATCAATGGGAAGACGTACTACTACCTGGTCGAGTCGGCCCGGGTCGGGGGTAAACCTCGGATCGTCTCCCAGCGGTACCTGGGCTCGGCCCAAGACATCACCGCCGCGTTGGACGGGGCCAGCTCGGTCCCGACACGTACCCGGCATCTGGGGTTCGGCGCGTTGGCCGCGACCTGGGCGATGCTCGCGCGGCTGGACTACCCAGGGATTGTCGACGCCGTGGTCGGCGCTCGCCGGGCCGACGCGGGGGCGAGTGTGGGTACCTACCTGGGGTTGGCGTGCGCGAACCGGGTGGTCGCACCGCGCTCGAAGCTCGCTTTCGCCGATTGGTGGGCCACCACAGCCGGGGACCGATGGGTGCGCCTACCGGCCGGGGCCAGTGATCACCGCCGGTTCTGGGACGCGATGGACACCCTGGACGCTGACCGGCTCGTCGAGGTGGAACGTCGCCTCGCGACGGCGATGACCAGCAAGTTCGGCCTGGGTCTATCAGGGATGGCGTTGGACATGACCAACTTCGCCACCTTTATCGACTCGACCAACGACAAGGCCCCCATCGCCCAGCGCGGGCACGCCAAACAGAAACGCACCGATCTGCGCCTGGTTGGCCTGGGTATGGTCGTCAGCCGCGACGGCGGGGTGCCACTGGTCGGGTATCCCTACCCCGGCAACCGGCCCGACGTGGCAGTGTTCCCCGCCGTCGTCGACGAGCTCGTCGCCCGCTACCGGGCACTGGCCGCCGACGACCAAGACCTGACGGTGGTCTTCGACGCCGGGCAGAACTCGACCGCGAACTTCGCCCACCTCGCCGACGTCGGCCTGCACTTCGTCGGCTCCCTGCCACCCTCCGACCACCCCGAACTACTCGCCATACCAGCCCGGGACCGAACCAGCGTCGACGCGGGACGCTACGGCGGGCTCACCGCCTACGAGACCCGCATCGACGCGCTGGGCGCGCAGCGTCGGGTACTACTCACCCACTCCCCGAACCTGCACGCCAAACAAGCCCGCGGGTTCGACCAGACCATCGCCAAGGCCACCCGCAAGCTGAGCGAGCTCGCCGGGATACTCGAACGTGGCCAGGGCCGCCGCGACCGGGCCGGTGTGCAGGCCGTCATCGACCACATCACCCGGCCCCGGTGGCTGAGCCGGGTATTGACCATCAACCTCACCGGCGACACCCCCGCCCAGATGCGACTGGCCTTCACCGTCGACACCACAGCCCGCAAAGCATTAGAGACCGAGCTGTTCGGCAAACGGATCCTGGTCACCGACCGCGACGACTGGCCGATCGTCGACATCGTCGCCGGCTACCGGTCCCAGTCCGACGCCGAAGCCGGTTTCCGCCAACTCAAAGACCCCCACGTCGTCTCGTTCTCCCCGATGTGGCACTGGACCGACTCCAAGATCCGGGTCCACCTCTCCTACTGCGTGACCGCGCTGGCCGTCGCTCACCTCATGCGCCGCCAAGCCCGACAAAACGGGCTCGACCTATCCGTACGTGAACTACTCAGCCACCTCGCCGGCATCCAAGAGACCCTGCTCCTCTACCCCTCCACCGGCGGACGACCCCGCGCCCGACGGATGCTCACCGAGATGACCCCGACCCAACAACAGCTATACGAGATCTTCAACCTCGACCAATACGCACCCACCCGCTGACCCACTTAGGTAATACACTCAGCAACCACCAAAATGGCACCTGACCTGCACAAACACCAGTCAAGAACGCACTAGCCAGGAAGGTCCCGCTAGGTCCCCTGGGCTTGCTTCGTAAGGGGTCCGACAGGTTCTATCGGTCGTTGCAACGCCTTCTCTGAAGGTGGTCCACGATGGCGTTCCGATCGGATTCTGTTGCTGGTGTTCGATTCTTGGCGGCGGTGCATGAGGGGCGAGGTATCAAACCCGCCGCCCGCAGTGTGG
>DASRUA010000274.1:0-16879 GCA_035655615.1 Dermatophilaceae bacterium
GCCTGGGCCCAGGTGCGCGATGCAGCCTCACTTCAGGCATTTGGCGACGAGGTGGGCTGGCCGGTGATCGTCAAGACCCCCCGCGGGTATGACGGCAAGGGAGTCCGTGTCGTCGGTTCGCCGGACGAGGTTGCCGACTGGCTTTCCGATGTCGCGCGTGATTCCGCCGCGTATGCAGCCGCTGCGAGCGATGAGTTGCTGGGCGATGAGTTGCTGGGCGATGAGTTGCTGGGCGGTGGACCGCTCGCCGCCGGACTGCTGGCCGAGGAGAAGGTCGACTTCGTCCGTGAGCTGGCGATGCTGGTGGTCCGCAGCCCCTCGGGACAGGCAGGTGCGTGGCCTGTCGTGGAGACCGTCCAGACCGGCGGCATCTGCACACAGGTCCTGGCACCAGCTCCGGGACTGGACCCCGAGCTCTCGGCCGTGGCCACGGCTGCAGGTCTGCGCATCGCGGGCGAGCTGGGCGTCACCGGCGTGATGGCGGTGGAGATGTTCGAGGTGAGGGACCCGCAGACCGGCAACCCTGCATACCTGGTCAACGAGCTCGCGATGCGGCCGCATAACAGTGGTCACTGGACCATTGACGGTGCGGTGACCAGCCAGTTCGAGCAGCATCTGCGCGCGGTTCTTGATCTGCCGCTGGGGGACACCAGCCCCCGGGCGCCGTGGACCGTGATGGGCAATGTCCTGGGGGGTGACCACCCGCAGCTGTATCCCACGTATCGACATCTGCTGGCGCGCGACCCCGGGCTCAAGATTCACTTGTACGGTAAAGGGGTCCGACCCGGTCGCACGATCGGACACGTGAACGTCAGCGGCTCGGACCTGGATGACCTCCGGGCCCGCGCCAGCCATGCCAGCGACTTTCTGCAGGGAGTGATCACGGAATGAGTGGACTCGTATCGGTTGACGATCCTGACCCGCGGGGTCCTGCAGGCGTAGGTCCCTCCATTGTGGGGCTGGTGATGGGCAGTGACAGCGACTGGCCCGTCATGGAAGAAGCCGCAAGAGTGCTGGAGGAGTTCGGCATCGGCTACGAAGCCGATGTCGTCTCGGCGCACCGGATGCCCCAGGAGACGTTCGAGTACGGGCAGGGCGCCGTCGAGCGTGGTCTGCGGGTGATCATCGCCGGCGCGGGGGGCGCCGCCGCCCTGCCCGGGATGCTGGCGGCGGTCACCCCGCTGCCTGTCATCGGCGTCCCGGTGCCGCTGAAGTACTTCGACGGGATGGACTCGTTGTTGTCCATCGTGCAGATGCCCGCGGGTGTGCCTGTGGCGACCGTGTCGGTGGCCGGAGCTCGCAACGCCGGACTGCTGGCGGCGCGGATACTCGGCGCTGGGATGGATGATGAGGCTGCTCGCCTCCGCACGAGAATGGTTGAGTTCCAGGGCAAGCTACGTGATGAGGCACATGCCAAGGGCGAGCGACTGCGGGCTCGTCGTGCTCACCCAACCGGCGTCGGGATGCCTCGCGACTGACCCGGCAGGGCGCGTCCCGCGAGTGCCGCCGGAGCGCCGGCGTCAGAGCTTCGGGTACTCGATCATCGGGCAGGTGTCCATCACGACGTCCAGGCCCGCACTGATCGCGCGTTGGGCCGCATCTTCGTCGATGACCCCGAGCTGAAGCCAGAGGGCCTCGATGCCGAGCCGGTCCTTGTCGAGGATCGCTTCGTCCACGATCGCCCCGACCCGATGCGAGTTGACGAAGAAGTTCACGACCGAGACAACAGTGCCGTCCGGGATCTGGGCGAGGGTCGGGTAGCCCGGCTCACCCCATACCTCCTCCGCGCGTGGGTGCACCGGGATGATGCGATGCCCCAGGGCGTCCTGCATCCACCGTGCGACCCCGTGTGCGGTCCTGGTGGCATCCGTGGACAGACCGATCACGGCCCACGTCGCGGGGGTGGTCAGGACCTTGCGGATGACTGCAGGGTCCGAGATGTTGCCTGATGTGATCGGCGTCATAGCGGCACAGTAGCCTCGGTGTGGACGCGGTTCCCGCGTTGAGTGCGATGGCTTCTGTTGATGATCATCTTTGATGATGTCCCAGTGTTCATGATTTCTTTGTGCTCACGGTGTCTTTGTGTTGATGAGGAGAAGTTCAATGCGATTTGGCCTTTTTATTCCCCAGGGCTGGCGGATGGATCTCGCCGGCATCGAGCCGGACCAGCACTGGGGGGTCATGGCGGGTTTGGCCGAACGTGCCGAGATGACGCGCCTGTGGGAGTCGGCCTGGGTCTATGACCACTTCCACACCGTGCCGAACCCATCGCAGGAGGCAACCCACGAAGCGTGGACCCTGATGGCGGCGCTGGCGGCCGTGACAAGCCGGATCCGGCTGGGGCAGATGTGCACCTGCATGGGCTACCGCAACCCGGCCTACCTGGCGAAGGTCGCTGCGACGGTCGACATCATCTCCGAGGGGCGCCTCGAGATGGGCATCGGGGCAGGGTGGTATGAGCACGAGTGGCGCGCCTATGGCGTCAGCGGCGGGGATTTTCCCTCAGCCGGCGTCAGGCTCGGGATGCTCGATGAGGGGGTTCAGATCCTCCGCGACATGTGGACCAAAGGATCGGCCACTCTGAACGGCAAGCACTATCAGGTCGATGGGGCGATCTGCTCTCCCCGCCCTCTTCAGGGCACGACCCAGCCCGGGTCCGAGCTGAACGGCATACCGATGTGGATCGCCGGGGGTGGAGAGAAGAAGACCCTTCGCATCGCGGCGCAGTACGCGGACTACACCAACTTCTCGGCCGATGTTTTCGAGCACAAGAGCGAGATCCTTGCCGCCCATTGTGCGGACGTCGGCCGGGACTTTGCCCAGATCACCCGGACGGCCAACATCAACGTCGTCATCGGCGACACCAAGAAGGACGTCGAGGACCGTCTGGCCTGGATCCGTCAGCACTACATCGACGCCGGAGTGCCCGAGGCGAGGGTTGACCAGCAGATCGAGGGCGAGCGCGCAGGCGTGGGCTTCGGCACGCCCGAGCAGATCGCCGAAAAACTCAGTGCCCTCAAGGCATTGGGGCTGAGTTACACGATCGCGTACTTCGCCGAGGCGGCCTACGACACCTCGGGTATGCACCTCTTCGAGAATGCCGTCATTCCTGAGGTGCGGTAGCGCCATTAATCACCGACAATGGCGCCGTGACCACAGACAAGGGCGTCTTCCCGTTTTTCACCATCTCCGAGGACCACGAGGAGTTGCGGCAGGCTGTCCGCAACGTTGCTGAGGACAAGATCGCTCCTCACGCCGCCGAGGTTGACGAGACCGCGACGTTCCCGAAGGCGGCGTATGACGCGTTGGTGGCGTCTGACTTCCACGCGCCCCATATCGGGGAGCAGTACGGCGGTGTGGGTGCGGACGCCTTGGCGACCTGCATCGTGATCGAGGAGGTTGCCCGGGCCTGCGCGTCCTCGTCGTTGATTCCTGCGGTCAACAAGCTGGGCACGATGCCGTTGATCCTTGCCGCTTCCGATGAGCTGAAGGCCAAGTACCTGCCGCCGGTGGCTCGGGGTGAGGCGATGTTCGCCTATGGCTTGTCCGAGCGAGAGGCTGGTAGTGACACCGCCTCGATGAGGTGCCGGGCCAAGGCCGATGGTGATGACTGGGTCCTGAACGGCCAGAAGGCGTGGATCACCAACGCGGGTGTCTCTAAGTTCTACACGGTGCTGGCGGTGACCGATCCCGATGGCAAGCGGGGTTCGAACGTGTCGGCGTTTGTGGTGGAGAAGTCTGATCCCGGGTTCACCTTCGGTGACCTGGAGCGGAAGATGGGTATCAAGGGGTCGCCGACCCGCGAGCTGATCTTCGAGGGGTGCCGGATCCCGGGGGATCGGATGGTCGGTGCGCCGGGCGAGGGCCTGAAGATCGCGTTGCGGACCCTTGACCACACCCGGGTGACCATTGGCGCCCAGGCTGTGGGTATCGCCCAGGGTGCGTTGGACTTTGCGTTGGGTTACGTCAAGGAACGCTCGCAGTTCGGCAAGCACATCGCGGAGTTCCAGGGTGTGCAGTTCATGCTGGCGGACATGGCGATGAAGCTGGAGGCCGCCCGGCAGATGGTCTATGTCGCAGCCGCGAAGTCCGAGCGCGGTGACCAGGATCTGGCCTTCTTCGGGGCTGCGGCGAAGTGCTTCGCCTCGGACGTCGCGATGGCGGTCACCACCGATGCGGTCCAGCTCCTGGGTGGCGCCGGGTACGTCAGGGACTACCCGGTCGAGCGGATGATGCGTGATGCCAAGATCACCCAGATCTATGAGGGCACCAACCAGATCCAGCGCATCGTCATGGCGCGCCAGCTGCTCAAGTTCTGAGGGGTCGATCAGGCTGGGTATGCTCGGCCGGTGACTAACGCGGCGTTTCTGGGCCACCCGAGGGTGGTTGCTGTGGTTGTCACGTGGAACCGTGTGAACCTGCTGATCGAGTGTCTGACGATGCTCGGCGCCCAGACGCGGCAACCGGACGTCGTGGTCGTGGTGGACAACGCCTCAACCGACGGCACCCAGGACGTGATCCGCACTCAGTTCCCCGGCGTTGACCTGGTGACGCTGACTCGCAACACCGGAGGGGCGGGCGGCTTCAGCGCAGGCCTGGCCGAGGCTGTCGACGTCTATGAAGCAGATCTGGTGTGGGCCATGGACGACGACACCATCCCGACCAAGACGGCCCTTCAGGAGCTCCTGGCGTCCTACACGGCGTACGGTCCCGGCCTGGGCCTGGTCGCCAGCCGGGTGGTCTGGACCGACGGCCGGGACCAGCCACGCAACATCCCGCGAGATCCCGGGCGGGTCTCCAGGGCTGATCGCCGCGCCGCTCACGCTGCCGGTGGCCGTCCGATCCGCACCGCGTCGTTTGTGTCCCTGTTGATCGAGGCGGGCGCGATCCGGAAGTTCGGACTGCCTACTGCAGACTTCTTCATCTGGAACGACGATTTTGAGTTCACCGCCCGCCTGCTGAGGCACTGCAAGGGTATCTACGCACCCCAGGCAATCGTGTTGCACAAGACCACCGAGCTCGGTACCAAGCTGGTGGACCCGGGGGCGCGGTTCTACAACGAGGTTCGCAACAAGATCTGGGTCTTCCGTGCCGGGGAGGCTTTTGCGCCGGGCGAAGCGTGCATGCGTGTTGGCGCGGCAATGCGCAACTGGACGGTTTTCTATGTTCACTCCCGCAACAAGGAAGCCATGCGCCGTGGGCTCAGGAAGGGTCTGCGAGACGGGCTGAGGACACGACCGCGTCCGACACGTGAGGTGCTGGCCGAAGCCGGCTATGACCTGGCGCCTCACTGGTGAGCACACAAATCGGCGGTCTGCTCACAGAGTTGGTCGCATCCGGAGCCGCGGCCCTCTCAGCAGCGGGGGCGGCGGGAACAGCGCGGGCGGTTGCCCCGGGTCGGGTCCGTCTCGGGGCCGGCCAGACCGTCGAGTTCTCCGGTTGGCTCGACGCCCTGCCGCTGGGCTACTGGGCGCGGTTCACCACGGTCGACGCCGTGCGCCTCGAGGTCACCTCGTCGGCGCCGCTGGATGTCACTGTCCGGGTGAGCGATGCCCAGGGCATATGTCGGGACATCACCTCTGGGACCACCCGCGAGGGGGCATTCACCGCGACAGTCGACGCCGGCGAGACGGCCGATGGTGGCTGGGCCTGGCCGGTTCTCACCGCTGTTGGCGGTGATGGGCTGACCGAGGTCTCCTGGCGGTGGGTGACCGACGATATTGCACCCCGCCCGGGCTCGCTGGCCGTTGCGATCACGACCTTCAACCGGCAGGAGGCGTGTCTGCGGCAGCTGGGCGCCCTCGCCGAGGCTGCGTTGGATGGCGGATCGTTGGACGGGGTCTTGGGACGCGTCATCCTGGTCGACCAGGGTACGACGCCGGTTGCAGACGCTGCTGGGTTCAAGGGGGTTATGGAGTCCCTCGGAGAGCGCCTGACCGTCATCCGGCAACAGAACCTGGGTGGCAGCGGTGGCTTCACACGGGGGCTGTACGAGGGCTTGAAGGACGCACGCATCACCCAGGTGGCGCTGCTGGATGACGATGCGTTGGCCCAACCGGAGGGCCTGGCGTATGCCTGGGCGTTCGCCCAGGCCGCCCGTCGCCCCACTCTCGTCGGTGGCCACATGTTCGATGCGGCCGCACCGACGACCCTCTACCGGCTCGGCGAGGTGATGGATCACAGGCGCTTTACCTGGACCTCGCTCCCAGGTACGCCGATGAACACCGACCTTGCTCGCACTTCGGTGAGCGATCACGGATGGCTCGGACCGGCATACAGCGTGGACTTCCAGCCGTGGTGGATGTGTCTGGTTCCGCGAGCCGTCGTGGAGGCCATTGGGCTGCCGATGCCTTTCTTCCTCAAGTGGGACGACGTGGAGTTCGGGCTCCGGGCAAAGGCTGCCGGGTTTGCCTCCGTAGTGCTCCCCGGCGCGGTCGTATGGCATGACTCCTGGGTCGGCAAGGATGCCGAAGCCGGTTGGCAGGCGTACTTCCTGCTGCGAAACCGCATTGTCACGGCGCTGCTGTACGACACCCGGCCAACGGCTCTTGTGGCCGAGTGGATGGCTGTGAGCCTGCGTCACCTCGCCCAGCATGAGCCCGCGGCGGCGGCGATGCGCTGGGCAGCCCTCAAGGACGTGCTGCACGGTCCGGACTGGTTGCACCGTGACCTGGAGACGGCGCGTGATCGGGCAGCTGAGACGGCGAGGCGCGAGATCGTGGCGCCGCACCCGGTCTCTGCCCTGGCAGGGAGCCTCTCCGCCTGCGCTCGGCTGCTCCGACGGTGGTCGGACCTGGCGAAGCAGTACCGCGCCGCGGTGCCCGAGGTGACCTCAGCGCGACGCTGGGAGCAGACTTTCGTTGCCGCAGAGGTGCTGGACAGACGTCGTCCCACCTGGTCGATCATCGTCACGAGCTTTCACAGCCTGGAGATGCTGACCAGACACTGGGACGGGCTGATCGAGGCTGGCGAGCTGCAGGGGGTCCCGGCGCAGGACGTCGAGGTCATCGTGGTGGACAACGCGGACGAGCCCGAGGTCGAGGAGCTTGCGCGCAAGGAGGGTTTCAGATATCTCCCGATGGGCAGCAACGTCGGTCTGTCTGCGGCCAACAACCGTGGGGCGGCGCTTGCCACAGGTGACTATCTGCTGTTCGCCAACCCGGATCTCGGCGTCAAGGTGGCGGACCTGTCGATCCTGGCGGCCGAGATCGACCGAACGGGCGGCATCGTGGCGCCGCGAGTGGACTTCGTTGATGGCACGCCCCAGAGCGCAGCACGAGGGGGGCCCTACCTGTTGGCCAAGCTGGCCCATCGCGGGCTGGCCCCCAAGGCTGCTCTGGACCGCTATCTGTGGCCGGTCGGCCCATACGAGTCAGGGCCGGTCGTGTGGTGCGCCGGGGGAGCGACGTCATTGTCCCGAGAGGTGTTCGACCGAATCGGCGGTTGGCCCGAAGAGTACTTCCTCTATATGGAGGACGTCGAGCTCGGCGTCCGCGCAGGTCGTCTGGGCATACCCGTTACCGTGACCGCGGCGTTGCGGTGGGTGCACGAGTGGGGCGGGGACAGCCGCCAGGGTCGCGTCAATCGGGGGATGCTGCTGCATCTGCGCAGCGCGGTGCGCTTCTATACGCGCCACCCCAAGTACCTCGGCCTGCCCCGTTAACCCGGTCTGACGGGGCCACCGGACCGGACTGACCTCCCCCGGTTCGTCTGATCTCGTCCCGCTAGCCCCTGCTAGCCGCTGTGCCTTGTTCTCGTCCCGCTAGCCGCTGCTAGCCGCCGTGGTCTGTTCTCGTCCCGCCAGGCGCCGCTAGCCGCTGCTGCCGGCGGGGGCCACGGTCAACGGCTCGTCGTTCCTGATAGCTGTGAACAGCGCCAATGCTTTCGCCCTGTCCCACTGCACTGCACTGCCCACGTTCGTGCGAAGGCCTGGGTTGGAGACTGGGACGGTCAACGAGAGACCGTCTCCGCTGGACACCGAGCGCATGGCCTGGAGGACTCTGGTGACATCCCGGAACGACACGTCCTGGCCGACGGTGAGGCCGGCTCCGGCACTGGTTGCGAACCCGTGGTAGCGCCATGGGATGAGCACGGTCGAGGGACTTAGCGCCTTGTGCATGATGGCGCCGAGGAACTCGCGCTGTCGTGCCACCCGCCCGATGTCGCCGAGCGGATCGGAGTATCGGGCGCGGACGTAACCCAGCGCGTTGCGCCCGTCGAGGGTCTGGCACCCGGCCTTGAGGTTGATGCCGGCGTAGGCGTCCTTCATGTTCCGCTTCACGCAGATGTCGACGCCACCGAGACTGTCGACGACCGAGGCGAACCCGCCGAAGCCGATTTCGACGTACCCGTCGACGCGAACACCCGTCACCTGCTCGATGGTCTCGACGAGCAGCTTGGGCCCACCCATGGAGTACGCGGAGTTGATCTTGTTGTGGCCATGGCCGGGGATGGGCACATAGCTGTCACGCGGCAGTGAGATCAGTGCCGGTTTGCCGGCACCGGACGGGACATGGACCAGGATGATCGAGTCGGTGCGCAGGCCACCCGCATCCTTGACGGAACCCGTGTTGAGAGTCTTCTGCTGTTCGGGGGTCAGTCCCTGGCGGCTGTCGGAGCCCACCAGGACGTAGTCATAGCCTTTGGACGCGGCCGGACGGGCGTCGCCGGGACTGGCATCGACCCGGTGCACGTTCCCCCAGGCCTGGAGCGGGACCCAGACCATGAACGCCAGCCAGGCCACCAACAGGACGGCTGCGCCCACCACGATCCGTCGGCGACGGTGGACTCGGCTGAGTCCGGTAGCCCTCGGGCGCGAAGATGGCGGTCCGCCCGGCGGACGGTTCTGTGACCGCGGCTCAGGTGAGCCCGAGCCCGACCGTCTGGTGCCCGTGCGGCTGCGACCGCGGGTGTCCACAACAAAGACGTCGTCGTCGCGGTCTCCGTCACGACCCGGCATATGGCTCCTCCTGCTGTTCGGCCCCGCTCGCGGCGGGTCGTGGCGGGCCGGCCTCGTCCAGGGCCAGCCTCCGGGCCATCTTGGTGTAGCGGGTCTCGAATTCGCGGAACCTCACGTAGGTCGTCAGGGTGTAGCTGAGGAAGGCGACCACCAGCGCGTACAGCACCATGTCCGTGCCGCGGCCGACCCCCACCAGCTTGGCGAATCGGTTCCAGACCGTCGGAAAGAGGATGGACCACACTGCCAGGGCGGCGAAGATCAACAGCCCTAGGCGACGCACGGCCTGGGTCCGGGCGCCTCGACCGCGAAGCAGCCGGGCCGCAACAAGGATGACGACGACGATGAGAACGAGCTGGATCAGAACGATCTTCATGAACGGAGCCCTCCGCGCGATTGTTGCCTGGCCGTCATCGCAGCATCAAGTCGGCCAGGATGTTGATGGAGTTCCACAGCGACTGGCCCTTGGCCTTGGAATAGTCGGTGTAGAGGATGTGGACGGGGTGCTCCACATACCTGGCCTTGGACGCGCCGATCTGGGCGACGAGCTCGCTGGCGTGCGCCATTCGGTTCTGGGTGATGTTGAGCTGCGCGACCACGGGGCGGCTTATCGCGCGCAGCCCGTTGTGGGCGTCGGTCAACCGCGTGCTCGTGGTCATGTTGGTGTAGCCGACTGCGGCTCGGAGCACCATCTTCTTGGCGAAGTTGGGTTTGCTGCGGTCATCCATGAAGCGTGAGCCGAAGACGACATCAGCCTCGCCCGCCCGTAGCCGCTCGACCATTCCGACGGCGTCCGAGATCTGGTGCTGTCCGTCGGCGTCGAAGGTGACGACGTACTTCATTTCCGGATCGGCGAGGGCGAACTGGAAGCCGGTCTGCAGCGCCGCGCCCTGCCCGAGGTTGAACGGGTGACGCACGACCCGGGCTCCTGCTGCAGCTGCCACGGCAGCAGAGCCGTCAGCAGAGCCGTCGTCGACGCAGACAACCTGAGGGAACTCCGCGAGCACGTCGGCGACCACGTCGCCGATGACCTGTTCCTCGTTGTAGAGAGGAATGACCACCCAGGTGTCGTCCACGCTTGATCCAATCCTCACGGCCCTGACCGAAGTATAGGCCGACGTCTGTGGCGTCACTTCGTTGTTGTCGTCTTGGAACTGTGGCCGGGCCGGGCCAGCACATGTTCGCGCAGGTTGTGAACGCCCTGGTGCTGCTTGGTCCGCCACGCCTTGGGCAACAACGTCGCCGCGTTCAGTCGCGAGGACAGGTGCAGGCGCGCCGTGCGTGCGGCCCGTCGCCAGCCGATGGCCTCGAACTCGTCGGCCATCCCGGTGAAGAACTCACGCTCCTCGATGAACCGTGTTCCCTCCAGGGCGCGCCATGACGAGTCGCTCTCGCGGTGCCTGCGGTACTGGAAGCAGACCGTGTTGTCCACGACCAGGCTGCCCCCGGCCTTGATCAGGTCCAGGGCAAGGGCCAGGTCCTGGACGACGTTGAGACCCTCGCGGAAGTTCATGGCGACGAGCGTGTCCGACTTCCAGCAGACGGAGGGGAAGTACAGCCAGTTGCCTCTCACCAGGCTGATCGCGAGCGGCTCACCGCTCAGCAACCGGCGGCCGGGCGAGCCGGGCGAGGCATGGACCCGTGGGGCGTAGACCCGTTTCATCTTGTCGATAAGGCCCGTGCTGGGCTGGTTGTGCTCGTCGATGACCTCGACGCCGGGCTGGATGATCTGTGCCGAGGGGAACTGCTTGTGCGCCGCGACGACGGTCTCGATGTAGTTGCTGAGCATGACGTCGTCGGCGCCCATGACCACCGCGAGCTCATGGCGAACGAAGGCCAGAGCCTTGCGGTAGTTGCCGTTGGCGCCGAGGTTCTGTTCGTTGCGCAGGTACGTGATGCGGGGGTCCTGGGCGGCGAGAGCGCCGAAGTACCCGGGGATGCTGTCGTCCGGGTAGCCGTCATCGATGACGGTCAGGGTCCAGTCCGAGCTCGTCTGACCCAGGACGCTCTCGACCGCCTGCTTCATCATGGCGACATCGCCGTAGTAGGGAAAGAGAACGTCGACAGTCACGGGCAGTGGTCCTTCGCAGTGTGGAAATCGTGCTTGGGGGCGCTGAGTAGACTAACCGAAACACTCGCGCCGACGGATGCGCAAGGTCCGGAACTCGGTCAGGAGACATCCGTTGGATACCCAGAACCACTTCTACGGGCACACAGCCGCGCTCGCGGCATACGCAGGACTCTCCCGGCCGAGGCACGTGGCAGGACTGATCCAGCATGGCTGGACCACCGTCCCCCCCATCCCGGTCAACTTCGGAGATTTCCCCGATATCGAGAAGGATGGCAGGCGCAAGCTCTTCGTCTGGTCGCATGGCTCGCGTGCCTGGGATCCTGTGCGGTCGCCGCGGGTGAGCTTCCCGCTGGGGGCGCCCTGGGCCTACCTCGTCTCGACGGAGCCGGTGCGCAGACAGCTCGCCGGCAAAGAGGGCTCGGGCGTGTTGATCATGCCGCTGCACAGCACCCGGATCATCGAGGTCAGGGGGGACCAGGGCAGCCTGGCGCGGGCGTACCTGCGCACGGAGGGCCCCTCAACGGTGTGTCTGCACTCCGAGGACATTCACAAGCCTGAGATCGTCGGATCCTGGCTGGACGCCGGCCATCGAGTCGTGACGGCCGGGCCCCGACATGATCCGGACTTCCTCTCGCGCATCCTCGCGCTCGTGCTCGCCTCGGAGCGCGTGGTTTCCAACCGGTTGATGACCCCCGTGCTGTATGCCGCGTCGCTGGGCCGCGACGTGGGCGTCTACGGCGACCCGTTGTCGATCTCCACCGCCGAGATTCACGGACAGGACGCCATTCGTTCGCTGTGGCCGGAGCTGCACGGTCAGTCTCTCGACCGTGGCGTGACCACTGACCTGGCGCGCGCCGAGCTGGGCTTCCAGCATCTTCTCGAGCCGGTTGAGCTGCGATCGACGCTCGGCTGGGCCCGGCGCTCGGCAGGGCCAGCCATGCAGTACTGGGCGGGCGCTCCGCTTCGCAAGACGATGAACGTCCTTGGCCTTGGTGAGCGTGATCCGGGCTCGAGCGAGAAACAGGTCGGTGCCAGCCCCATGGCGTGGCTCAAGCATCCGATGTCGCACCTGCCCCGGCCCCTACCGGCTCATGCCGCGGCCCTCGACCCGCTGCCGGCGCCGATCCCGGTGACCATGCCGGTGATGAGGGCCGGGGCCGAAAGCCGGTAGGCGCGAGCCGTCTTAGCTTCTGTTCGCCATCAGGAACCGGTCTTCTCCATCAGGAACCAGGTCGAGTCATCGAGCGGGTGCTGGGGGTCGCGGTGGTACGTGAACCCGTAGTTGACCAGCCGGAGCTCGGGATGTGCGTCCATGATCTCGCCGGCGAAGTCGCGCTTGAACAGTGCGTGCTCGTGGCCGCGGTAGCTCACTTCCACCGGGCTCGGGTTGTAGTACTCGCAGACCATGACGTATCGCGACGAGGCGGCCACGAGCTTGTCGTAGATGTCCGGGAGCGCTTGCGGGGGCAGGTGGATCAGGACCCCTTTGGTGAACGAGAGGTCCCACTGACGCGAGGGCACGAAGTCCAGCAGGGAGGCGACCTCCACGGTGGCACCCCCCCAGGTCTCGATCTCTGCCGCTGCGGTCGCGTTGATCTCCACCGAGTGCAGCTCGATCGCCGGTCTCAGGTCACGAAGGGCTCGCAGGTTGTTGCCGATGTTGGCCCCGAACTCGATCGCCGAACTCACGCCCTGCGTGTGCGACAGGATCTTGTCGAAAAGTGCGCGGTTGTTGTCCAGCAGTGCGCTGTCGCGGTTCCGCACGATGTAGTCATTGCCGAACTCGCCAGCCCAGAGCTGTTCCTGGGAGGTGCGGTCGGACGAGGTCGTTGAATTCATGGGCCTTACTGTAAGACACGGCGGGCGAGTCGGAGTGTCCCGAGCCCGGCCAGGGCGGCC
Source organism: Dermatophilaceae bacterium (assembly GCA_035655615.1). Lineage (GTDB taxonomy): Bacteria > Actinomycetota > Actinomycetes > Actinomycetales > Dermatophilaceae > UBA4719. The sequence goes on from DASRUA010000274.1 coordinate 12,927, forward strand.
ACGACAACCCTGACCAGCGAGGTCGTCCCTGAGGTGGGCAGCACGCCACCGAGCACGCAGAGGGCGAGCCCGAGGCCGGTGGGCAGCAGCAGCGCCATCTCGCTCCAGGACACCGCGTGGACGTGACGGCGCAGCCATGCGGTACACACGACGAGCACTGCGTAGGTGGCCGGGAAGCCGACGGCGAGCAGCACCCAGTTCTGCAGTCCTGCCAGGTAGGCGCAGGTGAGGCCGGTCAGGAGACTGAGCGGAGTGACCACCGAGAGCCAGAGCGAGCGACCGGCGGCAAAGATGAGGTGCACGTTGGCCAGATAGGCCACCGACAGGACGCAGCCAAAAGTGATGATCGCCACCGCGGGCACGAGCTCCAGTGGCTTGTAGTCAGGTGGGGCCACGAATTGCATCAGCCACGGCGACAGCAGAACGACGCCGCCGGAGATGAGCGCGGCCAGGGTCGCGATGTCGCGGGCGGTGTGCGTCAGCACGGTGCCGCGTTCGTGCTCGGGAGCGCGGTAGACGATGGGTGCCCAGGAGTTGTTCAGGGCTGAGGTGATGACTGCGGGCGAGCTGCCCACCAGGAGCGCGAGCTGGATGCGGCCGGAGAGGGGGACGCCATACAGACGAGCCGCCAGGAATACGAGGGCGCCGTTGGCCAGGTACAGGGCAACCAGATGCGGTATGACGGGCAGTCCCATGCGCAGGGCCGCGCGGGTGTCGCCGCGGTCGCGTTGCGGACGACCACCTCGCAGGCACATGACGAGCCCCACCACTGCCGCGGCTGCGTACCCCGCGGTGAGCCCGATCAGGTAGGCCTCAGGGGAGCGATGCCGGGCCAGCAGGGCGAGCCCCAGCAGGGGGCCGCCCAGGGTGGCGGTCAGCGACAACGCGACGAAGGCGCCCGGGCGATCGAGCACCCGCAGGAGAGCCTGGGAGTTCTCGACCACGACGAAGAAGGCGCTCGCGGCCAGGGCCAGCAGGATCGCGTTGCGCAGTGAAGCCCGCACCAGCGGGTCCCACAGCGGCGCGGTCAGGATGACCGCGGTCATCAGCCCGGCCGTCATCAGTGACCCGCGAAGGAGCAGAGCGCGCGCACCGGCGACTCCGGACCGCGCGAGGATGCCCTGCCGGGTGATGACCGAAGGCATCCCGAAGCTCCCGGCCATCATGGCGACCCACATGACGGTGATGGCAATGGCCACGACGCCGTACGCGTCCTTGCCCAGCAGTCGGGTGACGATGGGTATGACCGCGGCGTTGGCCAGGATCGGGGCAACCGTGCCCAGGGTGTAGATGGATCCGCGCCCGAGAACTCCCTTGCTGGCGGCTGCGCCGGCGGATCGGGCAGGGCTGGCAGACTCAGCAGGGACGTCGGACTCGGGGCTCATCACCGGGTTGCGATCAGGCGCCGACGAATCCGCGGATCAGGTCGATCACGCGGTCGACGTCGTCATTGGCAAGTCCGGGGAACAGAGGCAGTGAGATCTCCTGCTCGTAGTAGTCCTCCGCGACGGGGCACATGCCGCGTTGGTAACCCAGATCAGCGTAGACGGGATGCCGGTAGACAGGAATGTAGTTGACCTGGACGCCGATGTCGTTCGCCCGAAGGTGCTCGAAGAGCGCGCGTCGTCGACCGTCCCGGATGCGCAGCGGGTAGAGGTGCCACATCGGGTCCGCGCCCTCGCGGCACTCGGGCAGCCGCAGCTCGTCGATCCAGGACAGTCCCTGGTTGTACCGGGCGGTGATCTCCGTGCGACGAGCCTTGAAAGCGGGCAGCCGCAACAGCTGGCTGGAGCCGAGAGCGCTGAGCACGTCCGACAGGCGGTAGTTGAGTCCGAACTCGTGGACCTCCTGGTGCCAGGGGCCCTCGTCCGGGAAGCGCAGGACGGTGGGATCGCGGACCAGCCCGATGCTGCGGTAGCTCCGGGCGCGGTCAACAGTGGCGTCCAGCAGGCCCACCACGGCGCCGCCCTCGGCGGTGGTGAGGTTCTTGGTCGGGAAGAACGAGAACGTCGTGACGTCTGCCAGCGACCCGACCGGCCGGCCGTCCAGCGAGCCGCCGATGGAGTGAGCGGCGTCCTCGAGCAGAGTGGCGTTGCCCCGATGAGCGATCTCGCCCAGAGCCGTGGCGTCGATCGGGTGTCCCGCGAAGTCGACCCCGGCGACAACCTTGGTGCGCGCGGTCATGGCGGCCGAGACCGCCTGCGGGTCGAGATTGCCGGTGTCCTCGCAGACGTCGGCGAACACGACTGTCGCGCCCAGGACCGAGGCGCAGCTGGCAGTCGCCACGAAGGTCAGCGGAGTGGTGACCACCTCGTCGCCGGCGCCGACGCCCAGGGCCGCGTAAGCCACGTGCAGGGCGGCGGTCCCGGAGGTGACCGTCACCGCGCGGGACACGCCACACAGGCGGGCCAGGTCTTCCTCAAAGGCGGTGACGGACGGGCCGGTGGTCAGCCAGTCGCCGCGCAGGACCTTCGCCACGGCCTCGATGTCGGACTCGTCGATGGACTGATGCCCATAGGGGAGCAAGGCTCAGCAGTCCTCTCCGAGGATCTTGGTGATCTCCTCGAGGGTGAACCACTGGTCGTTGGTGTCCGAGGTGTAATGGAAACCGTCGGCCACGGGCTCGCCGTCGGCGGGCGGCTGGTAGCCCCAGGCCGCGAGGTCCGGCTGCAGCACGTAGCGGTCGCCCATCCGCAGGGCACGGCGGCCCTCCTCGGCGGAGATCATCTCCTCGTGCAGCTTCTCGCCGGGGCGCAGCCCCATGTTGTGCATCGCCGCACCGGGAGCGATCGCCTGGGCCAGGTCGGTGATCTTCATCGAGGGGATGCGGGGCACATAGAGCTCGCCACCGTTCATCAGCTCGAAGGAGTCCATCACGAACTTCACGGCCTGGGGCAGGGTGATGAAGAAGCGGGTCATCCGCAGGTCGGTGATCGGCAGGGACTCACCCGCCTCGCCGAGCTTGCGGAAGAACGGGATGACCGAGCCGCGGCTGCCCATGACGTTCCCGTAGCGCACGACAGCGAACCGCGTCGGGTAGGCGGCCGCATAGTGGTTGCCCGTGATGAACAGCTTGTCGGCGGTCAGCTTCGTGGCGCCGTACAGGTTGATCGGGCTGGAGGCCTTGTCGGTGGACAGGGCGATCACCCTCTTGACCCCGGCATCAATACAGGCCTCGATGACGTTCTGCGAGCCGACGATGTTCGTCTGGACGAACTCCCACGGGTTGTACTCCGCGGTGTCGACCTGCTTCAGCGCGGCCGCGTGCACGACGTAGTCGACGCCGTGCATCGCGCGGTTGAGGCGGTGCTGGTCCCGGATGTCCCCGATGAACCACCGCAGACGCTTGTCGTCGTTGAAGAGCTGACGGCACTCGTACTGCTTGAGCTCGTCCCGGCTGTAGATGACCACGCGGCGTGGGTCATGCTTGTCGAGAAGCTCCCGGATGAAGGCCTTGCCGAAGGAACCCGTCCCGCCCGTGACGAGGATCGAGGAACCGGACAGGACCGACATTTGTGCCTCCAAAGCGTGATGTTCGTTTAAGGCATGATGTCACGGTCAGACCCTGTACAAGGATGCGCGCCCCGTGCGGCGCGGGAACTGAGGACACGATGACGCAGCAGAACGGACAAGCCGGCGTACGCGGCATCACCATCGGTGGGCGTGAGGTCGGTCCCGACGCGGCGCCGTTCATCATCGCCGAGATGTCGGGCAACCATGACGGTGATCTGGACAAGGCACTGGCCATCGTGAGGGCAACGGCAAAGGCAGGTGCCCACGCGATCAAGCTTCAGACCTACACCGCCGACACGATCACCATCGACGCCGACGGCCCCGAGTTTCGGATCTCCTCCGGGCACGAGCTCTGGGCCGATCGCCGGCTCTACGACCTCTACCAGGAAGCACACACCCCGTGGGAGTGGCACGCTCCGATCTTCGAGCTCGCCCACGAG
>DASRUA010000275.1:0-19852 GCA_035655615.1 Dermatophilaceae bacterium
GGTGTTCTACTGCGTGGCGAACATGCCGGGCGCGGTGCCCCACACCTCCACCTACGCGCTGACCAACGTGACCCTGCCGTATGCCGTGGAGCTCGCCAACCGGGGTTGGCGCAAGGCGCTGCAGGCCGATCCGGCGCTGGCACTTGGCCTGAACACCCACGACGGTCAGATCATCTACGGCCCGGTGGCCGAGGCCTACGGTGCGCAGCAGGTCAGCCTGGAAGACGTTCTTCGCTGAGCCTGCGGCTCCGATGAACCAGGGGTCCATGCTCCCGCCCGACCACTTCACAGTCGAGCGGGGGCACGGCGCCAACACGCTTTCGTCCCCCATGACAGCTGTCCCGAGGCCGTTGTCCCAGAGAGAGGTCCGATGTCTGCACAGATCACCGAGGTTTCCACCGGGTACTGCTCGGCCCTCGACTTCTTCTCCATCGGGATCGGTCCTTCCAGCTCCCACACGGTCGGCCCGATGCGGGCGGCCCTCTCGTTCGCCGACGACCTCGCGGCAACCGGCCGGCTGCCCGACGTCACGCGCATCAGCTGTTCCCTCTACGGCTCCCTCGGCGCCACTGGCCTCGGCCATGGCACCCCGGACGCCATCCTGGCCGGCCTCGCCGGCTTCCGACCCGAGACCTGCGACCCTCGTGATGTGCGTGGCGCCTGGTCGGCCCTGGCCGCGGAGGGCGCAACCCTCAGCCTGGCCGGCAGTCACAAGATTGAGATCAGCAAGGACGACATCAGCTTCGAACCGCGCACTCACCTGCCCGGCCATCCGAATGCCCTCACGCTCTCAGCGGGGGGCGAGACGGATGCCCTACCGCTCTTCGAGGAGACGTACTACTCGATTGGCGGCGGCTTCATCCGTCAGGACGGCGACCCGATCGAGGTTCGCCCGACCATGCGGCAACCCATGGCGTACTCATCGGGTAAAGAGCTGCTTGCCCTCTGCGAGACGCATGGCCTCGACTTCTGCGATGTCGCCCGCGTCAACGAAGAGTCGATTCACGGCTCCACGAAGCTCGATGACGGGCTCGACGCGATCTGGGACGCCATGCATGGCTGTGTCGAGGCGGGGCTACACGCCGACGGCACGCTGCCCGGTGGCCTTGGCGTGAAGCGGCGAGCGTCCGCGATTCGTGAGCGGTTGGAGGATTACGACTGTCTCCAGGGGCCCGGACGCGACAACGCGACCGAATGGCTGCACGCCTTCGCTCTGGCTGTCAACGAGGAGAACGCGTCCGGCGGCCGGGTGGTGACTGCGCCCACCAACGGTGCAGCCGGCGTCATTCCTGCGGTCGGCCACTACTATCTGCGGTTTGTGCCTGGAGCGAGTGCGGCGGGCATCCGCCGCTACCTGCTCACAGCCGTCGCCATCGGTTCACTGGTCAAAGCGAACGCGTCGATCTCCGGGGCGGAGGGCGGATGCCAGGCGGAGGTCGGCACCGCCTGCGCGATGGCGTCCGGCGCCCTCTGCGCGGCCCTGGGTGGCACGCCACGCCAGGTCGAGAACGCGGCCGAGATCGCGATGGAACACCACCTGGGGCTCACCTGCGACCCGGTCGGCGGACTCGTGCAGGTGCCGTGCATCGAGCGGAATGCCATTGCGTCGTCGACCGCGGTGTCCGCGGCCCGGCTCGCGTTGAACGGCGACGGCACCCACCTCGTATCGTTCGACACGGTGATCGAGACCATGCGACAGACCGGACTCGACATGATGACCAAGTACAAAGAGACCAGCGAGGGCGGTCTGGCAGTCAACGTCACCGTGTGCTGACCCGCCCTGTCGGCCGGTGCGCTCGCACGGGGCTTTGATCAGCCCTTTTTCACCCACCGGATCCTGTGACATAGACGGTCTGTTAGGGATACCTTTGTTAGGTACACCTATGCTGCGCGGTCACGGGGGACCGTAGGCTCCTTGGCCGTTGGCATCTCATCACAAGGAGGTTCAGCATGCATCACGCACGTCGCGTTATCGCCATCATTATCAGCTGCACCACCTGGAGCATCGCCGCAGCCACGGCCGCCTTTGCCCAGCTGCCACCCGATCCGGTTGGCAGCGGCGACTCAGTCGTCGTCATCCCAGCATCGACCACCGCGCAGGGAACACCGCTCTGGCAGTTTGTAGCCACTGCGGCGCTCGGGGTTATCCTGGCCCTTGCCGTAGTGGGCCTGGTGCTCTCGCTCAGGCAGTCACCGAGGTCGGAACAGTCACGGAGAACACAAACCTCAATGCACGCCTGACGCACGCAGGGAAATGGGGGCCACGCGGCCCCCATTTCCCTTGTCTGGGTCAGGCTGATGACGAGCCGGTGACGTTGAACGAACCGCGACGGATCGACTGACCCGCAGATGCCCTACAGATCTGCCACAGCTGGGATTATCCGTTCTGCCATCAAAGTGAGAGGCCGTAGCGAACCGGCGTCGGCGAGCCCGCCGTGTGCGACCTGGATGCCAAGTTCCGACAGCTCGTGCAGGTGTTCGATCGTCTGCTGGACCCGCTGGCCGTGCTCGCCCAGGTCGAACCGCGTCTGAACGGTCTTCTCGATCTCGGAGTAGTCCCGACCCTCCCGGCTGCAGTGTTCCCGAAGGACGTCGAGCTTGTGGGCCAGCTCAGGGGTGTCGAAGATGTTGCACGCATCGGCATAGCGAGCCACCATCCGCAGCGTCTTACGCTCTCCCGCCCCGCCGATCAAGATCGGCGGATGGGGCCGGCTCAGAGGCTGGGGAGAGTTGAGGGTGCGAGCCAGCTGGTAGTGCTTGCCGTCATACGGCCCGTCGTTCTCACTCCACATCTGCAGGCAGATCTGCAGAGCCTCTTCCAGCCGTTCGAACCGCTCGGTGGTTGACGGGAACAAAAGGCCCAGTCCCCGCGCCTCGTCCTCGTTCCATGCCGCGCCGATGCCGAGCATGGCCCGGCCGCCTGAGAGCACGTCCAGTGTGGTGACCGCTTTGGCCAGCAGCCCGGGATCCCGATAGACGACGGCAGTCACCACTGTGAGCAGCTTGACCCGCTCGGTCTTGCCGGCGAGGTACCCGAGCGTGGTGTACGCCTCGAGCATCTCGTGCTCCGGCGGCCCGAGCGGGCCGATCTGCCACACGTGATCCATCACGCTGATCCGATCAAAACCGGCCTGCTCGCCGAGATGGGCTACCTCCGCCAGCCGCTGACGCAGGGCAGTTGGCCCGCCCTTCCAGGTGAAATTCGGGATATGCAGACCTAGTCTCATGTGCACTCCTCGACCATGAACATCTCAGGCTGGACCGATCGTCTTCTCTTCCGGACATGCTACGAAGCGCGGGATCACTGCCTCGCTATTGATCGGTAGCCCTTGGCCGGATGAACGAGTGGCCGCCAGAGGTGGACGGTCAGCGAGACCAGCACGATGGTGAGGATGCAGAATCCGATCGCCAGAGCCATGGACCGGGTCGGGTCGTTGTTCACTTCCATCACGATCGCCATCGCCGACACAGCGACCGCATCCAGCGCGAGCCACCCGACGAGCGGATACATGAGCTTCTCGGCCCACGGCTTTCGGCGCGACAAGCCCGCGCCAACGACCATCGATGCGGGCACGATCAGCCCGAGATCCATCAGCGTCACCAGATAGAACGCCGCCGGGCTGTCTTGGTAGGCGATATTCGTCGGCGCAGGGGAAAGAGCGTCGATAACACCCGGAAGATGCAGCCCGACGACGAGGAACAACGCGCCAATGAACAGCACCCGGCTAGCGAGGTACGCCACACGATCGGAGACGTCAGGGAGCTGGTCGTCGTCGATGGTGGTCCAGCCGATGACGGTCACGGCAACCCCGAGCACGAACAGGGTGAGGTGCAGCAGGAAGAACCTCTGGTTGTTGCCCCGGATGTGGAGGTAGTCGGGGCCGACGATGTACTGCGGGAGCATGTAGGCCACGAACAGGCCAGGGGCGATCGCCAGGACCGGCGCTGAGGGGTGCCGGCGCAAGGCGAGCACGCCAGCCAGTAACGCAAGCGGCGCCACCACGAACAGGGCGACCAGATCCAGCCCGTGGTCGACCCCCCACGGCCCCCGCTCTTTCCTGGACCTGGGATGTGACAGACCGTCGTCACTCATCCCTCACCATTTCTCCCCGTCCTCCCCCGCTCTGGCGGACCGAGCCCATCATCGGGGAGTCCGGCCACGGTCGTCCATCCCAAACTGCTGCCACGGTGGACAGTCTTTTCGCTCCCAGCCTCAGCTCAACGGTCTCCCGCCGGCTCGCAGGTCACCCACCCCGGGACGTGTGATGTCCCAGGGCCAGCGCGTACAGCCGTTTCGGCCGTCGTCCGACCGCGTTCTAGAGTGACCTATGACACACGCTGGCCAACATCGACGGGCGTCAGCAAGGAATAGGACCCCCATGTCTACAAGGATCAGTGAGGTCTCCGGCGCCACACCCACCGGAGCCGCAACAACTGGCCACGGCGAAGAACCACAACTGGCTCACCCGATGGCGTACTTCTCGGCGCTCGACCTCTTCACCATCGGGATCGGTCCATCCAGCTCCCACACCGTCGGCCCCATGCGGGCAGCCCTCGCCTTCGTCGACCACCTGGCCTCAACTGGCCGGCTGACCGACGTCACTCGGATCAACTGTTCCCTGTACGGCTCTCTGGGCGCGACCGGTCTCGGCCACGGCACACCAGACGCCATCCTGGCCGGTCTCGCCGGCTTCCGACCCGAAACCTGCGACCCGCAGGACGTGCGTGACTCATGGTCAGAACTGGCCGAAGGTGCGACCCTGCGCCTGGCGGGCAGCCACGAGATCCCGATCTGCAAGAGCGACGTCAGCTTCTTGCCGCGCACCCGCCTCGCCGGCCATCCGAACGCCCTCACGCTCTCCGCGTGGGGCGGGACGGATGTGTTCCCTCTCCTGGGGGAAACGTACTTCTCCATCGGCGGCGGCTTCATCCGTCAGGACGGCGACCTGAACCAGGCCCCGCCGACCGCGCCGCAACCGATGGAATACTCCTCGGGCGCGGAGCTGCTTGCCCTTTGTGACATGCACGGACTCGACATCTGCGATATCGCCCGCGTCAACGAGGAGTCGATCCACAGCTCCGAAGAGCTCGACGCCGGACTTGATGCCATCTGGGACGCCATGCACGAGTGCGTCGAGGCCGGGTTGTATGGCGAGGGCACGCTGCCCGGAGGTCTTGGCGTGCCGCGGCGGGCCTCAGCCGTCCGCAAGCACCTGGAGGAGCTGGACCGCCTCCCGGAGCGCGAACGCGACACGGCAACCGAGTGGCTTCACGCGTTCGCTCTGGCTGTCAACGAGGAGAACGCTGCCGGCGGCCGGGTGGTGACCGCGCCCACCAACGGAGCGGCAGGGATCATCCCCGCGATCGGCCACTACTACCTCCGGTTTGTGCCCGGTGCGAATCTCGCAGGCATCCGCCGCTACCTGCTCACAGCCGTGGCGATCGGATCTCTGGTCAAGGCGAACGCGTCGATCTCCGGAGCAGAGGGCGGGTGCCAGGCGGAGGTCGGCACCGCCTGCGCGATGGCGTCCGGCGCCCTCTGCGCGGCCCTCGGCGGCACGCCACGCCAGGTCGAGAACGCGGCCGAGATCGCGATGGAACACCACCTGGGGCTCACCTGCGACCCGGTCGGCGGACTCGTGCAGGTGCCGTGCATCGAGCGGAACGCCATCGCCTCATCAACCGCGGTGTCGGCGGCCCGCCTCGCGCTGCACGGCGACGGCCTTCACCTCGTCTCTCTGGACACGGTGATCGAGACCATGCGCCAGACCGGCCGCGACATGATGACGAAGTACAAGGAGACCAGCGAGGGCGGTCTGGCGGTCAACGTCACCGTGTGCTGAGTCCGCGCTGACGTGGCGATGGTACGAGGGGGCTGACCCGCACTCGTCACGGTGCTCTGAGTCAGGGCTGCCCGGGGATCTTGACCACCTCGCTGGCGGGTGGTGCGCTCATGGGCGCGACGGCATTCCATTCGGTGAAGTCCAACGTGCCCGAATTGGCCTTGAGGCTCACGATGCGCAGCAAGTTCGACTGGCCGTCGGCCGAGATATACAGCTTTCCATTCTCGCCGCCGACCTTGTCTGTCAGGACGTAGGCCGGAACACCGGCAACATCGGCTGTCTCAACCTTCTGGAGCATGCCCGAAAGGGGCAGGTCCTTCGTAAAGACCCCATCGAGCAGAGTGGCGACCTTGAGATCGTTCGTTCCGGCCCCCGCAGGGAGCTTGATGTACTTGCCTGCGGCAATCTTGGCAACCGCCGGGGACCCGTTCTTGGCCCAGTACGCCGCGTCGGCCTTGATATAGGTGGTAGCGCCGACGGTGAGGAGCTCGGCCCCAACGGTGCCGTCGTTGAGCATGGCCCGGGTGTTCGTGCCGTCACGGTCACCCGCGATGTCGATCTTCATCTTCTTACCCGCACTGGTGATTTCGCCCTTGATGCGGACGCTCTTGGCCGCGGTGACGTTCTTGCGCATCGCGTCATACAGAACCTTGGCTGTGGGCACCTCCTTGGTCGCGCTCGTGACCGCCGGAGAGCTGCCCGTCTTGGCGTTGTCGGTCTTGTTGATCTTTATGCAGCCGGTCAGGCTGAGCACAACGGCCACAGCCACGATGAGGTATGACGCACGACGGGACCTCGCGGGATTCATCATTTGGTGCCTCCAGAGAAGGGATGCGTAGCCGGGATCCATCGGTTGCGGCCACCGAATGACGTGGTCCGCGCTGAGCTGGGGAGGGGTGAGAGTGGGCGGATGCTCATCGCCCATTCTTCCCGACGTGACCGCGCCGTAGCGGCTTGAGCTGTCGCCTTTTTGCCGGCTACCCGCCCCTGGGCCGTGCATGTCACCGTCTCCGGTCGTGGAAACTCACCTCGACGGATCTCGGCTTCAGGACTCTGCTCCTGTGCAGGGGGTAGCGTTGTGAGGGACGGATCAGAAGGCCTCCAAAGGGACCTCCTCCTGGACCGTTCGAGAGGGGCGCACCATGGTGACTTCGGCTGCTTTCCTGGCCAGAGACGGCTTCCCGCGTGGGCCGAGACGAGGTTTCCGATGAGCTCCGAAGTCATCGCTCTGATCGTCGCACTTCTGGTCCTCATCGTCTTGGCGCTGGCGATCAAGATCGTCAAGCAGTACGAGAAAGGTGTGCTGTTCCGGCTGGGACGGCTGCGAGGGACGCGAGAGCCAGGCCTGCGGATCATCATCCCCCTGGTCGACGTGCTCCACCGGGTGTCCCTGCGGATCATCACCCTGCCTATCCAGTCGCAGGGCATCATCACTCGTGACAACGTGAGCGTGGATGTGTCCGCCGTTGCCTACTACCGGGTGGTCGACGCGGTGAAGTCGGTGATCGCCATCGAGAACGTGCGCGAGGCCATCGACCAGATCGCGCAGACCACGCTGCGAAAGGTGGTCGGCCAGCACACGCTCGACGAGATCCTGGCCGAGACCGACCGCATCAACATCGACATCCGCAAGAACCTCGATGTCACCACGGCCGTCTGGGGCGTCGAGGTCACCCTGGTCGAGCTGAAGGACATCCAACTGCCCGAGAGCATGAAGCGCGCCATGGCACGACAGGCCGAGGCCGAGCGGGAGAAGCGGGCCAAGATCATCAATGCCGAGGGCGAGCACCTGGCCGCGGCGGCGTTGGGCGAGGCATCGGACGTCATGATGGCCCACCCGTTGGCTCTGCAGCTGCGCAACCTGCAGACCCTCGTTGAGCTCGGCGTCGACAAGAACACAACGGTCGTGTTCCCGGCCCCGCTGATGAGCACCATCGGAGAGCTCGGCACCTTCCTGGCCCGTGAAACAGCCGCCGCAGCGTCGCACGCGCCGGAGGATGTCGAGGGTGAGGAGCAGGCCTAGCCAAGGCCTAACCCGCTGGGCTGGATGCTCGTTCTGGCCTGTTCACCACAGATTCCCCATGAGCCTGGATGGCTTCTTCCCGTTGCGTCATACGCCGCAGCGCTTGGTCCCCAATCTGGACGACCTGACGGACCGCTGGAAGTTGAACCGGCCACGTGGTGCCCACCGTGGAAGAGTCAGCCCATGACCAACGGCGAAGGGCTCGAGGGCTGGGTCGATCGGGTGTCGGCGCTGAAGCAGTACCAGCACAATGGCAAGCGAGTGCCTCACAAACCTCTGCTGGTGCTGATGGCGTTGGGCCGCCTGGCTGAAACCGGTAGTAGCGAGCTGCCGTGGTCGGTCGCCGAGGAACGCCTGGCCGACCTGATTGCGGAGTTCGGACCCGCAACCAGCACGGGACGTCGTCAGTCCGCGGCCTACCCGTTCACTCGCCTACGGACGGACGGCGTGTGGACGCTTTCACGTGACGTGCCAATGGACAACGTGGGCCCGCTGGACGCAGCCCCGATCACCGGACGCCTGGAAGCATCCCTCGAAAGGGCGCTGTCTCGACCTGGTCAGATCGAGGAGGCGGCCAGATTGCTGGTCGACGCCCAGTTCCCCAGGACGGTCGCCCCGGACGTGCTCATCGCCGTGGGCCTGGACCCCGACCAGGTATTCGCCATCGGATCAGCGCACACACCGGCGGCTGGTACGCGCCAACGATCGTCGTCGTGGCCACGTGCGATCCTCGAAGCCTGGGATCGCCAGTGCGCCTTCTGCGGGTATGACGGGCAGCTCGGTTCGTCCTCGGTGGGGCTCGAAGCGGCCCACGTCAGATGGTTCAACCTCGGCGGACCCGACGACCTGAACAACGGCATGGCCCTGTGTTCGTTGCACCACAAGCTGTTTGACCGTGGCGCGCTCGGTCTAGACGAGGAGTATCGGATCCTCGTCTCGGGCGTCTTCTCCGCCCGAACCGAGGCTGCCAAACGCATCTACGACCTGCACGGTCGTCCGCTGCAACCCCGACGCGGGACCGCTCTCCCTGCCGTCGTACACGTCGCCTGGCACGACCGAGAAGTCTTCAGGGGCCAGCCGCTCCCTGTCTGATAGCGGAGCGACACCAGACCCGTCGACCCCTGGGTTCCGCGGACCGAATCACTTCGAGAGGAAGACGGAATCCATTTGCCACTCAAGGAACTCAGCGCTGGGACGATCTGCGATCCGAGTTGGCATGACAGCAAGCGGTTGCCCCTCCCGCGCGTAGAACTCCGCGCCATTCCCAAAGTCTGACCTCAAACGAGGACTCACCCTGAGTCGTCGCCTGGGGTCAACTCCGAGGTAGCCACGGTCAAAGAGCGTGTGAATGTCCGATCGCAGCAGGAGGCCGTTGTCGACTCGGTTCTGTCCTTCGCGTGAGACTGGGCGAATGTGCGCAGCCTGAAGCGTCGGCTGAATCTTGGCGCCAGTGATTGCGCACCTTCGCTGATAGGCGGTCAGGACGACCGCCTTGAACGCCTGCTGCCCCAACCGTGGCGCAACCAGACGTGGATCCCCGAAGACCGGGCCTGGCACCAACGTGGGTGTCTGGGAATGCAGTAGGAGCGACTCGAGAACGTGCTCAAGATAGGAACCCGGAGTCAAGTCGTACGACTTCCCGGACACGATGTTCGATGCGAAGTCAGGCGGAGGTGCGGCGCTGCCAACGTCGTCGACAAAGAAGACATCACGAAGCAGAATGCATCCGATGTCCGGATCCTCCAGCGGTTCCAGCCGGCGCGTCCGATAGCGACCGATCACGTCTCGCATCGCGCCGAGGCTGGGCACCCCGTTCGCCTCTCCAAAGAAATCCCAAGCCTCGGAGAGCCGCAGCTTTATCGACCTACTGAGGAAACCGCCACCAACGAGACGGTCGTTGGGACGATGCGTCTTGAAGATGAATGGCTCACCAGAAGTCAACGCGCCGAAGCCCTGGCCACTGGGGCGCCAGAAGTTCACCTCGTTCAAGTCCGGACGGGCGCGCAGAAACTGGTACCAGCTCGAGTCGGTAACACCTACGAAGGCCCGCACAGCGCCAGTGTAGGGATACGCGCGCGGACCGCCAGTGAGGCGCAGCCGGTTCGGTTGCCCTCTACCGGACGGACAACGCCGCCTCGGCATGACAAGCTGACCGGGAATCCACGACACGAGGAGTGCAGGGGTGCTCGAAGGACTGTACGAAAGCCTGTTGACCAAGAAGCTCCAAGCCCAGATTGACGAGGCCACAGGGTCAGGCCTGACCCCGAAGACGGAACTCGTGGATGCAGCCGAGCAGCCTGATGTGTTCGCTCGCCACATCCGTGACGCCACAGTTCGAGCGCTGACCGCGGAGTCGGACGTCGATCGTCGTCGCGACATGGTTAATGCGCTGCTGGACCAGCTCGGTGCGTATGACGACCAGCTGGCCTCAACTCCACGTCAGTTGCTCTCGCTCGTGGCCCCGGCCGCACCTGGCGTACTCTCCCGGAACACGAACCGTCCGGCGACTCCTCTATGCGACGCAGCACTGCTGACAAACGCTCATGGAGAGCCTTCCCTTGGCCATGAGGTCCAGTCAGAACTAGGCAGTGCCGATCAGGTCGATCTGCTGTGCGCCTTCGTGAAGTGGTACGGGTTGCGAGTCATCGAGCCGCAGTTGCTTGACCTCAGGCGACGCGGTGCCCCGCTCCGAGTCATCACGACCACCTACATGGGTGCCACCGAGCGGCGTGCTCTGGATCGCCTTGTGCGCGACTTTGGCGCCGAGGTCAAGATCCAGTACGACTCCGTGCGCACCCGGCTGCACGCAAAGGCCTGGCTGTTTCGCCGCAACACGGGGTTCAACACTGCCTACGTAGGTTCCTCGAACCTCTCCCGTGCCGCCATGCTGGACGGCGTCGAATGGAATGTCCGGCTCTCCGAGATCGCCACTCCCCCGCTGATGCAGAAGTTCTCAGCAACCTTCGAAACCTATTGGAACAACTCAACATTCGAAAGCTACGACCCAGACCGAGATCGCGATCGATTGGACGATGCCCTCGCCGAGGCGTCGGGCCACAGACAAACCGATCGAGTGACCCTGTCGCTCTCGGGTCTGGAGGTGCGGCCCTATCCCTACCAGTCCGAGATGCTGGAGCTGCTCGAAGTTGAACGCGTTGTACATGACCGTCACAGGAATCTCGTGGTTGCCGCGACCGGCACCGGGAAGACTGTCATCGCCGCGTTGGACTATCGAAGTCTCTGCCCAGCACCCCCGGACGAACGCCCCTCGCTATTGTTTGTCGCCCATCGTGAGGAGATCCTGAGGCAGTCCCTTCGCACGTACCGCGAGGTCCTGTCTGACCCCAACTTCGGTGAACTGTATGTCGGTGGCGCGCGCCCCGAGCGGTGGCGGCACGTCTTCGCGTCCGTCCAATCCTTGACCACGTATGGCGTCACCAACATCCCGGCAGCTTCCTACGACGTGGTTGTCATTGACGAGTTCCACCACGCGCAGGCGATGACCTACCGCCGGATCACTGACCATCTGACGCCGATCGAGCTCCTGGGACTGACCGCTACTCCAGAACGTGCAGACGGAACTGATGTCCGCTCGTTCTTCGGCGGCCGGGTCGCCGCCGAGATGCGACTCTGGGATGCCCTCAGCGCGGACTTGCTGTGTCCGTTCCACTATTTCGGCGTGGCCGACGGCGTCGATCTAAGCCACCTGCAGTGGAGCAAAGGCATGTACGACCAAGGCGCCCTCTCGGGCGTCTACACGGGCAATGACGCTCGCGCACGCATCGTTCTGAAACAGGTCCACGACAAGGTGGCTGATGTCCAGTCAATGCGCGCCCTCGGCTTTTGTGTCTCGATCGCACACGCCGAGTACATGGCCCGCGTCTTCAACGAGGCAGGCATCCCCTCGCTGACGGTCACAAGTGGCCCGGGATCCGCTGACCGCGCACATGCGCTGCGCCAGTTGGCCGCTGGCAATGTCAACGCCATCTTCACCGTCGACGTCTTCAACGAAGGTGTCGACATTCCCTCGGTCGACACTGTCCTCTTCCTCCGACCAACTGAGAGCGCGACCGTCTTCCTGCAACAGCTCGGTCGCGGCTTGCGCAGAGCTCAGGACAAGCCAGTGCTCACTGCCATCGACTTCGTTGGTCATCAGCGCAAGGAGTTCCGTTTCGACACTCGCTACCGCGCCATCACAGGGGCCACCAAGACGGGCCTCCAGCGCCAGGTAGAACACGGTTTTCCGTTCTTGCCTGCCGGCTCACAGATCATGCTGGACCGACAGACCCAGGAGATCGTCCTGGCTAACATCAAGCGACAGTTGAGCACAAGCTGGAAGCAGATCGTGGCTGAGCTGCGCTCGTACGGTGACTTGTCATTGGCCGACTTCCTGCACGAATCCGGACTTGACCTCGGGGATGTCCTCAAGAGCGAGCGGAGCTGGACCCGACTTCGCCGAGAAGCAGGATTCCAGACCCGAGCCGGAGGGCCACACGAAGCCGCACTTCTCAAACGTGTCCGATCAATGGCACATGTCGACGATACCGAACGCGCACACGCCTACCAGGAGCTGCTCGCGGATGGCGGGCCGACCTACCAGGACCTCGCCTCGGTCGAACGACGGTTCGCCCGGATGTTGTTCTTCTCGTTATGGCCAAACGGCGGCGGATTCGCCTCGTACGATGATGGTTTCGGGGCTCTACGATCAGAACCGGCTGCACGCGACGAACTGAGCGTCGTCATTGGGAACGCTTTCGACCACGCTCAGCGCGTCACCGCTCCGATGTCTCACCGCCTCGCATCGTCACCGCTGCGCACGCACGCCCGCTATTCGCGCGAGGAGATTGTGGCGGCTCTGGACTACGCCCACCTGAAACGACTCCCCAACAGTTTCCGCGAAGGCGTCCTCTGGTCCGAGGAATGGAAGTCTGACGCCTTCTTGATCACGCTCACCAAATCCGAGACCGACTACTCCCCCACAACCATGTACCAGGACTATGCAATCAGCCCGTCGCTGTTCCATTGGGAGACTCAATCCCGAACCTCGGTCGCTTCACCTACCGGACAGAGGTACATCAATCACGCCCGAACCGGCAGCGACATCTTGCTGTTCGCCCGTGAGCACAAGGTCTACGAGTTGGGTACGGCCCCATACCTCTTCCTGGGGACTGGGCAATACGCCAGCCATACCGGCGATCGCCCGATCGCAATCACCTGGCACCTCGACCGGCCAATGCCAACCGAAACGTTCACTGCTTCCACCGTCGTCGCGTAGCTCCCTGGGAGGCGTTTGGTTCTGTGCCGAGCTGGCACCGCCCCGGACCGCCTTTGCCGCCGTCGCAGGCGAGCAACTGTCGAGCTACCTAGCCCTTCCAGACCGGCGCGATGTTCTTGCGGTAGCCGCGCCCGAAGACGCCACCGATGATCGTGAACACCGGCCCCGGGACGTCGCGCGTGATCGCGGCCCTCTCATCGGGGCTGGCGCCATCGGTGACCCACGCAAAGAACCTGCCACCCCGGGCGGGGCTGACCTTGCCGAACGCCCGTCCCATCGCCTTGATCTCGGGGGTGTCCTTCTTCTCGAGATAGAGGGGCTCGATCTCGGCCTCCTCGTGCTCGAGGTGGGCGACGGTCACCGCTTGCAGCCGTTCGAACGCCGCGCGCGCCGCGGACACGTCCTCGACACTCGCAGTGCGCGTGAGAGCAGGCACGGCCGCCCTGACGTCGACGATCGCCGCTGCCATCGAGTCATGCTCGGCATCCATGGTGGCCAGCAGGGTGGGACTAGCCCCCACGGCTATCAGCGCCGGCCAGGCGATCTCGTGCTCGCCCGTATGATGCTGCGTCAGCTGATCGTCGAAGTTGGACCACGCGGCGGCGAGCCGGGTGCCACGCTTCACGTCGCCGGGCGTGAAGCTCTCCAGCGCAGCAATGAATCTGGTCAGGTCGCGTCGAAAGGCACCGTGAATCGCCTTGTTCATACTCATCTCGGCCATGCTCAAAGCCTAGTTGCGTAGACGGCCGATCGCGAGGAACGGTCCTCAGACGCACGGATGCCTCGGTCCGAAGACCGGGGCATCCGTTCAGGGCAGCTCAACCAGATTTCGGTGACCGCTCTGGGGACATTGCTGACCAGACTCAGGACATTGCTGACCCACCACGCGTGTCATTGTCTGGTCGACCAGATTACGAGCAGCCGCTTGTGCTGCCACATCCTTCGCAGACGTAGCACGACCCAGACGGTCGCATCTTGGTGCCGCAGGTCAGGCAGATGGGTGCATCGGCCGACTTGCCCGAGAACCTGTCCGCCAGCTCGGCTGAGGAGTGCACGCCCTGGACGGACTGGGCCGAAGCAGAGCCTGAACCTGACCTGTCGACAGTCTCGGCCTTGGTCTCGACCAGCTTGTCGGCCTTCTTGGCGAGCTGGGCGGACTGGGCGAAACCCTCGAGCTCATCCGAGACCTCTTCGTCGGACTCTGAGTCCGAGGGAGCGGCATACGAACCGGTCTCGAGCTGACGCATGCGCTCGTCGGCGGTGTGGATGCCCATGGACGCGCGGGTCTCGGTGTCCAGGTAGTCCAGGGCCAGGCGACGGAACACGTAGTCCATGATCGACTGCGCCATCCTGATGTCCGGGTCGTCGGTCAGACCGGCCGGCTCGAAGCGCAGGTTGGTGAACTTCTCGACGAAGGTCTCCAGCGGCACGCCGTACTGCAGGCCGATGGAGACGGCGATCGAGAACGCGTCCATCACGCCGCCCAGGGTCGAGCCCTGCTTGCCGAACTTCAGGAACAGCTCGCCCAGGCCGTCGTCAGGGTAGGAGCCGGCGGTCAGGTAACCCTCGGCACCACCCACGGAGAACGAGGTGGTCTGGCTCGGGCGACGCTTGGGCAGACGCTTGCGGACCGGGCGGTACTCGATCCGGACGTTCTCCTTCTCATCCGCCTTCACTAAGCCGGCCGCCTTGACCGCCGCAGCGTCCGTGGCGGTCGAGCCGCCATCACTCAGCGGCTGGCCAACTTTGCAGCTGTCGCGATAACACGCAAGGGCTTTCAGGCCGAGCTTCCAGCCTTGCATGTAGACGTCCTCGATCTCCTCGACCGTGGCGTCCTGGGGCAGGTTGACCGTCTTGGAGATCGCACCGGACAGGAACGGCTGGACTGCCGCCATCATGTGCACGTGGCCCATCGCCGAGATCGAGCGCTGGCCCATGGCGGTGTCGAAGACCTCGTAGTGCTCAGGCTTGAGGCCGGGTGCGTCGATGACGTGACCCTTGTCGGCGATGAACTCGACGATCGCCTCGATGGTCTCGTTGGTGTAGCCCATCTTCTTGAGCGCACGCGGGATCGTGAGGTTGACGATCTCCATGGAGCCGCCGCCGACGAGCTTCTTGAACTTGACCAGCGAGAAGTCCGGCTCGATGCCGGTCGTGTCGCAGTCCATCATGAAGCCGATGGTGTTGTGGCTGACGAATCCAGACGCGACGTAAGTGACGTTGTCAGGCACGGATAGGTCGTAGGTCGGCTGCACGCCGCCATCCTCGTTGCTTGCGACCGTCTCGTAGATGTACCCGAGCGCGTGCGCCAGACGGGGGTCACCGGTGGCCTCCAACAAACGACCGGCCACGTCGCGGCTGACGCCACGGTCCCGCACCACGGCCTGCTGCACCAGCCCACGCAGCGGTGTCCCAACAGGAGCGAACTCCTGCCACAGGTGCGTCGGCAGATGAATGCGGTCCTTGTTCCCCGACTGCGGCGACAGGTGATCAGCCATCAACGACGACTTTCGACCGCCCATGAAGCCGATCTGAATGCCGAAGCGGTACGCATGATGGACATTACGCACGCGGACCTGCTGAATCGGTCCGCCGAATCCGCTCACCGTGTTCCGGGTTGTCGTGGGATAGCCGAGGGCCAACAGGACCGTACGGATGTCATCGGCGAACGATGGTGAGGCGGTCGACACGCTGGGAACGCCCTCAGCCACGGTGCCGTCAGCTTCGAACAAACCACGCATGAAAGCTGAGTAGACGCTGGCGTCGTTTGTTTCGAGGATCGAGGCGGGGACCAGAGGAGTCCACCCCTTACCCGAGTGGTCAACGCCAGGCAGGTTCTTGGCAAAGCCGGCCGCCTTCCACCAACGAGCCAGACGCATCGACTGCAGTGTCACCTCCAGGTACCCCTCTGCCTGGGTCACCACCGGATGCATATTGAACAACCCCTTGGAGAGGACGCCGATTCGGTCGGCCACATCAGTGTCGGTGTCTGCGACACAGAGCCGGATTCCCTTGGCGTGCAGGCTGCCGTCGCCCATGAAATAGCCGACTAGCTCAGCCAGCTCGGAGTCGACGTGATTTGGGACGACGAGATTGCGGTCCCCGGCGTAGTACGCCTGGTCGAGCACAGGCAACGGCACCAGACGAGGCTCACCGACCAGAGTGCCGAGCTGAACGGGCACGAGGTCACCCGGCGCGACGTCGGCAAGTCGCTTCCACGCCCAGAGACCGGCCTCAGGATCGACAACCTTCACTTTGTGGGCGAGCGTTCCCTGAATCTTGTATCCGGCCTCGGTCACGATCCGACGCGTCGGCTCCTCACCGTTGACGAAGAACTTGGTCGTCTGACGAGGTCCCTCATCGGTTGAGACAGCAACGTCGAGGTCCTGCCACTTGTCGCCCCAGACGTCGCCGAGATCGGACAAACGCGTGAGCCCGCGGTCTGTGGTGATCAGAGTGTCGCCAGTCAGACAGCCGGTCGGCGCGAGCAGGCTGGCCTGGGCGTTCCTGAAGCCGTTCTTCTCGCCCAGCTTGACGACGGCATCCCAGGTCTTCGTGGCCAGCTTGTGTACGTCGCCATCCATGACGTCAAGAGTCCGCAGAGAGTCGTTGGCCGCCTGGTGCTTGCGCATCACCCGCTTATGGGCGTCCGCGTTGCGGGCGTAACCGGCATACGGACCAACCACGGCGGCCAGCTCGGCGGAACGCTTGTAGGCCGCACCGGTCATCAGCGAGGTCAGGGAGGCAGCCAGCGCACGGCCACCCTCGGAGTCGTAGCCGTGGCCGGTCGCCATCAGCAGCGCACCGAGGTTGGCATAGCCGACACCCAGCTGACGGTAGTCACGGGTGACCTGCGCGATCGGCTCGGTCGGGAAGTCCGCAAAGCAGATCGAGATGTCCATCGCGGTGATGACGAGCTCGACGACCTTCTGGTAGGTCTCACCGTCGAAGGTGTCGTCGTCGCGCAGGAACTTCATCAGGTTCAGCGAGGCCAGGTTGCAGGACGAGTTGTCCAGCGACATGTACTCGGAACAAGGATTAGACGCAGTGATCCGGCCGGTCTCGGGGTTGGTGTGCCAGTCGTTGATCGTGTCGTCGTACTGGATGCCCGGGTCGGCGCACTCCCACGCGGCCTGGGCCATCTTCCCGAAGAGGTCCTTGGCGTCGATGGTCTCGATGACCTCACCCGTGTTGCGAGCCGTCAGGCCGAACTCGGTGCCATCCTCGACCGCGCGCATGAACTCGTCGGTGACCCGCACCGAGTTGTTCGCGTTCTGGTACTGCACGGAGATGATGTCCTTGCCGTCCAGGTCCATGTCGAAGCCGGCGTCCCGCAGCGCCCGGATCTTGCGCTCCTCGTGGGCCTTGGTCTCGACGAACTCCGCGATGTTGGGGTGATCGACGTCCAGGACGACCATCTTGGCCGCGCGACGGGTGGCGCCGCCGCTCTTGATGGTGCCCGCCGAGGCGTCCGCGCCGCGCATGAAGCTGACCGGGCCACTCGCCGTGCCGCCCGATGACAACAGCTCCTTGGAGCTGCGGATCCGGGAGAGGTTCACACCTGCGCCGGAACCGCCCTTGAAGATGAAGCCCTCTTCCCGGTACCAGTTGAGGATCGAGTCGATCGAGTCGTCAACGGCCAGGATGAAACAGGCTGAGACCTGCTGCGGCGAGGTGGTCCCGACGTTGAACCAGACCGGCGAGTTGAAGGCGAACACCTGGTGCAACAGCGCCCAGGTCAGCTCGTGCTCGAACAGAGCCGCGTCGTCGGCCGTCGCGAAGTAGCCGTTGTCGATGCCGGCCTTCACATAGGTCAGCACGACACGGTCGATGAGCTGCTTGAGCCCCTTCTCACGCTCGGGAGTGCCGACGGCGCCGCGGAAGTACTTCGTGGTGACGATCGTCGAGGCGTTCACCGACCAGAAGTCCGGGAACTCCACGTCGCGCTGTTCGAAGATCGTGGCGCCGGTCTTCCAGTTCTGCTGGACGACGTCGCGATGTTCCCAGGTGACCTCGTCATAGGGGTGCACACCTGGGGTGGTGAAGATGCGTTCGACCTTCACGCCCTTCTTGCCGCTGCTGCGTCGTGCACCTGCACTCGCGCCGGTCGTCTCTGTCATTGATGGCCTCCTTGGCCCTGGTTTCCGGGTGATTTAAGTCTTGCTTCCGCCACTGACAACCACTGGTGGTCGGGTCGTGCTGGGGGCTAGCCGCCCGCTGGTCCCTCGCTGACGGGGGGTGCCGCACGGTTGGCGGGCTCGGGTTCTCTGCCCGTGGGTTCTCGCTCGGCACGAAGCAGAGTGATGGCGGACTCGAAGTCCTCAAGGGTGTCGAACGCCTGGTAGACGCTGGCAAATCGCAGGTAGGCGATCTCGTCGAGCTCGCGCAGCGGTCCGAGGACGGCCAACCCCACCTCGTGGGCGTCGACCTCCGCGCTCCCCTGTGCCCGGATCACCTCTTCAACCTGATGAGCCAGCCTGGCCAGGTCATCGTCGGTGACCGGACGTCCCTGGCAGGCCTTGCGCACCCCGACCAGGACCTTGCTCCGGCTGAACGGCTCGGTAACACCGCTGCGCTTGACCACCGACAAACTCGTGGTCTCGACCGTGGTGAACCGTCGGTTGCACTCGGGGCACTGCCGGCGGCGGCGGATCGCGGTGCCGTCGTCAGCCGTGCGACTGTCCATGACTCGACTGTCCGTGTAGTGGCAGAAGGGGCAATGCATCGTGGTGAACCTGCCTTCCTACGTGGTATGCCGTGTGCTTGATTCGTGCGGCCGTCCGTGGGCCCCTGTGGGAGCCGCCTTGGGGACAAACCTGTGGTCAACGTGTGGATGACCTGGGGATAAGTCTAGCGTGCTGGGGACTACATGTGGATGAGTTACGTCCGTGTAACTACTATATGTAGGGATCCTACGCCGATCTGGATCCGGACACAACATCGTCAGCGTGTCCTGCATGAGGTCGGCGTGTCGGCAGTTCTGGTGGCCTTACGGCGGCCTGTCGTCGCGTCCGGTTGGCCCATCGGATGGCACTATGGTCGCCCCAGACTGGCCGCCCGGCTGGCAGTCTGGCCACCCGAAATCACCCCAGGCTGTGGACGGTGTGATCGGCGGCCCCAGGGTGCGACATACTGCCCGTAGGGATCGTGTTGAGGGGGATCCCTCTCTCAGCGGCTATCCGAAGGACGTCCGAGCCTGGTCATGCCTACGCTCGGCTCGCATCACCGTTGGAGAAGCCGTGAAGCTGGAAACGATGAAGCTGGACACGACGAAGTTGGCAACGTAGTGAAGAAGACCTCGGCCGCCCTGCTGGCCGTTCCCCTGGTGGCATCGATGTTGCTGTCCGGATGCGGCGGGAGTGACAAGGCAAGCGCGTCGCGCTCAAGCACAGCGACCTCCTCCCCCACCTCAACCGCGCCACCGACCACCTCGGCACCCACCACATCCACGGCGAGTCCGACGACTGACCCCAACATCCCTGCCGCAGCCCGCGCCCACACCCCCGCCGGTGCAGAGGCCTTCGTCCGCTACTTCTACGAACAAGTCAACACGGCATGGACGAAGCCGAGCGCGGGTCTCATCACGGCTCTCTCTTCGTCAGGCTGCAAGAGCTGCGCTGCGCTTTGATCTGGTCGGCTCTCAGCGGACAGTGACTTTTGCGTGATTCACGCTGCAATTAGTTGTTTCTTGTGGTATTCGGTGGCGACTTC
>DASRUA010000276.1:0-6873 GCA_035655615.1 Dermatophilaceae bacterium
GCGTCGGCGCTCTGCCATTGAGCTGATCGTCGGCAAGGAGTACCTGGTGGAGTGCCGGCTGCTGCCGCTCGTCCGCCTGGCCGGTCTCGACGGGGTCGACGAGTACGTGGACACCTTGCGCAAGGTGGGGCACAGCGCCGAGCTCGATCGAGTTGTAGAGGCGTTGACCACGAACGAGACCTACTGGTTCCGTGATGTCACTCCGTTCCAGATCCTGACCGGGCACGTCACCGGCATGAAACGGCGCGAGCAGGTGTTCCGCAACAGGAACGGTCCACGGGTATGAACTAGCCAGCCGGAGGCAGCTGTTGCAGGTCGGCCGGATCCTCGTAAGCCTCTACTGACGCAGGTGGTCACCCGCGGTCAGCTTGTGGAACGCCGACCATTTCATCGACCGTCCACAGTCAGTGCTCTTGGGTCCATCGCTCTCGACAGAACATTCGACCGAATCGGTCGTGTAGCGACGTCCCGGCGCCCGGCAATCGTGGAGCCGGACTTCGGCCAGATCAACGTCGCGCAGGGCGGCCATCAGCTCCGAGTCCGCGGCCAGGTCAAAGCCGACTTCGAGTGGACATTCCACCTGGCCCGCCACAACTTCCGCAAACTCGCGGGGTCCGGATGGACAACCACCTGGCTGGCCGCCAGCTGAAGGCGAGGGGATACCCCTGCGGTCCGACAACAGCCCGCATCGTCGGCCACCTGCGGTGAACTCGATGGCCACTCAGCACTATTCCGCCAGGCATCTCGCACACCCTGGAATGGCCATTGGCTCCGTCGTGGCCAGTTGCAACCCCGGCAATCGTTTCGGACTCGGGGTCCTGCGGGCGTCTGGTCAGGTGGTTACTGCGACTGATGCAGGTACAACCGGCCGATATCGCGTAGACGTCCATGGATGCCGTCGAAGGCCTCCACCCCGGAGAGCACCGTCTTGGGCAGCTTAGCGACCATCGTGTAATTGGTGTCCACGACGTTGGCGACCGGGGCGAGCCCCGTCTGGCTGACGAGCTGCAAGGCGTCAAGGTCGTCCAGCCCGAGAAGTGAGCCCGTCCAGGTGACCAGGTCGTGCTGGCTCACCCGAAAGGCGTCCTCCAGCGGTTTGGTGGAGCCTGTGCTCATGAGGAAGTCGTCGCTCTCGATCCGCGGCCAGGCAGGACCACCGCCCTTGATGAGGTCGACCACGACGACGGTCTCCATGGCCGACTCGATGCCAGCCCCGCAGACCTCTCCCTCGCCCTGCCGGCAATGACCGTCGCCCATCGCCAGGAGGCCGCCGGTGACGTTGACGCCGAAGTAGACAGTGCTGCCGGAACGGATCTCAGGCGTGTCCATGTTCCCGCCGTGGGCGCCGGGCGTGAGACTCATGACCACCTCGTTCCCAGCGGGGGCGAGTCCGACCGTGCCGTGCATCGGGTCAAGCGGCAACACCACCTCCAGGTCGCTGTTGCGGGCCTTGTACCGGCAGGTCCCACCCTTGACATCCACGTCATACATCCACACCCGCTCCTCCAGGGCGGCATGAAGCATCGCGGTGGTATGGGTCCCCGTCAGTGCCCCGAAGTGCGGGAACGTCGAAGACACAGCCCAGTCCCGCGCAGGTCGGATGTCGACGAAGTGAACGGCGATCGTATCGCCCGGCTCCGCCCCACGGACGGCGATCGGCCCTGTGACGGGGTTGAGGTAGGGGAACGTGCAGACCCTGCTTGGCAGGTCCTCGACCCCCCTGACCAGCCCTCCGTAGCAGTCTTCGGTCGAGAGCTCGATGACCGTGCCCGGGTCGACCGTCAGAAGGGGCGCCGCCCCACCGAAGGAGTAGACGAGCTGATCCGGCTCAGGGACGAGGCGAACGACGTCGAGATTCATGAGATCCTCTCGTTCTTTCCGGCCTGCACAGGTTTGGTGTCGTCTGGCCCGACCCCCGCGAGTACCGGTCTACGGCCGGTGAGCATGAGTCCGAGGAGGATGACGACGCCTATGGCGAGCCAGACGAAGCCAAGGGTCTGTGCCGCGACCTTCGCGTTGACCACGACGAACGCGAGGATGACAAAGCCCAGGGACGGTGACACCAGGTGGCGCCACCAGTCCTTGCTGCCGCCGCGCACCCGGTAGTGGACGATCACCGACACGTGAAGAACCAGGAAGGCCGTCAGGGCGCCAAAGTTCACAAGGGAGCTGAGCAAGGTGATCCCGTCGCTGCGTGAGGCCATGTAGAGCCCCAGGACGAGGGAGATTCCGGCGACCAGGAGGGTCGCGTTGACCGGCACACCGTGCTTGGCACTCACCTTGGCAAGGAACGACGGGAGCTGCCGGTCGCGGGCCATCGCGAACAGCAGCCGCGAGGTCGCTGCCTGGGCGACGAGCGAGTTGGCAAAGCCCCAGGCGATGGCAGTCGCCAGGGCGGTGAGGCTGGCGAGCCATGGTCCACCGGCGACGCGCGCGGCGTCATAGAAGGCGGTGCCGTTGGCGTCGCCCTGAGAGATCAGCTGGGCGGGGTTGGTGACGAGCAGGGACGCGACCCAGGTCTGCACGATGAACAGCGTTCCGGCCAGGACGAGGGCGGCGACCATCGACCGGCCGATCGCCTTGGCTGCGTCGCGGTTCTCCTCGGCGAGCGTGGAGATGCCGTCGAAGCCGAGGAAGCTCAGGACGGCGATCGAGACGGAGCCGAAGACCAGGCCCCAGGAGAAGGTTGCCTTGTTGAACAACGGGGTGAAGTCGAAGCCGCGGCCCTTGCCCTGGATGAGGGCCACGATGCCGATGACGATGAAGATTGCCAGGACGATGAGCTCGGCGACGAGCATGTAACGGTTGACCTTGGCGGTCATCTCGATTCCCAGGTAGTTGACCAGGGTATTGAGAACCACGAAGCCGAAAAGCCAGATCCATACCGGAATGCCGGGAACGAGCGAGTTCATGGCGATGCTCGCGATGAGGTAGAGAAGTCCGGGGACCAGGATGTAGTCCAGCAGGATCAGCCATCCGGCGAGGAAACCGACGCTCTGATGAATGCCCCGCCCCGCATACGTATAGACGGATCCGGCCATGGGGAATGCGAGGGACATCTGGGAGTACGACGCGGCCGTGAACGCCATCGCGAGCATCCCGATCGCATACGCCAGGGCGACCATGCCCCCCGAAACCTGGAAGACGCTGCCGAAGATGCCGAATGGCGCGATCGGGACCATGAAGATCAGCCCGTAGACGAGAAGGTCCGTGAAGCTCAGGGTCCGGCGCAGCTCCTGGGTATAGCCGTAGCGTTCGATTCCGTCCCCGGGGCGTTGGGGTTCGTTGCTGCTCATGGGGCGGTCCTCCTGGGGCGGGCGATTCCCCGGAGCATAGAGGATTTACTTCCATTTGAAAAGGTTCCTTGCAAAAGGATCTGGGGAGACGCTCAGCAGGCCTGGACGACCGCGAGGTTGAAGCCGTCCGCCCGTGCCAGATGCACCTCGCCGGGTGGCGGGCCTAGCGGCGCCGTGGACCAGGCACGGCGCGAGTCCACCGCGTCGGGCTCGCTCAGAAGGTGGATGGCAGCCGCCGTGGCGTTCGCCGCTTCCAGACTGCCGATCGCGCTGAGGGCAGCAACGAGGTGGACGCCGTCGTAACACCCCTCCGCGTAAGCGTCCAGGACCGGCGCGTCATGGCCGAAAGCCTCGCTGTACCGGTCGGCCAGTGCCTCCCGCCTGGCGTCGCGTTGCCCCACGAAGGACCGCATGGCGGCATACAGTTCGCCCGTCTGGTCACCGCCGGCGGCGAGCAGCCCGTTCTCCTCCAAGGCACCCGAGAGCCGGACTACCCGGGACCGCAGACCCGACTCCTGGAAGGCACGGTTGAACCTCGCGAGATCACGACCGACAAGACTGAGCAGGACTCCGTCGACACCGGAGCGCACGAGGTCCTCCAGGAGCCGATCCGTCGTCGCCTCGGGATCGAGCCCTCCTGCCGCCATCCCCAGCGGCACCAGGCGCTCAACGAGGACCGTGCCTCCAGCGGACCGGATCAGCTGGCCTGCCGCCTGGTGAACTGCGTGCGGCCAGATGTAGTCGTTGCCGATCAGCGCCCAGCGCCGGACGTGACGTCTTTGCACCAGCCAGTCGATCGACCTGGCCAGCTGCCTCGCCGGGCCGTCGCCCATGAGCACGACGCCCGGAGCCCGGGACCCTCCTTCGTGCGGTGGGGTGAAGATGTATGGCGTCCGTCCCCCGAGCGACTCCTCCACCGCCCGGTGAACGTCGCTGGTGTGGAAGCCGACGAACACATCCACAAGGCCCGCATCCGCCAGCGACCCTGCCAGTCCAGCAACCTCAACGGGCCTGGCGCCTGCGTCCAACAAGGCGAGCTCGAGGGGCTTGCCCATCACCCCTCCGGCGGCGTTCACCTCTGCCACAGCGAGGTAGGCGGCGTTCAAGGCTGAAGGCCCCGTCAGGCCCATCGATCCGGAAAGGGGCACCAACAAGCCAAGGCGTAGCACCCACGGATCGGGTCCCTCGACCGCTACCCGGGTGCAGTCGAGCGTTACAACCTCCATGCTCATCGCAACACACTATGCTCACGTCACCAAGGCTGCGGGAAGGGACGACATGGATGGGCCAGGAACGACCTCTCGAGGGGCCGACATGACGCACCTTGTGGACGCACTGACCTCCGTCCAGAGGATGCTGGCCCGCGACCTCGCTGCCCGCTTCGAAGATGAGAACGCGACCCTCGAGCAGTGGCGAGTCATGCGGGCTCTGGCGAACGCGCCCGGTTTGTCCATGGGCGAGATTGCGACCGAGCTGGAGATTCCGCAGCCCACGCTGACCAGGGTCGTCGACTCGCTCGTCGACTCCGCACTCCTCTACCGCACCCAGTCCGCCGAAGACCGGCGCAAGGTCTCAGTGCACCTGTCAACGCTGGGACGACGGAAGCTGACTCGGCTGAACGCCCTCGCCGATGCCCACGAGCAGTCGCTCACCGCCGACATAGGTGAGCAGACGCTCGATCGACTCGTCTCAAGCCTTCACACCCTGCGCCATGCCGAGGCAGCCCGCACCTGAGCGCGAAGGGCGTCGGTTGGCTCTCGTCGAGCTAGGACCTCGGCGGCGCCTGCTCACTTGACACGGATCCGCCATGGTGGAGGGCGGCCACCGCTATAGGCCGAAGGCGCCGCCCTCGATAAGGATGAATGCCCCGGTTCCGATCAGCGCGAGAGGCATCACCATGTGGCCCCATCGTGCAAGGGCTTTGGCGATCATGGGTCGGGTGGCGAAGAACCGTCCGGCCGCGCACCACACCGCGACGCCGACCAGGAACACCCTCGCGTAGCGCGCCATGCCGGCGGCGCCGGCTGTGGCAAACACCGGCACCTAGACGCCGATGGTCTCCAGGGTTCGTTCGCGAACGTCACAGCCGGCCACGCGCGAGATGCGGGCGCCCGTCGAGGTTTCGTGTTCGAGTTCTTCGCCGTGATCGCCGTGATCGCCGAAGCGCTGTTGTCGCCAAGCGTTCCAGACAGCTCCGATTCCGATCAGCAGTGGCAGCAACCCGAGATAGAGAATCACCGAGTCAGCTAAGTTGCCTGCGCCTAGGGCGCCGATGATCGAGAAGACCAAGATCGCTGTGAATCCGACGTACTGCCCGATGACTACGCTTGTGACCCCGGGGCGGTTGGTGGTGCGGCTGAAGAACAGGGCGACGATCAGGAGGTCGTCGACGTTCGTCACAGCGAATATGGCGCTCGCTCGACCCAGCAGTCCCGGACTCATTTGGGATTCCTCACGGCTTGAAGTCCTAGGTGGTCAGAGACGTGCACCTGCCTCAGCGTCATCGCCTCCGCCCTCGGTCCGCGCATCCCCAGCCAGCCATCGACAGCTTCCGGCTGGGGGGCACTTCAAGACGTCGTTCCGGGGTGTTCCGAGAGTTCGAGACGCATCTGATGTACGTCGCGGCCTCCCTGGACCAATGCTGTATCAAAGAGCCACCCTTGACAGCGGTCTGATCGCCCATGCTGCCCGTCGTGTCTGGCCCCTGAATCGGAGGCCGGGGTGCCTCAATGTTGACAGGGTGCCCGAGCCGCCACTGCTCAATACGTTGGAGGTCCTGTTCGTATGGGCATCACATTTCCGCCACAGCATCGGATATCGCCCGTACCGCTGGTGGGTTGGCAATCGGGTACTGAGGGCATCAACACAGTCTGTGCCCGCTCATAGCCGCGACGGGCGCGCGTCGTTGTTCGGTGAAGAAACGATGACCGGACGCATCGGAGCCCAGTCTCGGTGTCCGCAGGCGGATCCCGTTGCGGAACACCTGGCCGCAGGCGCTCTGCCAAACGGGACACTGGTGAGGGCACTGCGTGACACCGCGCGAAATGCGGCCATGTTCGGGCTCTCTGGTGGAGGCGAGCATGAGTGCGGGACGGACTTATGTGCCGAAATCGGCTCATGTGTCGTCACAAGATGGCACGATTCAGCCCGTGGATCCGCAAACTAACGTCGAGTACCTCGACTACCTGACACAACGCCTGAACGAGTTCATTGCCTACTTCGACAAATTCATGACGATGCATGTCGAGAACACGGGGCCATTGGCGATAGCGCGCGGGATAGCCCCCGCGGTCCTCCCAAGGGAGGGCGCAGACCCGGAAGAGATCGCGGCTATCACGACCGAGTTGAACCGACTCGCTGGGACGCTCATGGACTTGAGCCAGGTGACAAACGTCCGCGTAGGCGTTCAGGGAGCAGTCGTCATCGATCCCTTCGTGAATTGGGCGACCATCGTCCAGCCCAAACCGCTCCTGGAAGCCCCGAATGTCCATGGCTGCTGCCTCCAGGCAGCTGGACGGCTGGAAGGGCTGCGGGTACGAGCGGTAGCACTCGCAGCACCAGGCGTCGATCCCGTTCG
>DASRUA010000277.1:0-2578 GCA_035655615.1 Dermatophilaceae bacterium
GCGTCGGCGCTCTGCCATTGAGCTGATCGTCGGCAAGGAGTACCTGGTGGAGTGCCGGCTGCTGCCGCTCGTCCGCCTGGCCGGTCTCGACGGGGTCGACGAGTACGTGGACACCTTGCGCAAGGTGGGGCACAGCGCCGAATGCGACCGCGTCGTGGAGGCGCTGACCACGAATGAGACCTCATGGTTCCGTGATGTCGCTCCATTCCGGGCCCTGACCGGGCACGTCATTCCCGCGCTGGTCGCGAACCGGCCGGCCCTGGCGTCGGTACGCGTCTGGTCGGCGGCCTGCTCCACCGGCCAGGAGCCGTACAGCATCGCGATGGCGCTGCTCGACGCCGTCCCGGACCTCGACGTCACGATCACCGCGACGGACATCTCGCAGGAGGTGCTGACCCGTGCCCGTGCCGGGCGATACAGCCAGCTCGAGATGAACCGCGGCCTGCCGGCGTTGGATATGGCGCGGTACTTCACCCGGGCCGGGACAAGATGGGACCTGAGCGAACAGGTGCGCTCCATGGTCACGTTCTCCCAGCACAACCTGCTCAACGTTCCGCCTCCGGGGGGGCCGTTCGACGTCATCTTTCTGCGCAACGTTCTCATCTACTTCGACCTGGAGACCAGAGTGAAGGTGCTTCGATCGGTGCGCGGGGTCCTGGCTCCCGATGGCTTCCTGATGATGGGTGGGGTGGAGTCGATGGTGGGTGTCGCCGACGCGTGGGAACGGGTGCCGGTCGGGCGCGGCTGCGTCTACCGTATCAATCGGACGGAGGCAGCATGAGAGCGCTGGTGATCGATGACTCAGCGACGATGCGACACATCGTTGCCGACACCCTCGGCGGGCTGGGGTTCGCCACTTCACAGGCCGGCAACGGCCGCGAGGCACTCGCCCTGCTCGAGGCGGGCGAGAACTTCGATGTGGCCTGCATCGACTGGAACATGCCGGTCATGGACGGGCTCGAGTTCGTCGTCGCAGTCCGCGCCCGGCACGAATGGCGTGACCTGACGCTGATCATGGTGACCACCGAGGCCGAGGTCGGCCAGATCGTGCGGGCACTGGCGGCAGGGGCGCACGAGTATGTGATCAAGCCGTTCACGGCGGACTCGATCTCGTCCAAGCTCGAGCTGCTCGGGCTGCTTCCGCTCCAGGAGACGAGTCGACCTGACATGACGGGAGACGGCTTCAGTGCAGACGACTTCAGTGCAGACGACTTCAGTGCAGACGACATGAGCCAGCTCGCTGACGTCGAAGCCGACCAGGTCACCGCGATCGCCTCAGAGGTCTTCGCCGCCATGGTCGACGGCCGCAGCGGGCTCCTGACGTCCTGGCCTGGCGGCCCAGTGACGGTGTCCGACCCGTTGCACGCGTGGGTGGACCTGAGTACCGAGCCTGCGAGCCGGGTGCAGCTGACTGCTGATATCAGTACCGCAGACGACCTGACGCGCGCATTTCTCCGGATGGATGCAGCTGAGCCGGTCACGGAGGCCGACGTGGTGGATGTGTTCGGTGAGATCGTGAACGTCTTCGGTGGCAACATCAAGGCACTGCTGCCGGAGCATGTGGGGCTCACACTGCCCGAGGCGAGCCGGCTGTCGCCGTCCGGTGCCGGCGCGGCGCGGCTTAACGAGGTGCGGCTGGCTTGGCGTGGACACCCGCTCGTCGTCTCGTTGTGGACGATCTGAAGACCCGTTCCTGGTCAACGCCAATACGCCCCGGGCATGAGAAACTTCAGCCGTGGCCGAGATGACGGAAAGCACCAGATGAGCCCGGTGATCGATTGCACGAGCGAGGAGGGCCTGACCGAGGGTATCGCCGCCGCGGCTGAGGCCGTTCGTGGTGGCGAGGTGGTGGTCCTGCCCACCGACACCGTGTACGGCGTGGGTGTCGACGCGTTCTCTTCAGATGCCGTGGCGGCGGTGCTGATGGCCAAGGGCCGGGGCCGTGAGATGCCTCTGCCGGTCCTCGTCCCGAACCCGCAAACCGTTGACGGCCTGGCTGCCGACGTCCCCGCCTACGCCCGGGACCTGATCAAGGCTTTCTGGCCCGGCCCGTTGACGCTGGTGCTGCACGCGCAGTCTTCCCTGATGTGGGACCTGGGCGATACCAACGGAACCGTCGCCCTGCGGATGCCCCAGAACGACACCGCGCTCAGGCTGTTGACCGAGGTCGGTCCGATGGCCGTCACCAGTGCCAACATCTCCGGCCGGCCGCCCGCCACGACCATCCTTGATGCCGCCACCCAGCTCGGCTCGGCAGTCAGTGTCTATCTGGATGCGGGGCCCTCGGCTGGCAGTCATGGCTCGCTTGCCTCCACGATCATGGACTGCACCCATGAGACTCCGGTCATCCTGCGGGCCGGCGCCGTCACAGCCGGGGCGATTCAAGAGGTCCTTGGCGACATCGAGCTGGGCAACTGACCCGAAAATAAACCCCGCTCTCCTACGCGACGTCGGGGATGGGGTCGAAGCGGACGGTCAGGCCCAGGGCGTTGGCTTGGCGGATGATGCGTCGCATCGCACGTTCGGGGTCTTGTTTGGTGAAGTAGTCCCCGCCGAGGTCCTGGTAGTCGGCGTTGTC
>DASRUA010000278.1:0-2892 GCA_035655615.1 Dermatophilaceae bacterium
CGAGCCGCCACCACAGCCTTACTCCAATGGTTCGATGAGCACGAGATAGACGTCGTCGACGTGCACTCGAGTCCCAGCGCCCAACCCATCTACTCTTCGCTGGGCTTCAACGACCCGACCTCGCGGCCCATGCGACGAAAACGCAAGGACGTCAGCGGCGCCGGTTAGCCATATCCGGCTAG
This sequence comes from Dermatophilaceae bacterium, assembly GCA_035655615.1. GTDB lineage: Bacteria > Actinomycetota > Actinomycetes > Actinomycetales > Dermatophilaceae > UBA4719. The sequence goes on from DASRUA010000278.1 coordinate 183, forward strand.
GTGGTCTATCCCGCCTGACAGCCGTCCCATAGGCCGATCGTCCTGCGGACATGCTTGGCCCGTCCTTGAACGAGCGGCAAAGTCGATGGGATTTCTTGACTGATTGCAACTTTGACCAGGTGCATGCCTTGACCAGGTGCATACCTTGGTGGGCATGATGGATGCAGATCGACGGCGCCCTCTGAACCGATGTGGCGAATCGGTCTAGGTCCCGGCCGGTGGTCCCCCCCGCCGACCGGGGCCGTCTGTCTTGTCAAGACCCATTCCCGGCAAAACACCATGGGTAGGTCAGGGCGGCGTGGCGCTTGGTGACATGGTTGCTTTCGGCCGGGCCCTGTCAGAGGCCCTCCGGCGCGTCCTCTCGGTCTGCGGATGGTGCTTCCACGGGGATCCCCAGGGCTGGCCGTAGGCGGATCCTTATCGGGATTCGGGGTTTGTCGCGGTGCGTTTGCGGGTGAGTTGCTTTGCTGGAGGGCTGGGGTTTTCTCAGTCGAATTCGGTGGGTAGCGACGGGTCGCGATGGTGGGCCAGTACCCGCTCGAGCTCCCAGCGGTTCACTCGTCCGGCGGAGAGTTCTGGCAGGTCGTCGATGCCGAACCACCCGATCTCAAGGGTCTCCAGCTTGTCCGGTGGCTGCTGTGCGCCGGTGGCCTGACAGAGGAAGAACAGCTTGTAGATGCTGTTCGGCAGCTTGGGTGTGTGTCCGCGCCGGTCACGGTCCCAGCACCCGACCAGCTTCATCACCTCGGCGCCGTAACCGGTCTCCTCGCGGACCTCGCGGACCACGGCCTCGCTTGGGGTGTCCAGCGGATCGGCGAACCCGCCGGGAAGCGACCACCGCCCATCGGCGACTTCGCGCATCATCAGCAGCCGGTCACCCTCGTCGATCAGGGCACCGCGAACTTCGACCTTGGGTGTCACGTACCCGACCTCTCGGCCCAGCTCCATCTTCAGCTCATGCAGCGGTCGGTCGGTCAGCAGCGCGAACAGTTCGGCGGCGACGTCGCGTAGCTTCTTGTACCGGTCCAGCTCGAACGGGTTCTTGGAGAAGGTCAGGCCGTTCTCGGCCAGCGCGGCGATGCGCATCGCCGCCTGCCGTATGACTTCGACGGCGACTTGGTCCGGCGGTTCTAGCCCTGCGCTCACTGCCGACCCGCCGGCAAGCGCGGGAGATGGTGGAAGTCGCGGGACGGATTAGACATCAGATCGGGATACACGGGTTCAGGCTGCACCAACCCTGTCAACTATGCCAGCCACCTCCAACGGGCGCTGGCTCCGCGCTACCGGCCGCGTCGCCTCCCACAGGGATCCTGTTGCGAACCCTGAGAGAGGCGTGTTGTGAGAGGAACGGCCTGGGCCGTCGCCGGTGGCCGGGGCGTTTGCGTCGGGCCGGCCAAGTTGTAGGAGGTACGCCATGACGGCGCTACTCATCGGGTATGCCCGATGCTCCACTGATCAGCAGGACCTGACTGCGCAACGCGATGGCCTTGTCGCACTCGGGGTGGCGGACAACCGGATCTACGTCGACCACGGGTTGACTGGCACCAACAGGGAACGGCCTGGTCTGCGTGAAGCCCTGGCCGCTTGCCGAGAAGGCGACACGTTGGTCGTGACCAAGCTCGACCGGCTCGCCCGGTCGCTGCCTGACGCCAGGGCAATCGCCGACGAGCTCACCGCGGGGCAGGTTCGTCTCAATCTGGGCAGGTCGGTGTACGACCCCACCGATCCAGTCGGCCGGCTGCTCTTCAACGTGCTCGCAATGGTTGCTGAGTTCGAGTCGGACCTGATTCGGCTCCGCACCAAGGAGGGCATGAAGGTCGCGAAGGCCAAAGGGCATTTGCGTGGCAAGCAGCCCAAGCTCAATCGCCGGCAGGAAGCACATCTGGTGGCCCTGCTCAAGGGCGGGGAGTACAGCACCGCTGAGCTTGCCGACCTGTTCGGGGTTGCTCGCTCTACCGTCTACCGGGCGGTGGAACGGGAGCGGGTGCGGGCGATCGTGGGTGTCGGCAGCACAGTTGGTTGACAATGTTTGCTGTCCCGCATGGCACACCCTGCGGGACAGCAACACCCTCTTCGTGTCGGAGTCCCCTTTGGAACCGCTCGTGGTTCCGGTATCGGAACGGTGGACGGTCCAAGAAATTACCGGATCGGCCGGTGTGCGGACGCCGAGCGCGAGAGTGCGTGCTTTGTTCACCTGCAGGACGAGCTTGACGCGACGGCTGCAATAGGTAGACTGGTCTACCTATTAGCGGACGAACGGGGAGTGCTGGCATGGCGGAGCAACGGGCGCAACGTCGCCGGCAGGCAAGCACGGCCGGCAGGACCACACGCGGTTCGGCGAGGGACCGCCTCCTCGCGGCGGCAGCGGAGTGCTTCTACAACTATGGCGTGAACGGGACCGGGATTGACACCATCACCGTCGCGGCGGGAGTAGCGAAGATGAGCCTGTACAACAACTTTGCCTCCAAGGACGACCTTGTCCTGGCCTACCTTCAGGCACGTCATCAGGAATGGCTGGACCTCTACCACCGCAGGCTGGCCACCGCGACCGACGCCCGCGCGGGCATCATGGCGGTGTTCGACGCGTACATCGACCACGCCGAGATGGCCTACCAGCACGGTTTCCGAGGCTGCGGACTCCTCAATGCGGCAGCCGAGCTGCCCGCAGGCGCGCCGGGCCGGGCCGTCGTGCGCCGGCACAAGGAGGACG
>DASRUA010000279.1:0-12135 GCA_035655615.1 Dermatophilaceae bacterium
GATGCCGAAGCCCTCGGTGCCGTTGTGCAGGGCGAAGCCAATGACCAGCGGCAAGGCCAGGGCGAGCTCCCCGCTGGCTGACGACTGGCCGATGGCCAGGCCCTCGGCGAAGTTGTGCAGCCCGATACCCATGGCTATCAGCAACGAGAGGCGGCGGGCAGGAGACCAGGTGGCCAGCCTGCTTGTGCGGTGACGATTGACCTGGGCGACGTCCATTGCCCCCGGACCGCGACCACCCTCACGCGCCGAGGGCGTCTTCACCCGCATGATCTGATGCGCCATCCAGGTTTCGTAGTAAACGAGCGCCAACAGGCCCGTGGCCAGGCCTGCAGTGAAGAGCACGCCGTAGCCCGCGGCAGCACCAAGCCCGCCCTTGCCTTCGTGGGCTGAGGACAGGGCGGTATCGATGGGAGCCCAGGCGGCGGAGAGCACGTCCCAGAAGAGAAACAGCAGCACGCCAACGGCAGTCGCGTTAAGCAGCGCACTCAGCGTCGGCGTGGCGGTGCGCAACCGGCCGATCGGCAACCCCAGCAGGATGGTCACTCCTGCGATGAAGCCGAGCAGCACAGTCTGAATCAGGCTCACCTGACAACTTTAACTTCCGCCCTGCAGTTCAGGAGGCAATCCTGAATAGTCGATCTGGAGGCGATCCTGAACAGTCAGCTGGTGCCCGGGCGCCGCGTTGCGCAGGCGCGGGGGGACCTTCACGGGTCGGTTCAGGTACTAGTGCCGGCTCGGTTCAGGCACTAGTGGACGTTGAGCTCTTCCTTCTCGCTGTCCTTGCCGCTCACCAGCAGGACCGCACCGTCGGCGCCGTCCTTCATGTGCTGGGGAGCCAGCGCCCGGGCCATGTGGTACGCCGCGATGGCCACGATGGTGCCGAACGCGATACCCGTGAGGCTGAAGGTCTTGCTGAACACCAGGCTCGTGTTGCCGATGGCTATGACGATGCCGGCAGCAACCGGGACCAGGTTGATCGGGTTGGCGAAGTCAACGTCGTTCTCTTTCCAGATCTTCGCGCCGAGCAGGCCGATCATGCCGTACAGGATCACCGTGATCCCGCCGAGGACGCCGCCAGGGGTCGCCGCGACAACCGCCCCGAACTTGGGCGAGAGCCCGACGACGATGGCGACCAGCGCGGCAACGTAGTACGCCGCCGTGGAGTAGACGCGAGTCGCCGCCATGACGCCGATGTTCTCGGCGTACGTCGTGGTCGGCGAGCCACCAACCGCGCTGGCGAGAATGGTGCCGAAACCGTCAGCGGCGATGGCCCTGCCCATTACGCCGTCGAGATCGGCCCCGGTCATCTCAGCCACCGCCTTGACGTGGCCGGTGTTCTCGGCGATCAGCGCGATGACCGCGGGAAGAACGAGCAGGATCGCCGCCATCGACAGGGTGGGTGTGTGCCAGCCCACGATCTCCTTGCCGGCGATCATGGAGGTATGCGGCGGGAAACCGATCCACGGTGCGCTGCTGACGCCCTCCCAGTTGACCCGGAAGTGCTCGGTGATCTTGCCGGTGCCCGGGTCCAGGGAGGAGATCATGCCGAAGACGCGGTCGAAGACCCATGACAGAACAGTGCCGAAGAGGAGCGCGAGGAAGATCGAGATGCGGCCGAAGAAGCCCCGCAGCCCCACGGCGCAGGCGATCGCGAACACCATGACCAGCAGCGCGACCCACTGGTCCTGGGGCCAGTAGACATTCGCCACGACGGTGGCCAGGTTGAAGCCGATCAGCATGACCACCGCGCCGGTGACGACCGGCGGCAGCACTTTGTGGATGATCCCGGAACCGAGGAAGTGGATCGAGATGCCGACCAGGGCCAGAACCACGCCGGACACCAGGATCGCGCCGGTCACGGTCGAGGAGTCGCCGCCCTGGGCACGGACCGCGGCGACAGCGCCCACGAAGGACGCGCTGCTCCCGAGGTAGCTCGGGACCTTGCCCTTGACGATGAGCAGGAAGCAGATTGTCGCGATTCCGCTCATCATGATCGCGAGCTGGGCGTTGAGCCCCATGAGCAGCGGGAACACGAACGTGGCACCGAACATCGCCACCACGTGCTGGGCGCCCAGGCCCGCGGTCTTGCCCCACGACAGCCGCTCGTCCGGAGCGACGACGTCGTTCGGGCCAAGAGTTCCCTCGTGCAGCTTCCAGCCGATCGCCATCTTCTCCTCCAAGGATTGCGTCCTGTGGGTGACGAGGTCACGCACTGTCGCGCGTCGAACCTTAACTTGTGTTCAACCCATACTTGGCATAAGGGGAATCAACCGAACCCAGGAGAAGGCATGAGTCACGTGGTCATGGCCGAGATGGTCGCCAGTGTTTTTGAGGTCGTGGCCGGTGCGGGCGACATCGTGGAACCCAACGACACGCTGGTGATCCTGGAGTCCATGAAGATGGAGATTCCCGTGCTGGCCGAGGTCGCGGGGGTTGTGAAGGAGATGACGGTCATCAAGGGGGACGTCGTGAATGAGGGCGACTCGATCGCGGTGATCGACGAATCCTGACGGCCGTATGCGGTATGCCCCTCAACACGCCTTCCCAGACGGTTTTGCAGCGGCCCGGCAGGTTGCGTTACGCGCCGTTTGATCACCCCAAAGTCGAAGTGGGCCACCCGTTACGTCCTCACGTCGCCTACAGAATTGAGCAGGCATCTGGGGCAGACTGCGGGCATGAAGTTTCTTGAGGTGCCGGGTCTGGGTCAGGTCAGCCGCGTCGGGCTGGGCACGTGGCAGTTCGGGTCGCGGGAGTGGGGGTACGGGGAGGGCTACGCCACCGATACCGCCGCCGAGATTGTCGCGCGGGCCCGTGAGCTGGGGGTGACGCTCTTCGACACGGCCGAGATCTACGGCTTCGGCAAGAGTGAGCGGATCCTGGCCCAGGCACTGGGCGCCGACCGCGATCGGGTCGTCGTGGCCAGCAAGGTGTTTCCGGTGGCCCCGTTTCCTGTGGTGGTCCGGAACCGCGCGCGGGCCAGCGCCCGACGGCTGCAGATTCGCCGTATCCCGCTCTACCAGGTGCACCAGCCCAATCCGGTCGTGCCCGACTCGGTGATCATGCCGGGGATGCGCAGCCTGCTTCAGGACGAGCTGATCGGGGCGGTGGGGGTGTCGAACTACTCGTTGAGCCGATGGCGCCAGGCCGATGACGCACTGGGGCAGCCGGTCGTGAGCAACCAGGTCCAGTTCTCACTTGCGCACGCCGACCCGCTGGAAGACCTCGTGCCATTCGCGCAGCGAGAGAACCGCATCGTCATCGCCTACAGCCCGCTGGCGCAGGGACTGCTCGGCGGCAAGTACAACGTGGACAACCGGCCCGGCGGGGTGCGGTCGGCCAACCCGCTGTTCGGTACGGAGAACCTGCGCCGGGTCGCTCCGCTGCTGGAAACGCTGCGTCAGGTCGCCGACGCCCACGACGTCAAGCCCGCGCAGGTGGCGCTGGCCTGGCTGCTCAGCCAGCCGCAGGTCGTCGTCATCCCCGGTGCCTCCAGCGTTGAGCAGCTCGAGTTCAACGTCGCCGCCGCCGACCTCGAGCTTGACGCACCTTCTCGGGCGGCGCTAACCGAGGCGGCCAGAGCTTTCACCCCGATCTCAGCGGCCCGCACCCTCATCGACGGGGTGAGGGAGAAGTTCGGCATCTAGACCCATGTACAGCCAGAACGCACGCCTGCCGTCGTACGGGTGGCGGGAGTACAGGCTTGGCGGGCGTCGGGAATCAGCTGACCGACTCGGACGTTGCAGGGATGGTTGAAAGCGCAACGAGCTAGGGAGTATGCAGTGCCTGCCATCACCGTTCCTGACCTGACCGTTCTGCCGCGCCTGCCCGCGCTGGCGCCCAACGTCACAGCACGTCCGGTCGTGTCGATCACCAGCGCGCCATCGGCCTACGAGGGCCTGGGATTCCCGGTTAAACGAGCGTTCGCCGGCGTCGACCTGGCGCTTCTCGACCCCTTCATCCACCTGGACGAGATGGGCGAGGTCGAGTACGCGCCGGGTGAGCCCAAGGGGACGTCCTGGCACCCGCACCGTGGTTTCGAGACGGTCACCTACATCATTGACGGCATCTTCGACCACCAGGACTCCTTCGGCGGTGGCGGCACGATCACCAACGGCGATACCCAATGGATGACGGCAGGTAGCGGCGTGCTTCACATCGAGGAGCCGCCGGAGCACCTGGTTGTCTCGGGTGGCCTGTTCCATGGGTTCCAGCTCTGGGTCAACCTGCCCAGGAGCGACAAGCTGATCACTCCGCGCTACCAGGACCTTCGCTCCGGTGAGGTAGCCCTGGTCAGCTCTCGTGATGGCGGCTCGCTGGTTCGGGTGATCGCCGGTGAGGTGGCCGGCCACCCGGGCCCCGGCGCGACGCACACCCCGATGGCCATGGTCCACGCGACCGTGGCGCCCGGCGGGCAGCTCGACCTGCCGTGGCGGCCCGACTTCAACGCGCTGGTCTACGTCATGAGCGGTGACGGTTTCGTCGGCCCGAACCAGTCGCCGATCGGAACCGGTCAGCTGGCGGTGCTGGGTGCCGGCGATGCGCTGACGCTGTCGGCAGCCACGTCGCAGCAGGCGCGTTACGCCTCGGGGGCGGAGGTGCTCGTCCTTGGCGGAGCGCCGATCCGTGAGCCCGTGGCGTGGGCAGGGCCGTTCGTGATGAACACCCGTGCCGAGCTGATGGTGGCCTTCGAGGACTACAACGCGGGGCGTCTTGGCCACCCGGTTCCCCACGGCGACGTCGGTGGAACCGCCTGACGGTTCTCAGCCCCGACGTGTTCTCAGGCCTCGAGGTGTTCTCACGCGTCCACGTGTTCCCGCGCCCTGAATCGGTGCTACGCGTCGACCCGCTCGGGTGCCGCCTGCCAGTCGATCATGTGTGACTCCCATCGCTGTTCTATACGGCCGAAACGCCAGACGGCCAACGCCAGCGCCCAGGTGGCCACGAACAGGCCGACGATCCAGTAGCCCACGCCGTTGAGGTCGACCGAGCCGATGGTGGCCAGGATCCCGGTGGTGATGCCGAGCTTCTCGGTGAGGATCGAGATGAGCTCGATGCCACCGATCAGCAGGGCAACGGCAACGGACAGTGCCGTGATGGTGATGTTGTAGTAGATCTTGCGGATCGGCTTGGAGAACGCCCACCCATAGGCGAAGTTCATGAACGAGCCGTCGATGGTGTCCAGCAGAGACATGCCAGCCGCGAACAGGACCGGCAGTGTCAGGACCGCCCACCACGGGAGGTCCGCGGCAGCCGCGCCGCCGGCGACCACCAGCAGTCCCACCTCGGTGACCGTGTCGAAGCCGAGGCCGAAGAGCAGACCGACGGGGTACATGTGCCACGGCTTGGTGACCGCCCTGGTGACCCTGCCCAGAATCCGGTTGAGGAATCCGCGCTTGTCCAGCTGGTCCTCGAACGCGGCCTCGTCGAACTCGCCGCTGCGCATCCCTTTGAATACCTTGAGGATGCCGATCAATGCGGCAAGGTTGATCAGGCCGATGAGGATCAGGAAGGTGCCGGAGACCGCGGTTCCCCACAGTCCGGTGGCCCGCTGGAGGCCGGACTGACTGTCGCCGAGCTGAGCGGCCAGGGCACGGACGCCGAACGCGAGAAGAGCCACCATGACGAAGACGATCGAGCTGTGGCCCAGGCTGAACCAGAAGCCGACGCTGAGCGGACGTTTGTCCTCGCCCAACAGCTTGCGGGTCGTGTTGTCGATGGCTGCGATGTGGTCGGCGTCGAAGGCGTGCCGCATCCCGAGCGTGTATGCCGTGACGCCCAGTCCGACCCCCATCAGCTGTCCGCCGACCGCGTAGCCGTGTGGCGCCACGAGGCCGATCAGGACACCCCAGCCGACGACGTGCAGCAGCAGGATGAAGCCCCCCATGCCCACCAGGCTGCGCCGCTCGTCTCCGGAGAGTGCGGTTCGGGGCGGGATGGTCACAGCCCCACGTTAGGCAGCGAGCGCCCTTGCTGCAAGTCATTCGCAATAAGGATTCCGCCGAGTGTGCCCGCGGGTAGGGTGCCTCAGCACCTCACGCACCATGACCGTGGACTCCCCTGATGGTGGTTCGAGAGGCCTGTGTAGATTCCCCCCTGACAGGCATGTGAACCCCAAGCCCTTCTCACATGCAGGTGAACCTCACACGACAGGGAGTTCCAGTGCGTATTGGTGTGCCTAAAGAGTCGCGGCCAGGTGAGACCCGGGTTGCCGCCACGCCCAAGACTGTCGCGCAGCTGATTGCCCTCGGCCACGAGGTGCGCCTGGAGCCGGGTGCAGGCGCGCTGGCCAGCTTTACCGATCAGGCGTATGAGGAGGCCGGTGCCTCGATCGCCCCCACCGAGGAGGTCTGGGGCAGCGACATCGTCGTGAAGATCAACCCTCCTTCGGACACCGAGATCGAGCAGCTGAGACCGGGCGCCATGCTTGCCAGCCTGCTCGCCCCGGCCCTGGCACCTGAGCTGCTCGACAAGCTCAGCGCGCAGGGTGTCACGGCGCTCGCGATGGACGCGGTCCCGCGCATCTCGCGGGCACAGTCTCTCGATGTTCTCAGCTCGATGGCCAATATCGCCGGTTACCGGGCAGTCGTCGAGGCCGCCTACGAGTTCGGCAGCCTCTTCACCGGCCAGATCACGGCTGCGGGCAAGGTCCCGCCGGCCAAGGTCCTCGTCGTCGGAGCCGGGGTCGCCGGGCTGGCGGCCGTCGGTACTGCCCACAGCCTCGGCGCCATCGTGCGCGCCTTCGACGCCCGACCAGAGGTCGGGGAGCAGGTTGAGTCGATGGGCGCCGACTTCCTGAAGATCGACATGGAGCAGCAGGCGCCGAGCGCCGACGGCTATGCCAAGGAGACCTCGGAGGACTTCAACCGCAAGGCGGAGGAGCTCTACGCGGCGCAGGCCAGCGAGGTGGACATCATCATCACCACCGCGCTGATTCCGGGGAGACCGGCACCGAAGCTGATCAGCGCTGCGATGGTGGCGACGATGAAGCCGGGCAGCGTCATCGTCGACATGGCTGCGGCCAACGGCGGCAACTGCGAGCTGTCCCGGCCCGACGAGCTCGTCGTGAGCGAGAACGGCGTGCGGATCATCGGCTACACCGACCTTCCGGGACGGCTGCCCACGCAGTCCTCCCAGCTCTTCGGCACGAACATCGTCAACCTGTTGAAGCTGCTCACCCCGGGCAAGGACGGACAGATCGTCCTCGACTTCGACGATGTCGTGCAGCGCGGGATGACCGTGGTCCGCGACGGTGAGAAGACGTGGCCGCCGCCGCCGGTGCAGGTTTCGGCTCAGCCCGCCGCTGCGGCCGCGCCCGTCGCGGTGAAGCCCGAGCCCAAGCCGAAGGATCCGCGACGGAGGTACGCCTACATGGCGCTCGCCGCGGTGCTGTTCCTCGGACTGGCGAAGGTGTCGCCCGCCGCGTTCCTTGGCCACTTCACGGTCTTCGCGCTCGCCTGTGTCGTCGGCTACTACGTCATCTTCAACGTCACGCATGCCCTGCACACACCGCTGATGTCCGAGACCAACGCCATCTCCGGCATCATCCTGGTCGGCGCCCTCAGTCAGATCGGGCACGGCGGCGTTGTCACAGTCGTGTCCTTCATTGCCCTGGCAATCGCCAGCATCAACGTCTTCGGTGGTTTCACCGTGACCCAGCGCATGCTCACGATGTTCCGGAAGGGCTGAGTCGAGATGACCACCATCGTCCAGGCGGCATACATCGTCTCCGCCCTGCTGTTCATCATGGCCCTGGCCGGCCTCTCCAAGCACGAGACCGCCAAGACCGGTAACGCCTACGGTGTCACGGGTATGGCCATCGCCATCGTCGCGACTTTCGGCCTGGCGCTCAAGGCAGCCTCTGTCAAAGGCGCTCTGGGCGTCCCTGCCACCATCGGGCTGATCGTGGTCGCGATGGCGATCGGCGCGGTCATCGGGCTCTGGCGGGCCATGAGCGTCGAGATGACCCAGATGCCCGAGCTGATCGCGATCCTGCACAGCCTCGTCGGCGCCGCAGCCGTGCTCGTCGGCTACAACTCGTTCCTGACCGACAAAGGGCTTGAGGGCGCCCTCGCCAATATTCACTCGGTCGAGGTGTTCCTCGGTGTGTTCATCGGCGCCGTGACCCTGACCGGCTCGGTCGTCGCGTTCCTCAAGCTGAGCACCCGCATCTCGTCCAAACCGCTCACCCTGCCGCAGCGGCACAAGATGAACCTCGCGGCCCTGCTGGTCTCTGCCGGGCTGATGGTCTGGTTCGTGATCTCGGGCAGCATCGTGCCGCTGCTGATCATGACGGTGATCGCTCTCGCACTGGGCTGGCACCTTGTGGCGTCCATCGGCGGCGGCGACATGCCTGTCGTCATCTCGATGCTCAACTCGTACTCCGGGTGGGCCGCGGCCGCAGCCGGCTTCATGCTCAACAACGACTTGCTGATCGTCGTCGGCGCGCTCGTCGGCTCTTCCGGTGCGATCCTGAGCTACATCATGTGCCGGGCCATGGGCCGTTCGTTCATCAGTGTCATCGCCGGTGGATTCGGTGGGGCACCCGTGAGTACCGAGCAGAAGGACTACGGCGACTTCCGCGAGACCAAAGCCACCGAGGTCGCTGAGCTGCTCAAGGACGCTTCGTCGGTCGTGATCACGCCTGGCTACGGCATGGCCGTTGCGCAGGCTCAGTACCCTGTGGCCGAGCTGACCGCACGGCTGCGCAAGCGCGGGATCACAGTCCGCTTCGGGATCCACCCCGTCGCAGGCCGCCTGCCGGGCCACATGAACGTCCTGCTCGCCGAGGCCAAGGTGCCCTACGACATCGTCCTGGAGATGGACGAGATCAACGACGACCTGGCCAACACCGACGTCGTGCTCGTCATCGGCGCCAACGACACGGTGAACCCGAGCGCCGAAGATGATCCGAGCAGCCCGATTGCCGGGATGCCGGTGATTCAGGTGTGGCACGCCAAGGAGGTCATCATCTTCAAGCGGTCCATGGCCACCGGGTATGCCGGTGTGCAGAACCCCCTGTTCTTCAAGCAGAACAGCGCAATGCTTTTCGGCGACGCAAAGGAGCGAGTCGAGGACATCCTCAAGGCTCTCTAGCCTCCAAGGAGAGTCGAGGACATCCTCAAGGCTCTCTAGTGTCCTGGCGGGGGGAGCGCGCTCGCGGTCCTGGAGGTCGCAGGCTTGCAGGACTAACCAGCTCCGACTCCGGGGCAGACGCCCTGGAGTCGGAGTTTGGCGTTCGGCCGCCTGTGGGCGGGAACCTCAGCGGTCCCTGTCCAGATCCTTGTCCTTGTCCTGGCCTTTGTCCTGGTCCTGGTCCTGGTCCTTGCGGTGGTCCTCGTTGGGGTCGTTGGATGTGGTACGCCAGTCACCCCCCTCGTCGGTGCTGGAGCGCCGGTAGGGAATCGGCCCGGTGTCGGCCTCGCGCAGGGAGTCGTCGCGCGGAGAGGATTCGCTCAGGTCCGCGCTGAGGTGCCAAGGGTCCCGGTTGTGATGCCGCGATACGCCGTAGTGGATCTGTATGCCTGGCGGGTCGTCGCCCTGCACGGGCTCGTCTCGCGCTTTGATGGGGCCTGCGCTTCCAGCGGTCGTCGTCACGAGGCCGGGGGCGTGTGGAGGTGGGCGTCCGTCTTCCAGGCGGTGGTCGTTCTCGTCCTCATCCATCCCGAACATGCGGTCCTGGAGATCGAAGATCGCAGCACAGATGGTGGTGTAGGTGGCGTGGGGGTGTTCCACGAACCTGACCTCGTGCAGGGTCTGGTTGATGCCCGAGCTCTCCCTCTTCAGCGTGCCATAGCCGAGCAGGTGCCCAAGCGTTGAACGGATATACGTCAGGTCGGGGACCCGGATCAACGAGAACATGGCCACCCCCTGGTGGAACAACCCGTAGTTCACCATCACTCGCTTGTTGGTGGCAATGAGCCAGTTCCGTCGCCACATGAACCACTTCGAGGCGGCCCAAACGGTCAAGGCGAGCAGGGCCCACCAGAGCAGATCGGTGAGGATGCTGGGCGCCAGGAGGAAGTTGAGTGTTATGACCACCAAGAGCCCGGCAACGGCGGCCCCGACAGGCACGGCAACTGAGGCCCAATGCTGGCGCTGGGCGACGATCACCGTCTCGTCGGCCAGCAGGTACCGATGCAGCCTGCTGCGACGGAACCGTTCGTCGAGGTCAGGCCGCGCCCGGCCCCTCGCCAGGATCATGGTCTAGTTGCGGTTCAGAATGCTGTTGAAGAAGGCGGCGATGCTCGAGACACCGTGCACGATGATGTTCCAGGCGCCCTGGACGATGTTGGCAGCCTGGGTCGGCGACGTGATGACGGCATAGATGAAGAAGGCGACCACAGTCCAAAGCACGATCTTCTTGACGTGCTTCATGTTGTCTCCCTGGTACGGCGTCCTGCGATGGTCACAACTCGTACTAATAGTGCCAAATCAGGGCGCCGTCGTGGGGAAGGCACGCCGGGGTGCGTGCTCACACGATCCCGTACAGACGGTCTCCGGCATCACCGAGACCGGGCACGATGTACCCGTGCTCGTTGAGCTTCTCATCGATCGCGCCGGTGACGATGCTGATCGGGACATCGAGGTCGGCCGTGTCCGCCTCAAGCCTGGCGATGCCCTCGGGTGCCGACAGCAGGGTGATCGCCGTGATGTCGTCAGCGCCAAGGTCGACGAGGTAGCGGATGGCTGCAGAAAGCGTGCCACCAGTCGCGAGCATGGGGTCGAGCACGTAGCACTGGCGCCCGGACAGGTCCTCGGGCAACCGGTTCGCGTAGGTCGTGGCCTCGAGCGTGATCTCGTTGCGCACCATCCCGAGGAAGCCGACCTCGGTGGTCGGCAGCAACCGCACCATGGCGTCCAACATGCCCAGGCCCGCGCGCAGGATCGGCACGACCAGCGGCTTGGGGCTCGCCAGCTTGATGCCACGGGTGGGGGCAACGGGAGTCTCGATGTCGACCGGCTCGACCCGGACATCGCGGGTTGCCTCGTAGGCCAGCAACGTGACCAGCTCATCGGCCAACCGCCGGAAGGTGGGGGTGTCGGTGTTCTTGTCCCGCAGCGCCGTGAGCTTGTGGGCGATGAGGGGATGGTCGGCAATGTGAACGCGCATGGGTGAAACTTATCCTGTGAACGCGCCTCCAGAATCCGCCCGCCCCGCAGACGATAACCGGTATGCCGTGTGGATGGGTCAAGCCCTCGAGGTTGCTTCAGGGGCGCTCGCCGCGGGCGACGTGCCGGTGGGTGCCGTGGTCTTCTCCCCGGAGGGGGTTGTGCTCGGGTTCGGGCACAACCAGCGCGAAGCGGATGGCGACCCGACCGCCCATGCCGAGGTGATTGCCCTGCGGGCTGCCGCACTGGCGGGTGGCAGCTGGAGACTTGAGGACTGCACGCTCGTCGTCACCCTCGAGCCCTGTGTCATGTGTGCAGGCGCGTTGATGCTGGCCAGGATCGGGCGTCTGGTGCTGGGGGCATGGGACCCTAAGGCCGGCGCCTGCGGGTCGGTGTGGGACGTTGTGCGCGACCGGCGGGCCACGCATCGGGTCGAGGTGATCGGCGGGATTCGCGAGCAGGAGTGTTCGCAGATCCTTCTCGATTTCTTTGCTGGGCACCGGCTCTAGTAACCTCGCTCCCGGTGGCGTGTCCGAGCGGCCAAAGGAGCACGCCTCGAAAGCGTGTAACGGGGTAACCCGTTCGTGGGTTCAAATCCCACCGCCACCGCTCGTGGTCGTCCGCGAACGTTCGCTGTCCGGGCGTTGGCGGACGACGTCACGCACGCTCATTGTGGTCAGGCTCGTAGCCTGCGGCGAGGAGATGGGATCGCGCGCCCATCCGCTGATCGGGCCTGCGCACCGCTCACGGGGTCGGTGGATCGACCCGGCCGACTGCAGCGCACTCGCTCAGCGTTCTTGTGCGAGGCCGTCCGTACCCGCCCTGGTCTGGGAGACCGGGCAGGGATGGACGGTGAAACACGGGGCAGTCCGGCACTCTGGGCGGCCAGCGGCTATCTGAGTGCGTTCAGATGACGCGGGGTGCCTGAGCCTGCGGGTTTCCCGCATCACGATCGGTGACCGGTCACCGATCCGCTTGTCGTGCCCTCCTGGTCGGGTGACGCCGGAACGTCAGCTTTGATCGAGC
>DASRUA010000280.1:0-4408 GCA_035655615.1 Dermatophilaceae bacterium
TACTCGTTCCGCTCACTCATGTCGCACTTCTGGCGGATGGTGCTGTCCAGCGGCACGAGAGCCCTCCGCGTGGTCAGCTTCCTCGGGGTCGCCTTCGCGCTGATCGGCGGGCTGCTCGCGCTGTACCTGGTGATCGCCGAGGTCTTTTTCAACACCCAGCTGCCGCAGGGCTGGCCATCGCTCATGGTGGCGTTCCTGCTATCCAGCGGCGCGATCCTGTTCGCATTGGGCGTCATCGCCGAATATGTCGGGGTGGCTGTCAGCATGGCGATGGGAAAACCGCTGTATCTGATCGTCAGTGATCCTCACGACGGGCCACTCGGGCGTGCGCCGGAGACGAACGGACTTGGCGACCCCACGGCCGGCGCCGCAGTGGACCACGTGACCCAGTCGGCCGAACAACACAACGCTGCCGCCACATGAGCTTGTCGGTCGACAGGAGTCTGACCTGGGTTATTGGCGCGGGAGGGCTTCTCGGCCAGGCATTGGCCGCTGTTCTGCGCCGTCACGACCGAGGGACCGTCGTCACGACCCGGATTCTCTGGACCGATGTTGACGAGAGCAGAGCCGCGCTTCGCACCTTTCTCCGCGCATTCCTGGACCGAGCTGGTGCTACCAATGCCATATGGCGGATCGCCTGGTGCGCCGGAGCTGGCGTCACGGGGACGTCAGCCACCACCCTGAGCAACGAAGTCGCGACGTTCGCGTACTTCGTCGGCGAACTCACAGCGCTCGCGCCACCCGCGTCCGGGACGCTTTTTCTGGCATCGTCGGCAGGAGGTATCTACGCCGGTTCGACAACCCCGCCGTTCACTGAGATGCACCAGCCCCACCCCTTGTCGCCGTATGGCGAGGCAAAGCTCGCGGCGGAGTCCGTCGCGGGTCGCTTTGCGCACGACACCGGAAATGCAGTCATCGTCGGCCGTATCGCCAACCTCTACGGACCCGGACAGAATCTGGCCAAGTCGCAGGGCCTCGTATCACACCTGTGCCGAGCCCACCTCACGGGACAGCCGTTGTCGATCTATGTGTCGTTGGACACGATCAGGGATTACCTATTCGTCGAGGATTGCGCAAGCATGATCGACGACGCGATGACCGCGGGTCATCACGGTGCCGACCCATTGGCAACCAAGATTCTCGCATCGCAGCAAGGGACGACGGTGGGAGCCCTGATCGGCGAATGCCGACGGGTCTTCAAGCGCACGCCACGTCTCGTGCTAGGCACCTCGACCAACGCTCGCTTTCAAGTGAAGGATCTCAGATTGCGATCTGCCGTGTGGCCCGAACTCGACCGCCGCGCTCTGACGACGCTGCCGGCGGGGCTCGCCGCGACCGCGGCGTCCCTGCTGCGGTCCGCTCAGCTGGCACGATTCTGAGCACAAGGGGAAAGACTCAAAGGGTATGCAGATGAATCGCACGAGCGAGGAAACCACCTTGGCAACGCCGGGCGATGCTGAGGAAGTGGCGACAGTGGCACCCAATCCGGCCATCATCGACGACACCCCCCAGCGCGATGTTGACGCCAAGACAGCTCGGTCGTCGCGGTGGTCGGAGTTCTGGATCTACCTGGCAAGTCTGACAATCACCACAGGCGCTGTGACGCTGATCCTGCGCCTTTGGCGGGCAAACTGGGTGCCGCCGTTCTACAACCTCGGCGATGCGGTCGCCAGTTCTGCTCATTTCGAAACGACCATGGAAATGGGTTGGTACGAATACACCCCGAAGCTGGGAGCACCCTACGGGCAGCACTACAACGACTTCCCGTTCTCCGACGACCTACATCCGGCGATTGCCAAATTCCTCGGGATGTTCACCGATCAGATGGGCATCGCCCTCAACGTCTACTACGTACTGGGCTTCCTGCTCACCGCGGTGACCGCCACCTGGTTCCTGCGTCGCTGCGGAATATCACCAGCGATGACCGTGACTCTGTCCGTCCTGTATGCCATCGCTCCGTATCACTTCATCCGCAACGAGAGTCACCTCTTCCTCGCTTCCTACTATTGCGTGCCGCTCGCACTTGGTGTGGTTGTGGCAGCGGTAGCAGGCAAGCCTCTATGGGGACGCCGAGAAGGAGCCGGCCGCATCCGCGGTGTGCTCACCGGATCGGGTGCCGGCACCGCGCTTATCATGATCGTTACCACATATAGCGGGGCCTACTACGCGGTCTTCACCGGTGTTCTGCTAGCCGCCGGGGGTTTGTTCGCGTTCCTGCGAGACCGACGATTCGCCCGGCTCGGCGGAGTCGTGGCAGCCGGAGCGACCCTGGTCGGCGCGCTGGTAGTGGCCATGTTGCCCGACGCACTGTACGAGGCGAAAAATGGGTCGGACGCCGCCGCCTTCATCCGTCCCCCCCAGGGCAGTGAGATCTTCTCGCTAAAGTTCGCGTCACTCATCCTGCCTGCGCCCGGCCATCGCATCGCGGCCCTAAACGAACTCAACCACTGGTACAACACCAACTACCCGTTCCCGGGCGAATACCCGGCACTGGGCACTATCGCGGCGGTCGGGTTTCTGATTCTGATGCTCGTCATCCCGGCCACCGCCCTTGCGGCCCGTCGATCCCCGTCCGCTCTCGGCAAGCAGCTCAGAGAACTGTCGTTCTTGACATACGCCGCCTTCCTGACCGCCACCATCGGCGGGTTCAGCACCCTCATCTCGGTGTTCGTGACGGAGAGCATCCGCGGCTGGAACCGGATGTCGATCTTCATTGCGCTGTTGAGCCTCGCCGCGGTCGGGCTGCTGCTGGACCAGGCCGCACGATCGCTGCGCTCCCGGGTCAGGGCGCTTCGTCAGGTCAAACCGTGGATCGTCAGCACCGTGATCGCCGGTACCGTGCTGATGTTGGGTTTCTACGATCAGGCCCTGATCACCGCGGTGCCGAATTATCAGGAACTGTCCGCTGCATGGAATTCATCGGAAGCATTCGTCCGGTCCCTTGAAGACTCGGTACCGCCCGATTCGATGATCTTCCAACTCCCCAACATGCCGTTTCCCGAATCGGGGACATACAACAAGATCAACGAGAGCGACCAACTTCTCCTGTACTTGCACAACTCCGACCTGCGGTGGTCCGGCGGTGGAATCAAAGGCCGGCCGCAGAGCGACTGGCCGGTGCAGGTCGCGGCCGAACCACCCGCGCAAATGACCCGCGACTTGGCGGCCATCGGTTTTCAGGGCATTGTGATCGATCGTTCAGCGCTCACTGACGGCGGAGCAGAACTCAAGGCCCAGCTCACCCCGCTGCTTGGGGAACCGACCCTGACGACTGACAACTTGCGTTACACCTACTTCTCGCTGCAATCGGTCATTGACCAGGTGAATGCGACCACCGCCCCCGAGCATCGCGCGGAGGCGGCCGCCAGCATCACTCATGTCGACCAGAGATAACTCACCGAACGACGCGGAGAACTTCGCTGCCGGTTGATATGGAGACCTTTGCCGGTTCTTCAGACTTAGGGCCCGTAAATAAAAGACACGCGCACTTCCCCGTCGGTCAGGGTGGGGTTGCTAGCTAGCTACTTCGCCCTGAAAAAGTAGGTGATCGCAGGCTGGTGTGTCAGTTCGCGCTCCAGCGACTTGTTGATCTTGGATTCACCTTTTCTCGGCCCGGGCAGCGATTTTGATCATGTTGTGGGCCAGATCCGGTGCCTCGGGCCATCCTTGGTCCGCTCGTCGGGCGTGCACCGGATCGATGTGGCTGGTGCGCTTTTGATCTGGGCTGGGGGTGTGCTTGTGCGAGCAGTGTCCCGGTGAACGTTGGTGTCATGCTCACGACCAGCCATAAGGTCAGGTTCGCGGCTCGTCGTACTGCCTGCAGGGCGTTGACCAGCGCTTTCACCAGTTCAGCCGCAGCTTCGCGGGCGGCCGGCGTCGTGATGATCGGCAGGATTCGGGGGACCACAACACCGGTCCGGGTCCGCCGCCTGGTCACCGGGGTCCGGATGATTCCACCGGTCGGTGGACTCCAGCTGTCGACCAGCGCGAACACCAGCCACCAGAACGCCGACAAGGCGCATCCGGACCGCGAGGGCACGAACGAGCCGACGGGCAGCGCCGGCGCACCGGCGCTTCTGGCAGTTGTCATCTCCTGGACACCGGGGAGGACAAGTTGGCGATCTTGACCAGGTTGTTGGTGAAGACGCCCTGCCCCGCCCAGGTCCGGGCACCCTCGAGGGAGTCGATCCGGGTGCGGTCCCACCCGTACTGCCGCTTGAGGCTGCTGACCCGGCCCTCGCAGCCGGTCCGCCACTTCACATGACGGCGGAACGCTCTGCCGTGCTCGACTTCTCGACGTGCCTTGCCGGGCTTGCCCTTGCGGGGGATGACGACGTTACCGACCCCGCGGTCGAGGAGTTGCCGGTCGATCCCGGCCTCGCCGTAGCCCCGGTCCGCGGTCACCACG
>DASRUA010000281.1:0-9698 GCA_035655615.1 Dermatophilaceae bacterium
CTAGAGTCGTTGGATGGCTCCTCACGTCATCTTCATCCACGGTATGTACCTCAACGGTCAGAGCTGGGCGCCGTGGGTCGAACGGTTCACCTCGGCGGGGTTCTCCTGCAGCGCCCCCTCATGGCCGTACCATCACGGCGACCCCCGCACCCTGCGTACGGAGGTTGACCCGCATCTCGGCGCCCTGACCTTCGGCGCGGTGACCGAGCACCTCAAGTCACTGATCGACGCCCTGCCCGAACGCCCGATCCTGGTCGGCCACTCGATCGGCGGGCTGCTGGTCCAGCGGCTGGTCAACGACGGCTACGCCAGCGCGGGAGTCTCGATCAGCTCCGCGCCGCCGCCCGGCGTGATCTCCCTCAGCCCACACTTCCTGCGTGCGAACTTTCCCCACATCAACCCGCTCGCAGGGAACAAGCCGGTGCTCATGACGCCCGAGCGGTTCCACTACGCGTTCTGCAACACCCTCACCCGCCCGGTCAGCGACGAGGCCTTCGACCGGTTCGTGGTCCCGGAGAGCCGCAACGTGCCCCGGAGCACTCTCGGGCGGTCAGCCAAGATCGACTTCGCCGCAGTCAAGGCGCCCCTGCTGTTCCTCACCGGCACCCAGGATCACCTCACGCCAGCGGCCATGGTGCGGCGCAACGCGGGCCGGTACAAGGCTGACGCCGTACGGGTCGACTACCGCGAGTTCGAAGGTCGCTCGCACTACATCTGCGGGGAGCCGGGCTGGGAAGAGGTCGCGGACGCCGCTATCGGCTGGCTCTGGCACTAGCCTGACGCGCTGCGAGCCAGTGGTCTTGGTGCGTGGTTCGCACGTTGCGTTCAGTGGCCGGCGGGCGGTCTGTCGGAAACGAAGGCTGTTCGGTGGCCGAGGGCTCACTGCTGCAGGGTCCGGCCTGGTCGCCGGGTCAGCCGCGACGCCGCTGACGTGTCCAACGGTGGTCTTCCGGTCTGAGCCGGGGACTCAAGCGCCACACGCACTGGCTCTTGATGCTTTCTCCAGAAGGTGCCGAAATTCGTCCAGGTGACGACGTCACCCGCGGAGGTGTAGGAACTCATCGAACTTGTCGTGGGGGCGGGCCCGTGACCTGCGGTGTCTCAGCGACGTGTCGGTGAACTTGTCTCACTATTTTGTCGGATTCCTCGGAGCCTCCTTCAGGTTGCCAACGAGGGCAGCTGCACCGACATGGGTGGCTCCATCCGAGAGGTTAACCGTTTGGGGACCGTCAGCGGGACGATTTTGCCAAATCCGTCGTAGCCGAACGGCGTAACCCGTGCTGATCGGTCGTGACGAGGCGCCGCCCTTGTCGTGCTCGACCGAGACGATCGCCACGAGAGTCATGGACTTTTCTTGGGGAGACATGCCAGATCACCCCGTCTGCACTTCTCTCACTTCGCCTTCCGTGTCACGCTACTTGGCTAGGGCAAAACGAGTACGGCATACCCGTTCATCCTAAGGAGGCATGTCATGACGGAGTCGGCTGCTTCTGAACCCATCCCCGCCGAGGCGTTGCGCACGTTGGCAGTGGCTGAGCTGACGACCATTCAGTACCTGCTCGTCTATCTCGACCTGGACGGCTTGCAGTTCGTCCGCAACCGTCTGCATTCTCCCGACCTCTTGCGTGTCTGTGATGAGGGTCCGCTGGCGGAGACGCGAGCAGTCCTGCTCGACACAACGTGCCGGGCGCTGGTGGTTTTCGGGTGGGCGCCTGAGCAGTACTTCCTGGCGTGTGGCGACATGTTCCCCAGCGCGCCCGACACCATTGCGGATGAGAACGCTGTGCCCCTGGGTGGCCCGGCCGCCGGTGAGGTCGTTGACGAACCGGCTGAGGGCGCGCCGCGGTGGCCGCAAGCAGCTCCCGATGACCTGACCGGGCTCGACGACGAGCCCGGCGACGGGTGCCTCTGAGCCGCGATGTCGTTAGGGTCGGTGACCCCGGAACCAATGGCTTTGCTGCGCGCGTCCCCGGGCCCGCCTTTGGTGGATGGCCAGAAAGGGGGCAAAAGCCGATCGCTCTCGGGGATACTCCGGCGTAAAATCGGTAGTTGAGTTTCTTGAGTCTTCTACCAGTTTCGGGCTGTCTGCGACTGCTCGAAGGGGGAACCAGATGTCTTCGAAAATGGCGAGGTCGGAGAACGTGCTGGAGGTTGTGCCTGATGCCTTGGTGGGGATGGATCAGACGGGCGTGATCCGGTTCGTCAATCACCAGACGGAATCGCTGTTCGGCTATGACCGCGACGACATAGTCGGCCAGCCCATTCAGATGCTGGTGCCTGAGTATCTGTGGGAGGTCTACACCGAGCACCGGGAGGACTACTTCGCGGACCCTATGACCCGGTCCATGGGACTGGATCTGGAGCTGATCGGACGGCAACGCGATGGCACCCTCTTTCGGGTCAAGGTCACGTTGTCCGCCATCGACACCGGGGACGTCCTGTTGGTGATCACGGCGGCGCGCGAGGCGACCAAACGGAAGCAGGCGCTGGAGAACGCCGATCGCATGACGGCGATTGTCGAGAATTCGAACGATGCCATCATCGGCAAGACGCTAAGCGGCGTTGTCACGAGCTGGAACCCGGCCGCCGAGAAGATGTACGGCTACACCAGCGAAGAGATCATCGGCAAGTTCATTCACATACTCAATCCCGGGGATCGAACCGGTGAGATCGGCTCGATCCTGGCCAAGGTCAAGGCCGGCCGGCCTGTCGAGCACTTTGAGACCATTCGCGTCCGAAAGGACGGAACGAGGTTCCCGGTCTCGCTCAGTTTCGCACCGATCCACGAAGAGGGTGGCGCGGTCGTCGGCGCATCAGTGATCGGCCACGATATGACCGAGCAGAAGGAGTCGTTCGAGGTTGCCCAGCGCATGGCGGCCATGGTCGAGTTCAGCGGGGAAGCCATTGTCGGCGGCACGCTCGAGGGCATCATCACGAGCTGGAACCCGGCCGCCGAGAGGATATTCGGCTACTCCAGGCAGGAGATGATCGGCAAGTCCGTCAGGCTCGTGCTTCCCGAAGATCGAACCAGCGAGGCCATCCCGGCCCTGGCAAAGATCAGAGCAGGGCAGTACGTCGAGCGCCTCGAGACCATGGGTATCCGAAGGGACGGAACGGTGTTCCCGGTCATGCTCAGCGTCGCACCGATCCTCGACACTGACGGTGAGGTCGTCGGCCTATCCGCGATCGCCCACGACGTGACCGAGCAGAACTAGGCGTTGGCCCTCGACCGGGGCATAGCCGAGCGGCACCCGGTCAAGGTGTGCAGGGACGAAGTCGTCTTCGTGCGGCCCGCGCCGGCTGCCACCGATCCGCACCTTCTGCTCGCGCGTTAGCGCCCGGCGATGTTGGTCCGTGCGACTCCATCAGAACCCGGTGCGTGGTCAGGATCGGATCGCCGTCGAGCCGCTCAGCGAGGTTCAGCGCGGCTTGCATCTTGGGGAAGTTCCACACGATGAGGTCGGCCTTGTTGCTTCCCCTGGGGCCCAGGCCGGAAAGCGCGACCGCACTGGAGTTGAGGTCTTCGATCTGAGTGGACGAAGCCGCAGATCAGTGGTGCAGGACCGTACGAGACTCTTGGTTGAGCGCCAGAGGGACAGTCGTGATGGCGGTGGGTGGGGGTAGGTCACTCACCCAGCGAGCCAGAGCTGCAGGGGCGAGCATGGGCGTGTCAGGTCAGGTGACCACCCTCAAGTGCGACTACCGTGTCGGCGATGGCTACTGACGAGCTGGTGGCACATGCAGATTGAAGACTTGATTTTCGAGGATGACGCCCCCGGGTACTTCGAGAACATGTCCGATCTCGACGCTTTCATCGTCGCGGGGGTCGACGACGGCGAAATATATTACGGGTGCGCAGTCAATCCCGACATCGATCCGGGGCGCGAGTTTGGCGCTTTGGGCTGGTGTGCACAGTTGGTCACTCGGATTGAGGACCTTGGCTTCGACGAGGCCATGAAGGCTGACGCTTGGCAGCATCGCAGCGACGGGCGATGGCAACTATGGGGCCGGGCAGTTGACCTGCCACCTCACGACTGACCCCACGACGACGCCTCGCTCGCTGTGGGCAAAGACAAAGCCCTCCGGTGCACTCTTGGTCAGTCGCACGCTCAATCGCGTCCGTGCCATTACGCAGACCGTGCCGTAAGCCGCACGACCACTGAGGCACAACGACAGGTGGGCCGGTACCCGGCGTCGGCGTCCCGCAAGGGATCGGCTATCGGCGCCGCTCGTCCACCAGGATGGTGGCGCCGAAGGCGTTCAGCGCGTCCTCGAAGAATGCGAAGTGGTGCGCGCACCAGAGCAGCGAACCGCCTTGCATCATCACGGTCTCGACCACCGCGCGAGCTGGGCAACGGTCACAAAGGTCAGCGGCTGTCAGGGGCCGGGCAGATTTCTTGTCGAGCGAAGCCTTCATTTCAACGACCCCTCCGCGTCCGTCTGGAGATTTCTTTGACATCAACTGCGGTTCGGCTCACCGAGATATGGGCCCATCATCAGACCGGCCACCGCGCCGATCTCTGCTGCGAACAACATCATCATCTCGCTTGTCGGGAACCAAACAAAGACTTTGGAACTCACCTTCGTAGGCGGATCCTCGACCGGTCAACGATCTTCCACCGAACAAGGACGCACGCCCAACGCGGCCAGAAGGATCGACTCTTGGTCGCAGGTGCCGCTGTACAGGTCCTGGGGGCGAGGCACGTTGGCCGGGCGTGCGGTTGGCGAGACCTGCAGAGTCGTCGGCTGGCGCAATACCGCGGTTGACCGTGCACACATCCGTGAGCCTCGTGCAGTTCCGGGACGCTCGCGCGTCCACGGATCCGGCCTACGAGGGTTCGTTCCGTTCTGCAGGCACGCCGGCGATGGCAGCGCCGGCCCCTGGTCCTCGGTGCTTCCCAGCCAGCCGGGCCCTTCGGTCTTTATGGCTTTGGGCTGTTCCTTGGCCAGCATCAGCCCCATAGTGAGGAGTTGGTAGAGGTTTCCTCGGGGGGAGCGAGCAAATGGTGACCAGCAACGACGTCCATGACTCCGGTGACCGGCCCGGTTTGGAGTTGCCGAAGAGTCCGACGGGGATCACCGGCTTCGACGAAGTCTCTAAGGGTGGGCTGCCGACCGGGCGGCCCACCCTGGTGAGCGGCCCGCCAGGCTCCGGCAAGACCCTGTTCGCGCTGCAGTTCCTGGTCCACGGTGCTACCCGCTGCGCCGAGCCGGGTGTCTACCTGAGCTTCGAGGGGAACCGGACCAAGCTAGCCTCCGACGTGCGCGGGCTCGGGATCGACCTGGACGCGCTGGAACAAGAGGGACACCTGCTGGTCGACGCGCAGTCCTTGGCGCGCCAGGCCGTCGAGACCGGCGAGTTCGACCTCGAGGCGCTGATGGTCCGGATGACCTATGCGGTGCAGAAGATAGGTGCCAAACGGGTTGCGATCGACAGCCTGGAGTCGTTGTTCGCCGCTTTCAGCAGCAGGCCGGCCCTGGTCCGGTCCGAGCTGCTGCGGTTGTTCTCCTGGCTCGAGGACCAGGGGCTGACCGCCGTGATCACCGGGGAGCGTGCCGAAGACACCCTCATCCGGCACGGCATGGAGGAGTTTCTCTCCGACTGCGTGGTGCTCCTGGACCACCGGGTAGTCGACGAGGTCGCCACCCGGCGACTACGAATTCTGAAGTACCGCGGCTCAACGCACGGCAGGAACGAGTACCCGTTCCTGATCGGTCCCAACGGGCTCGAGGTGTTGCCGATCACCTCGATCGGCCTGAATCAGCAGGTCAGCAGCGACCGGCTCTCCACCGGAATCGCCGGGCTGGACGAGATGCTCGGCGGGCAGGGGGTGTTCCGGGCCAGCAGCGTCCTGGTCAGCGGGACCTCTGGCACCGGCAAGACGACGATCGCGGCGAGTTTCGCCAGTGCCGCCTGCCAGCGCGGGGAGAGGGTGCTGTTCTTCAGCTTCGAAGAGTCCCAGTCGGAGATCCTGCGCAACATGGCCTCGGTGAGCCTGGACCTGGCTGGTTGGATAGAGCGGGGGCTACTGCATTTCTACTGTGAGCGACCGACCACTCTGGGGCTCGAGGGCCACCTTGCCACCATGCAGCGACTAGTCGAGCAGGTCGCCCCAACCCTGGTGGTGATCGATCCGGTGAGCAGCCTGTCCCGCGGCACAAGCATGACCGACGTCTCGGCGATGCTCATGCGTCAGATCTACTACCTCAAGGTGGCCGGGATCACGGCGGTGATGACCTCGCTGACCGAGGGCGGCAGCGACCTCGAGCACACCGAAGTGAACATCTCTTCGCTGGTCGACACCTGGATGCTGACCATCACGATGCAGAGCAGCGGGGAACGCAACCGCGGACTGTACGTGCTCAAGAGCCGCGGCATGGCGCACTCGAACCAGATCCGCGAGTTCCTGCTCAGCAGCGAGGGGGTGAGCCTTGTCCCGGTGTACATGGGACCGGACGGGGTGTTGACCGGCTCGGCGCGCGCCGCCGCTGAGGCCGTCGAGACGGGCGTCGGACTGGGGGCCGAGCAGGAGTCCACCCAGCTCTTTGAAGCGATGGAGCTGCGAAGGAAGGCCGTCGAGACCCGCGTGGCCTCGCTGTGGGCTGACTTGGAGGCCGAAGAGAGCCTGGCCGCGCGACGGATCACAGAGACCAAGAAACGTGAAGACGCCCTGCGAGCGGCCCGGCTGGAGCAGGGGCGTCAGCGCACCGTCAAACCAGAGGACGAACCGTGAGCACCCCCGCCGAGGTGCAGACTCGAGAAGGGGAGCCCACCCCTGTGCGCCTCCAGCTGACGCTGTTCGTCAGCGGAGCCGCACCCACCTCTAACCAGGCGGCGCAGCGGCTACGCGACCTGTGCGACCAGCACTGTCCCTCCGGCTACGACCTGGAGATCGTCGACATCTACCAGCAGCCCGAGGTGGTCGCCTCCCGGGGGGTGCTGGCTGTGCCAACCCTGATCAAAGAGCTGCCACTTCCCGAGCGGGTGATAATCGGCGACTTCACCGACGAGGCACGGGTGCTCGCCGCGCTGGGCCTTGGCGAGCGACACAGGACTGAGCCGTGACGGCCGGCAGGTCCAGCCGGGACCAGGAGATGGGTCTTCGATGTTGACGGCGACGACTTTCTTGGCGTTGTGAATGCGTGAGTCGGCGGGGCCAGAACTGCCACGCAGCACCTGGCGTCTTGAGGGCCAACGTCCGCTATTCGGCTATAAGAGTGAGTCCCGATAGCCAACGGCAACCGGGGATCAGTGACTGCCCTTGCGGGTTGGGGGCGTCACGCTGCCGCGGATCGTCCGCGGGGCGGATCGGGGGGGTCGTTACCATCGTTTCGTGATCGCACGAAGGTGGCGAGTCTGGGCCCGCCGCGAACAAGCAGACGCCGTAGGCCCGTATCTTCGCGCCACCGGATCAGGAGACGCACTCCGCACGCCGGGTAACGAGTGTGCTTCTCCTTCGTCGCGACGTGGTCGAGGAGACACTCATCGAACTCGCGACGCTGTGGCGCTCGATGGACGCCATTCGCGAGTTCGCAGGGGAGGACTACACCCGCGCCGTGCTCTACCCGAGTGATGAACAGTACTTCCTGCGATGGGATGAGCGCGACGAGCACTTCGAAGTAACTTCACTTGAGGGTCTCAACCAACAGGTCGCTCCCGGTTCGTAGCGGGATCGTGAATTGGGACTCGGCCCGCTCAGCGGTGGGTGCCACTACCGAGGCCAACGGCGGAGTCCTGTCGGCTCAATCTGGCACACCCTTCACCGCCCACTGACGTCCCGAAGCCGCCAATCATTTGGGGCTGTCCGAGGACGGTCGGATCGATTCGATGCCGGCCGCCTTGGCCGCGGCCACCAGTCGGTTGTCATACGCGACGAGGGCCGTAAGGTCGGCCTGGATCGAGAGCGCGCTCGCCAGGTGGATCGCGTCCAAGGTGCGCAACAGTGGTTCGCCGACGTCTGATGCCTCATCGAGGAGCCCGCTATTCAGCGGGATCAGATCCAACTGGGACATCAGCATTCTTGCTGCAGGCACCACGTCTGCATCGAGACGTCGCGCGGCACGGACTACTTCCACTTTCGCGAGTTCGCTGCTCACCATGGGCCTACCCGCCTGTTCGGAAATCCACAGGGCCAGCGCAGCGCTCTCGCTCTCCTCGAACAGCAACTTGAGCAAAGCTGACGAATCCAGATAGATCATCGGTCCTCGCGTAGCTCGTTGAGCACCGCCTCGCTCGTCCTGCCTGCCTCGACCCTTCGTGGCAATCGCAAAACTCCAGAGGAGGGAATCAGACGTCCGTCCGCAATCAAGCGCTCACGCGCGCCTCGTGCCGGACCCGGCGGTACGAGCAATGCAACCAGTTGTCCCCGCTCGGTGACCTCGACCGTTTCGCCAGACTTGACCCGGTCCAGGTAGCGGCTTGCGTGCTGGCGTAGTTCTCGAACTCCAATGCGCTCCATTCCGACAATGTAGCATCGCAAGTGCTACACCGGTTCGGTCGCCACGTCACGTGCACGTCCCGTTACTGGCAAGCGAACGATGACCGGACGCACCGGTGTCAAGCCTGGGTGTCCGTACGCCGATCGTCCTGCGGGACACCTGGAGGCTCACCCACCCGCGTCATCCGAAGGCACTCACATGCTTGTTATGCCGGTGAGGATGTCGGCAGGGTCGACACCTTTGATGTCCATTAGCGGTCGGTCGACCGTTGGTGGCGGTTCGTATGACAGGGTCCGACTGCGGTGCGGTCAGCTGCGGAGCGGAGGTAACCATCTCGGCCAATACCCTCTTCGGGGGTCACGTCGTCGGTGGCCTTGGGCAACCAGCAAATCCTGGTTGAGACTTGTCGTTCACTTACCCCCGCTGGGCGCGATGAGAGTGCGGGCGATGTGGGCAGTCAGGGCCAGTGCGGCGTGGACGCCGTTGGCTTCGCCCTTCTCGAAGTCGTTTCCGGTGACGGCCATGGTGTTGGTGATGTGGGCAAGGCAGACGATGTCGTAGCCGCGCGCCTCGGCCAGGGCGTAGAGCGCGGCGGCTTCCATTTCCACGCAGGTGGCCCCGGCCTTGATGGCGGAGGCGATGGCGGCGTTGGTTTCGCGGTAGGGAGCGTCGGTGGTCCAGGACCGGGCGGTGATGAATGGCTCGCTCAGATCGTGCATGGCAGGTTCGATGCGGGCTTTGAGGTGGCCGGGCAGAGCGCTCCAGGGTGCGGGTGGCAGGTAGTGCAGGCTGGTGCCTTCGTCTCTCAAAGCTTGGTCGATGAGGACGAAGTAGGGCGGGTCGGCCAGCGGTTGGAGTTGGCCGGCGGAGGTGATGGAGACGACCAGGTCGGCGCCGCTGGCGAACAGCTGCTCGGCGACCAGGACGGCGAAAGGGGCGCCGACAGCGCGGCCGACCACTCCAACAGCTGTCCCGGCCAGGGTGTGGGCAGCGACCAAGATCGCGGCGGCAGCGGAGACGTCGGTATCGGTGGTGGCACGGCCCAGGGACAGGCGCACGGCGCCGAGTGCGGTGGTAGGGGTGACGCCCATGGCAAGCAGGGTGGCCGAGGGTGTGTCTAGTGTGTCTTGGCCGGAGTGGCAGGCCGATCCGGTGGAGGCCGCGAGGCCGGGAGCGCGTGCCAGCACCTCGCGGCCGATCACATCGGGGAAGGACACGGTGAGTGTGTTGGGCAGGCTGACCTCGGGGGTGTGGCGGAC
>DASRUA010000282.1:0-6670 GCA_035655615.1 Dermatophilaceae bacterium
CGACCCGGTGAGGGTGCCGGCGGCATGCTGCGGCTCAACCCCGACACCGCCGATATCGTCGACCGATTGTCTGTGGCCGGCCCCGATGGCGTACGTCTTCTCGTGATGGGTGGCGTTCAGCACGCCGGCGGAGGCTGCCTCTGCCCGGAGAACGCGCTGCTCGCCGCGGCGATCGCCGGGATGCGGCTGCGCCACCACGAGGTCATCCTCATGGACACACACGCCGGTGTCGAACACTTCGGAAGGGCTCTGGCCCGCGGATTCGACAGCGCCGTCGTGGTCGTCGAACCGACCTACAACGCCGCGCAGGTTGGCGTCGAGACCGCCCGCCTGGCACGGGAGCTCGGCATCGAGGATGTCCACCTCGTGGTCAACCGTGCCCGGGGCCGAGCCGACTGCGAACGTGTCCTCGCGCACATCGAGCTGCTGGGTGGGTTCACGTTTTCCACCATCCACACGCTTCCTTTCGACGACAAGGTGCTCGAGACCGAGCCGTCGGTCGAAGACCTGCTCGACGACTCCGAGATCGCAAGGGCCGCGACGGTCCTGTCGCAGCGCCTCCTCGCAGGCGATCATGCCGATGACCTGGTAGTGGCCCGCTGATGCGCGCCGTCGTGATCGGTACCGGGCCGGCGGGCATCACCGCCGCCGCGACCCTGCGCCACCTCGACCCGGCAGGTTCGGTGATCGCGCTGTCCACCGAACCGTTCCCGCCCTACTCGCCCGCTGCCCTTGCCGACCACTTCCTCACGGGCCGCGACCAGACCCTGTACTGGAAGGGAACCGACGTCGCCGAACGGCTCGGCATCGACGAGAGGCGCGAAACCGTCGTCTCTGCGGTGGACACCGACAGCCGCGAAGTGGTCCTCAGCGACGCCAGCCGCATCCCCTATGAGGGACTCGTCATCGCCTCCGGCAGCCGACTGCACGCACCACTCGAAGGCGCCGACCTGCCGGGAGTGCTGGACTTCAAGTCTCTGCGGACCGCAACCGAACTGTTCGGCCGTGTCCGGCGCGGCGAGGCCCACACCGCGCTCGTCGTCGGCAACGGGCTCATCGGCATCGAGCTCGCACTTCTGCTCTCCGACCTGGGCGTGGACACGACTGTCATCGGCCGGCGGAACTGGGTCATGCCCCGAATCCTCGACCCGGTCACCTCCGCCGTCGCCGAAGCCGAGCTCGTCGCCCGCGGCGTGACGCTGCGCCTCGGGGTGCAGGCCGACGCCTTCATCGGCACACCATCGGTAACCGGCGTTCGGCTAGCCGACGGGACCGTGCTCAGCGCCGAACTTGTCGTCGCGGCCACCGGCGTCAAACCGCACACCGAGTTCCTGAACGACTCGCCGGTCGGAACCGGCTGGGGCATCCACGTCGACGACGGACTGCGCACCTCGGTCCCCGGAGTCGTGGCCGCAGGCGACGTCGTCGAAGCCGCGGACTGGCTCACCGGCGAACGCTACGTGCACGCGATCTTCCCCAACGCCGTCACCCAGGCGCCGATCGCCGCCGCCAACCTGCTCGGCGCGAACCTGACCTACGACGGCGCCGAGTCAATGAACAGCCTCAAACACCTTGGCGTGCCGATCGTGGCCATCGGCACCACCGAAGCCCCCGAGGAGATCCTGCGCTGGCAGCACAACGGCGCGGTGCGTTCGGTCTACCTGCGTGGCGGCACGATCATCGGCGCGCAACTCGCCGGCGACATACACGCCGCCGGGGTCTATCGGTCGCTCATGCTGCGGCGGGCTGACGTGACCGCATACGGCAGTCGCCTGGTCGAGCCCGGGTTCGGCGTAGGCGACATCACCTGGGACGCGCTGCGCGCTGTGCCTGTCTCCACCAACCAGTGAGTTCGATGGGAACGAGACCGCCAGGTCACTTACACCTGCGACGTGTGAAAACGCATCACCGGGCCCGGCCCACCAGGGGTTGAAGTCCCGTCGACCCGGCGACGTATCGCCGTCCGAGCATGTTGCCGCGGGGCCATCAAGACTCTCCGCGAGGTCCTGCCAATGGGCGCTGCTAGCCCGTCGATGATGTGTCCCCAGCGCAGGCCAGGTCACGACCAGACGGCGAATGTGCAGGCTGGGTAGGCAGACTGATCTGTTTCCTATGTGGGTGTCGGGCTTGGTCTGTTCGGCCATAGGCGCCCTAGGAGGCGTAGAGGAACGGTCACCTAAGCCCTGCGGAGTCTCCAGTCGGTTGGCGCACTGTATAGGGATCGCCGGTAGCGGATCCCGCTACGGACTCGGGAAGGGTCCTTGCCAGCCGACTGTGGAGAGCACCGTCTTGGCCGTCGACGAAATACCCAAGTCGGTGGCGCTGACCGTGAAGTCCTCAATTACGGCAGCTTCCAAGATGGCATCCAGTTCCCCGGACCGGGCAAGGTGCCACTGAAGCACTGCACCTTCCCCCTCATGCCGTTGGGCGAGTCTGGCCCTGACCAGTGGCAGGTCCACGCGAAGCCGGCACATCGAGAGTGGAACACCGAGCGCGTCCTCGTGGCGGTCGCGCTCGACCTTGGTCTCGATGACGCCAGCCAGAACGATCCGGACTGCGCCGGCATCCCGGTAGTTACGGGCCACCGAGCGCAGATTCCGCAAGGCCATCGCCACGTTGAATCGATCGCCGGCTGGGCTGGGCCAGGACCGCCGCAGCCAGTCCAGGTCGATGACTGCATTGGGCACGCCCGCCTCGGTCAGCAGGTCGCCCACCATCTCGGCGACCGAGGTCTTGCCAGCCCCCACTGTGCCGTTGATCAGCAGTGCGCTGCACGAGATAGTCCGAGGAATGGGCACACGCAGACAATAGGAGTTCTGGCAGCCAACTCACCAACGCATTGGCGTGGGGCCGAACATCGTCCCCAGATACCGAGGTTTGACCCCGTGCGTCCGGTCACTGATCGGTGACCGGTCACCGATCCGGCCCCGCGTCACCCATGCGCAACGTCATGGTCCACGCGCCGCCGCCCCCAGCCAGGCCTCAGCCGGACGCCGTCCTCGCAGCAAGCGACCGCGTCGTGAGTGGGCGGAATCACCCAGTGCAGATGCGTACCTTCGCTCATACGGGATCCGCAGTGTTCCGGGATCCTCGACTTAGCTAATCAACTGCATTAGCCATCGCCTTGCATGAATCAGGACTGTTGGCTTCGCCGGCGTCCCGTGGCCCGCTGGATCTGGCGCACGAGGGTCGGCCCTGCTGAGACAGAGGGAAAGGAACTACATGAAACTCGTCACCCGGAAAACGGTAGTCGCGCTCACTGCGCTTGCCGTTGCATCCCTGGGCATCAGTGCGTGCGGCGGAGCCACAGGGTCGGCTGCACCCGCCCCTGCCGTCGCGCCAGCAGGGGGCAACACCAGTTCCTACGGCACCAATGCGATCACCCTGAACGTGATCCCCCACGCAATCACGATGTCAGGAATGGATTCAGCGACACACGATGCTGTCCTGCCAAGCAGCTGGGTCGTGAAGAAGGGTCAGACCTTCACGTTGACCGCGATCAACTACGACGGCGGACCGCACACCATCACCGCGCCCACCCTCGGGTTGCGCTTCGTCATCGCTGCGGGCAAGGAGGATTCGGCGACCAAAAAGGTGACTCCGACAACGTCAACGACGACGTTCGTTGCCACCAAAGCCGGTGCATTCCATTGGTACTGTGCCCTTCCGTGCGACGGACCTTCGCATCTGGGCATGGAGATCAAAGGAAATGACGGCCGTGGATACGACATGATCATGGCCGGCACGATCGTCGTCCAGGCCTGAGCCTTTCAAGCACCCTCGGGGTGATGCTCTGTCGTTGCCGACAGAGCATCACCCCCGCCGCCATTCCTCCCAAGGTTCTGATGTGGCCGGCGCGGGTCAGGACTCGCGACGGGCGGGCCTCCCGCACTGACCGCGAAGCAGTCGGGTGCACGGTCACCGCGACCGGACCCGGCAGCGACCGGACCTATATCGGCAGCTCGCCGTAATCGGGGGTCAGCCGGCGCTCGATCAGCTCCCCGCACCGTCCATCCAGCCGGCACGCGACCACCGATCGTGCGTGCACATCCAAACCACGCTCGTACGCTGAATATTCACTGGGCCTCCCACATCTGTGGCTCTACCGGCCAGGACCACCCTTACCGGCAACTACCGGCAACCCTCGTTCACATGTGAGCGAGGCCCCAGCCACTACCCCATACCGCCTAGTTGAGCCTCGCCGGACTGGTGACCTGCGCGAGCTCACCCGCTCAGGGTCAGCCCGCGCGGCATACGGTTGTCGCACTCTCAGTGACCGCGGTCGATCCACTCCTGCAGGTGGGGTGCCTCGGCTCCGATGGTGGTGTCGTCGCCGTGTCCGGGGTGGACGACGGTCTGCGGCGGCAGCTTCAGGAGCTTGCCGCTGATGGAGTCGATGATCGTCGGGAAGTCCGAGTACGAGCGTCCTGTTGCGCCGGGTCCTCCTGCAAAGAGCGTGTCACCGGTGAACACGACGCCCAGATCCGGGACATGGAAGCAACAGGCGCCGAAAGCGTGACCCGGAGTGTGCAGGACGTGGACGTCCAGTCCGCCGACGGTGAACACATCCCCGTCAGCCAGCTCGCCGTCGGGACTCACCGGATAGACCCTGTCCCACAGGACCCGATCGGCCGGATGCAGGTATGACGGAGCACCCGTCACGTCCACGACCCCGCCGACCGCGCCGATGTGATCATCGTGCCCGTGGGTGAGCAGGACAGCGATGACCTTGCGCCCGGCCACTGCCGCCAGGATCGGCGCAGCGTCGTGGGCCGCGTCGATGACGATGCACTCGTCGTCGTTGCCGATGAGCCAAACGTTGTTGTCGACGTCCCAGGTGCCACCGTCAAGGCTGAAGGTGCCCGAGGTGACGGCCTTGTCCACGCGGACAGCCGCCGCGGTCGCGCTCACAGGACCACGACCGAACGCAGGACCTCGCCCGTGCGCATCTTCTCGAACGCCGACTCGATGTCGCCCAGACCGATGGTCTCGGACACGAACGCGCCGAGGTCGAAACGTCCCTGGA
The DNA here is from genome assembly GCA_035655615.1 of Dermatophilaceae bacterium. Lineage (GTDB taxonomy): Bacteria > Actinomycetota > Actinomycetes > Actinomycetales > Dermatophilaceae > UBA4719. The sequence continues at coordinate 5,027 of DASRUA010000282.1, forward strand.
GGTAGAGGTCGACCAGCATCGGGAAGTCCCGGCTGGGCAGGCAGTCGCCATACCAGGAGGACTTCAGCGCCCCACCACGACCGAAAATCTCGATCATCGGCAAGGTGACTTGGAGATCGGGCGTGGGTACTCCCACCAGAACGACCGTGCCGGCCAGATCTCTTGCGTAGAAAGCCTGCTCGTAGGTCTCGGGCCGGCCGACCGCCTCGATCACCACGTCCGCACCGTATCCGCCGGTGTGTTGGCGGATGCCTTCAACGGCGTCAGTGTTGCGGGAGTTGACGGTGTGGGTGGCGCCGAGCTTCTTTGCCCACTCAAGCTTCCGGTCGTCCACGTCCACCGCGATGATCGTCGTCGCCCCGGCCACCGCGGCACCGGCGATCGCGGCACTGCCCACGCCGCCGCAGCCGATCACGGCCACCGAGTCACCACGACTGACACCACCAGTGTTGACCGCAGCACCAAACCCCGCCATCACCCCGCAGCCCAGCAGACCCACGGTGGTGGCATCGGCCTGCGGGTCGACCTTGGTGCATTGACCGGCCGCAACCAGGGTCTTCTCGATGAACGCGCCGATCCCCAACGCCGGCGAGAGCTCCGTGCCATCGGTCAAGGTCATCTTCTGCTTGGCGTTGTGGGTGTTGAAGCAGTACTGCGGCTTGCCCCTGGCACACGCCCGGCACTGACCGCACACAGCGCGCCAGTTCAGGATGACGAAGTCGCCCGGCGCGACATTGGTGACACCCTCGCCCACCGCCTCGACCACACCAGCGGCCTCATGGCCCAACAGGAACGGAAACTCGTCGCTGATGCCACCCTCGCGGTAGTGCACGTCCGTGTGGCAGACCCCGCACGCCTCGATCTTGACAACGGCTTCACCAGGACCCGGATCCGGCACGATGACGTCGACGATCTCCACCGGCGCACCCTTGGTGCGAGCGATTACTCCCTTGACGGTGCTGGGCATGCCGCTCTCCTCTGATCTGGTTTGGCCATCAGACTATCGAATCCACAAGGCCAGAGGCCGGGTAGCCGGGCTTGCGAGCCTGATCACCGAGTTCTACGAGTCCGACAAGATCGTCTCCGCGGTCTGCCACGGAACAGGCCGGGGTGATCAACGTCAGGCTCAGTAACGGCGACTTCCTGGTCACGGACAAGGATGTCACTGGTCTTCTCTTGGTCCGAAGAGGAGCTCGCTCAGCGCGGCGAGGCCGTCCCGTTCGGCCTGCAGGACAACCCGAAGGAGCGCGGTGGGAAAGTACACCCTCGCCGACAAGCCGTCCTAGACACCTACGTCGTCGAAAATGGCCGACTGATCACGGGGCAGAGCTCACGGGGCAGAGCCCGGCAGTGCCAAGGCCGTCGCGAAAGCTGTCGTCAAGCAGGAGTCGGTTGACGACTGGATCAGGTCCCCGAGCTTTTGTGCCATGGCCTGGTCCCGGCCTTGGGATCGGTGGGCGTAGATCGCGAACAGCTTCGCCGCGGTTAGCCGATGTGCCGGCCAAGCAGGCTCAGATCGGCCGGGCTGAGACGATCGGCGGACGTCTTCGCCTGGTGCCAGTACGGGTAGAGCAGGGGCTGGGCGCTGACTTCGTCCAGCCGCGAGACCTCGTTGTCGGTGAGCGCGAGTTGTGCCGAGGCCAG
>DASRUA010000283.1:0-3157 GCA_035655615.1 Dermatophilaceae bacterium
TCCTTGATCCGCGCTGACCTCAATGCCCGGTTGTCCCGGTCATCAAGGAAGACGGTGAGTCGATCGGTGTGCGACATGGGGTGCTCCTCGGTGCGTAGCTCACTGGGACGACGACATGCGTCGTCACTGTGAACCACGGGCACCACGACCCATATACCGGCAATACGGAATGCTGAACCGGATAGGTGATCGTGGGTTGGCGAAAACCGAGGGCTGCCGACCCAGAAGACTGAACCTGGCGTGCCTACTACCGGCATCGCCAGCAATCAGTAATACTGTCGGCAGACCTCCCCGAGGTCTGGCCTCCTTTCAAGCTAGGCCTTGCGAGACCCCCCCTTGGTTGGCGCCTGGCGGGGGGTTTTCGCGTATCTGGGGGTGGTCAGGCTCCTAGCGGCAGCTGGGACTGGCCTTCGGCGGCGCGTAGCTTCCGCTGCACGTACTCCGGGATCTCGTGGCCGTGGGCCTTCGCGGCAACCACGACCATGTAGTCGCTGATCGTCAACCCCATCCGGTCCGCTTCGCGGATCACGTCGTCGGCCAATGACTCAGGAAGACGAACCGACATGAACCGGCGCGGACCCTTGTTGGGCTGTCCACCGTTTCGATGTCCGACGCTGTTGCGCAGAGGAGTCGCCATGGCCAGTACTGAATCAGATTCCGCAGTTGGTGAGGCGACAACACGCCGCACGCATTCGCTCGGTGTCATCTCAGGCGCTCGCCGCGACCAGTGGGCGACTGGGCTTGCCCCGCCTGTGTCGGTTGCGTTGGACGGCATTGAGCCGCCGCAGTCCGGCCGTGTCCAGGATGCGCCCGAGCTCGCTGTAAGCGACACCGGCCCAGATCACCGATCGAGGGTTGGACGTGGGGTAACTCTCGCGGCGTTGCCGCAGGCATGCGGCCAACAGCGGGCATTCCTCTGTGCAGATGCGTTGCGCCCGCAGCCAGCTGTGGACGTCACCGATGTCCAGGTCCCAGGACAGGTGGGGCTCGGAGTCTGCGGTGGCTGCCTGGGTGATGGTGCAGGAGCCTCGCCAATTCTCTGACTTCGTGTGGGCCATGGGTGCCTCAGCGGTGGTGAGGTCCGCAGTGCGGAGCGCGACGGGAAGGACACCCATGACCTTCGTCAGCGATGTTGCACACAACGTTGGTGACCACCACGGCGCACCGCCAACAAACGGGGACCGCCGACGTTGGCGAACCCTGTTTGCCCAGCTCAGAGAGTCGTCAGACATCGGCGGCGGAGCGCCGGAGAAACCGGTCCGGAACCCTGCTGGCCGACGCCGGTCAACGATCGGGAACGGGCCTCAGCGGGGTGGAAGGCCGCCGCCAACGTTCCTGAGAGGGGAAGAACTGAAGCGGATGGAATGCCGCGAGCGGTAACCGCCACACCTGCTCTGCGGGGTGATCGGCAACGACCGGCCAGGCAGTGGTGTGGCTGCGGCTGATCCGGTCGGGTTCGACGATCAGTGTCGTATCGGTCAGCCAGGCGCCCGCCAACGCCCAACCGACGTCATCGACGGACCACTGATCGGCCCCGGCGATGACAGGCATAGCCCGCACGTGTCGTCTGACCGCGGTGAGGCAGGGGCCCGGGCGCAGGACCACGTCACCGCTGCCCTGTTCTTCGCCGGGCCGGATACTGCCCAATCGGGTCCCGGTTGGCGCTCCGGGCCGGGTCCATCCCGTTCGCACCGGGTCGGCTCCCCGCGGGATCTGCGAGCTCGCGTGATCGACGAGGTGCCCCCCGCCGTTGGACAGAACCGTGGCGACCAACAGGAGGAACTGATCCTGCAGTTCGCGGCCGCGGATGCCACCGGCGCCCGCCAGTGGCAGGCTTCCACCTTCGATGCGGTCACCGGGCGGCCGGTAGGCGGGTACAGCTAGGGCAGGCCTGGCCAGTAGTTGCCCTGCGGTCGGCGCGACCAGGTTGCGAAGGAGTCGCGCGTGGAGTGCGACCTGAGTCAGGTCGCTCACTCCTCTCCCCCGTTGGACCTCTGCCCACAACCCTGTGCTGATGGACATCACGTCGCTTCGGTGGGCGCCGTCTGGTGGATCTGTCCACACCCGTTCTAGCATCAACCCGGCCTCGGTGAGCAGGTCGTCCACGGCGTCGAAGTCCTCGGCCCGGGCCGCGCCGGCGACTTCGTGAAGCGCCCAGAACAACCACGGAACCTCTGGCCTGTCTGCCCACCGCAACAACGGGGGCCAGCCACGTGCCGCCCACAGCGCGGTCGGCTCAGACCGTCGCCGGATGTGCAGCATTCCAGGCACGGTAGCGCCGCCCCTGTGATGCGGCCCGATCGGTCAGTTCACCCAGTGGCGATCTGAAACTTCGCCGCACGTAGTTCCCGCCCCCGCTGCGTGGCCGAGAGCCGCCGCAGACCGGCGGTGTCGAGGATCTGGCCCATGTCGCTGTAGGCCACGCCGGCCCAGATCACCGCCTGCGGGTTCCGCGCCGAATGCGGGTACAGCCTCGTTCGCCGTGCCTGGCAGGCGACCAGGAACGGGCACTGCTCGAGGCAGACCCGCTGCGCTCGCAGCCAGCTCTGGACATCACCGACATCCAGGTCCCACGACTCGTGCGGGTGATCCGCAGTGGCGTTCCGGCCCATCGCCTGGCATGGGCCGACCCAGTCGTCGTCCAGTTGTCCGGTATTCATGAAGCCCCCTGTCCGACCTCTGCACACCGCCGTGATTACCAGTAAACAGTATTACCGGTAATACGGCAATGAAGCTGCAGGTCGACTACGGACCACCCCGAGTCAGTAACGAACTACGAGCTGACCGGAGTGACGTCCCATGCGGGTCTCAACGTCCAACCGTGTTCAGATGCCGACCTTGTGCCGCGCCGCGTCGAGCAGGGTGCGAACCGCAGAGACCGGACTGAACGCCTCCGCCGCCGCTGTGAGTGCGGCCAACGAATCCGGGTCGAGCACGAGGTCGGCTGCGGCCACGTTGGACTCGAGTTGCTCGACGCTGGACGCGCCAGGTATCACCACCACCTGAGGCAGGCTCAGCAGCCAGGCCAGTGCGACCTGCGCGGGCTTGACGTGGTGAGCGTCGGCGACACCGCGCAGGGTGTCCAGTAGGGGAACCACCCTGCGCAGATTCTCCCGACCGAACAGCGGGCTCCATGCTCGAACGCCGCCCGGACGGT
>DASRUA010000284.1:0-7614 GCA_035655615.1 Dermatophilaceae bacterium
GTGGTCCGCGAAACAGTGTGCACGACTCGATCAGTGCTTGCGGTGCCGCGCTGGGTGCCGTTCCCGCCTCACCTGACCTGATCGAGCGCGAACAGTCTACCGGATGTCACCCGGCGACGGGAATCTCCTCGCGCCGGCCCAGTGAGGTCACCCCCAGCTGCCCGGCGCATGTCTCATCGCCGGTGACCTGGTAGGTGATCTGGAGGTCGTCGTCTTGGTATGGGTCGTCCTCGATCTCCGTGATCAGTACGAGGGTCGGGACGCTGTCGACCTCGATGAGGACGGTCTGCCCTACCTCCAGTCGCGCGGCGGGCAGCCGCTCGTCGAGCAGATCGCCGTCGATCGCCACACCGACCACCTCGGTGTCCTGGGCTTCCTCCACCTCGGAGACGTGCCTGTTGATCTCCCGGGCTGCGGCCGCGAGCTGACGGGCAGAGACGGTCGGCGCCTCCGTCTGGTGCGCCCACTGCGACCGCGATGAGTCCACCAACTGGTGCAGCCGCTCGATGATCACGGTTTCCTGCGCGTTGAGCGCGCCGGTGACGTACTTGGCCGGATCTGGCACGTAGTACGTCTGGATCGTCTGCGGCCCGTTACCCACGTCGACCGTGGCGCGGCCGCGGACCCGCTGCCGCTGCCGGTGCCCGGTGACCGGGTCCAGCACATGGTCGTACACGCGCTGCTGGATTGCCCGGGTGTTGAACACCATCTCCAACGCCGCGCCGTCCAAATGACCCAGACCGACACGGGTGGTCAGGTTGCTCCGCGCCTCACCCGGGATGAAACTCACGTCGGGTCGCTGAGTTGCCGTGCACACGATGTCCCGAGCCTGCCGGCCCAACCGGAGACCGGACCAGACCTTGCGGAGTTCGGGGTTCTTCACACCCTTGGGCTTGGCCACATCTTTCGCATCCACGCCGGCGCGCTCCGCCCGGTCCTGCAGGTCCTGATGCTTCTCCTCACTGGACTGGTACTCGTTGAGCCGCTCGACCAGCTCGCCAGCTTCGTCCACGATCATCAGCACGGGTGGCAGGTCGTCCTCGCTGACCTCGAAACCCTTGATCGCGGCATACCGGTTCCGCATGTTGGAGTGGAAGAACCCGATCGCTTCTTCCATCTCGGCCTCAGTGGTGGCCACCGAGACGATGCCACCCCACGGCGCGAATCCCCGGCCGACCAGGGCCTCGGGATCGAATCCCCGGAAGCTGAGTTCCTTCGGGTCCAGCAGCACGATGACCCACCCGCGCAGCAGGCAGGAAATGATCAACCCGAACAGGAACACCGTCTTCCCGGTACCGGTGGGACCGACAGCCATCAGGTGCGGGAACAACGCCGGCTGCCAGGACACGACCTGACCACCGTCCCCCACACCCAGCGGGATGATCATCTGCTGGTCTCGCCCGGGCATCAGGACCGGGTAGTCGGCCCGCCGCGGCAGCGGCTGCGAGGGCAGCACCGTGACCTCGTTACCCGCCGGATCCCACCGCACCGTCCAGTACCCCGTCGGGCTCGGTGCCTTGGCGTCGAGCACCAACTGCACCCGCTGGCGGAAGGTATCGGCGATGTCGCGGGTGGTGTGCGCGTAACGAGCCACCAACCGTTGGACAGAACCGTCCTCGTCGACCGCTGACCGCCGCTGATCGACCAGCAGGACCCCGATGACATGAGACAGCGCCTCGACGAGCTTGCCCAACTGCGGCGAACGTTCCTCGATCCTGAGGGGAACGACAGGACGGGGAGCGATCTCGAATCTGCAGTTCCGCGGAATCCACCGCACCGTCACCGGCGCGGCGACGTGCGGAGCCAACACCGCGGCCAGCGTCTCGGACCAGTCCTCGACCACCGCTTCGGCCGGTCGGTACTTCAGCACACCCGAGCGCAGTCCCCTGCCCCACCGTGCCCAGCGGGCCCGCCGCAACGACAATCCGTCGATGCCGACCCGGGTCGCGGCGGATGCGGCGGTGAGCACTCGGGCCCGCACCTGCCGCCGCCGGCGCCGCAGCAGCCGCCATGACACCCCCATCACCAGAAAGACCAACCCCGCACCGAGCAGGAACTTCGCGATCGTCGGCGCCCATTCTTGGACGGCTGCCAGCGCAGCCTGCACCGGCGGCAGCTGAACAGACACCGGCACTGTCCCGGCAGCGACGCCGAGACCGATGGTCAAGCCGCCCATAGCCAGAAGGAAGACCGCGAACCCGGGCCATCGGGCCCGCCGGTTGATCGCCGGCACCGGTCGGCTCCCGCCCAGAGTCAGGGCCGGACGACCAGGGGCTCCCGGTCGACGCCTCGCTGCGGGTGCTGCAGGGTGGTCGGTGGTTGGGGGGACATCCATGCGGTTGGCCTTTCCTCTCGACGGACGGGGCAGCACCCAGTTCCGGCGGCGGTCACAAGATCACGGATCGGTAACTTTCCCTTGCCTTGAGTGGTTAGGCTGTCGGGCAGCGGAACGAAGAGAGCACGACCGACAGACTTCCCACCCAGCGACAGCGGTGAAGAAGACGCGCGCCGAGCCACCAGCTGAGCGTTTCTGACCGTAGGGTCGACTCCTCAGCGAGGACTTACCGGTAATACGGCAATATCTCCGGTTCAATCAACTGGTCCCTCGGCTGGGCCTCTGACCTGCATCAATGCACCCTTTGGCGCCCGTTGACGGTCAACCGGTATTGCGTATCAACGGGTCGGCACATTGCCGGCGAGCCAGCCGTACGGATACCCCATAGGTGGACCGGTATCCGTACAGACCCCTTGCCGGTCATGCGTACCGCCGTAATGTTGGCGCCCATCACCCCGCGGCCGCCGCGCACGTTGGCGAGTCATTTGTGATGGTCCTGGCTAGATACGGCCATCCGGGATAGCGTCCTAACGGCAATACGTAATACCGGTGAACGAACGCGCCCGAAGACGGAACGTGCTGCAGGAGGACTCTTAATGCCTCCCCACAGATGAATCCGGGGGATTTCTGGCTCAGGCAGCACCCGTAACCACGACCCCGGAGGGATGTGGCAGCGAATGTCTTACACCGTCAACACCAGCACGGTTGCGTTCAGCCGTGGCGAGGATCGTCCACGCGGCGTTCCGGTCGCGGTCTGCGGTATGTCCGCAGGCTTCGCACCGAAAGATTCGATCGGCGAGCAGCAGGCGTGTCTTGGTTCTCGAACCACACTTGCTGCACGTCATGGTGGTGTAGGCGGGCGGCACCAGCACCACCGTTCGGCCCGCCCGCTTGCCGTACTCGATCAGGGTCCGCTTCGCACTGCCGATGGCAGCGTCAGCGGCTTTGCGGGCCATCGTGGACTTGGCCAGGAACTTGACCTTGAGGTCTTCGACGGCGATCAACTGATGGTTGTCGACAATCTCGTTGGCCCATGTTCGCGCAGTGTGGGTGTTCTGGCGAGCGGCCCTCTTGTTGATGGCAGCGACCTGGCGCTTGGCCGTCCTGTACCCCTTCGACGCCCCATGTCCGCGCGGTCTCCGGCGGCGGGACATCTTCCGCTGAGCCTTCGCCAGCTCAGCAGCGCACCGCTTCCGGTGTCCGGCGTACGGGAGGTCATAGGCGGGATTGGTCGTGGTCGCAGTCGTGCTCACGCCCCAGTCGATCCCGATCGACTCGTCGGTCTCTGGTGCATCCTCACCATCCCTACGGGTGACGAAGGATGCGTACCAGTGTCCGAGCGAGTCCTGGTAGACCCGCACCGATGTGGGTGCGGACGGCAGGTCGCGGGACCAAACAACCGGGACGCTCACGCCACCCGGCAGCCTCAGGCGTCCGTCTTTGATCGAGAAGCCGCGCACCGTGTACTCAAGGCTGGGCAGGGATGTCTTGTGTTTCTTGAACGTGGGGCGGCCCCTGCCCCTCACCTCGAACGAGTGCTTGAGGGCGAGCGCGTAGTTGCGGAGTGCCTGCTGCTGTGCAACCTGGGAGCCCTCGTGCAGCCAACTGAATTCGGCACGCGCTGCGGTGAGCAGCTTGGACAGCCGCACGAACGTGGGACGGTTCCCGATCCGCTGCTGGTGCACCGCCTCGTTCCACAGGAACCGGCAGCGGTGCCACTCGGCCATCAGCGAACGCTCCGCTTCCATACCGGGACGAAGCCGGTAGGCGTAGCGAACCGTTTCGATGGCAGGCACGTATCGAACTATACAGTACCGTGGTATCTATGGATACTGAGGATGTCAGGTCGAACAACAATGTCGTCTACCGCTGTACATACCACGTCGTTTGGTGCCCCAAGTACAGACGGAACGTACTCGTGGACCCCGACGTCGCTGCCCGGCTCAAGCAGATCATCCGGGAGGTGTGCGCCGAACGGGACGCACCGATCGTGGAGCTGGAGACCATGCCCGACCATGTCCACCTACTCGTTACCTGCGACCCACAGTTCGGCATCCACCGATTGGTCAAGCAAATCAAAGGCAGGTCGTCCCGCCTGCTGCGGCAAGAATTCCCGTCCATCAAGTCCAGGCTCCCCACGCTCTGGACCAACTCGTACTTCGTCGCCACGGTCGGCGGCGCGACCCTGGAGGTCGTCAAGCGCTATGTCGAGAACCAACCCAACGCCTAAGCACCCTTACCTCCCCATGTCTGAAGCCAGGGGTTTCTCGGGTGTTCTTCGATGACGACCGACACCCCGAAGCCCGCTCGCGCACCCCGTAAGCCGCGGGCTCGATCGGACGCCGCCAAAACTGCGAGCACCACCGCCACTCCCCCGCAGCCACGGACCCGCGCCCCCCGCAGGTCAACCAAGGCCCAACCACCTGAACCGACCCCACCGCCATCCGTGCCGGTACCCAACTCGCGCCCGGTTGTTCACGACCCCGACTTCACCCCCGGTGAGCAAAAGGTTGGTGAGGAACCATTCAAGCTGACGGTCAACATCCCCCAGTCGCTCTACGAGCGGGCGTCAGGCCTCGTCTGGCACGCCGACTTCACCGGAGAACCTGACGAGGTCAGGTCCATGACAGCCCTCGTCCGCATCGCGCTCGTGGAGGCAGTAGCCCGATACGAGAAGAAGTACAACGCGGGCATGTCATTCCCCCCGCCCGCGAGGCTTCGCCGCGGGCGCGCACCGAAGCTCCGCTGAAAGACAGAGCAACTCGCACTCAACAACACGCGAAGGCCTCGGCGTGGCACACGGAGACTAGGTGCGTAGTCGCCTAGTCTCCGTGCTGATAAGGAGGCCCACCCATGCGCAGAATCGCGATCGCCAACCACAAAGGCGGCGTCGGAAAGACAACGACAGCCGTCAACCTCGCCGCCGGCCTAGCACAAGAGGGCTACCGCACACTGCTTGTCGACGTGGACGCCCAGGCACACGCCACCTTCTGGTTCGCCGAGGACCCGGACGACGTCGACTTCGACCTTCAGGACGTCATCACCAACAACGTGCCCCTCGACCAGGTCATCCTCCCCACCAGGATCACCAACCTCGACCTCCTGCCCTCAACCCTCGGCCTCGCACCACTGGAGACTGAACTGGTCTCCATGACCCGCCGCGAGGACCGCCTCGCCAGGGCACTGGCGCCAGCAGACGACGACTACGACTACGCGGTACTGGATTTGGCGCCGAGCCTCTCCCTCGTCACGCTCGCAGCTCTGGTCGCTGCTACCGACCTCATCGCACCCGTGAGCGCGACGAAACTCGCCATGGGCGGGCTCGGTGCGTTCCTGGGATGGACCGAGGACTTCCGTACCGAAGGTCTCATCACGGCCCCCCTCCTCGGTGTACTCATCACCATGACCGACCCACGTACCCGGATCACCCGCGAGGTCGTCGAGGCCCTGCAGGAAAGCGACCTCCCAACCTTCGAGACCACGATCCCCCGCCGAGTCGCCGCAGAAGACCAAGTGGCAGACAGGCTGGTCGTCGGGGACCCCGCCGCGAACGCCGATCTCACCGCCGCCTACAGCGGACTCGTCAAAGAGGTCCTCGATCGAATGCGAGCAACCGAGAATGGGTAAGACACTCACTGCGGCTCAAATGCTGAACGCCGGCCGAAAGCGCCCTCCAACACCAGCGGAAACGGGAACTGGGCCAGTAGACGACCAGGCGACTAAGCCACCAGACGACCAGGCGACTAAGCCACTGAACAACGTGACGACTAGTCCAGTAGACGACCAGGCGACTAAGCCACTAGACGACCAAACGTCTGAGCCACTGAACAACGTGACGACTAGTGCAGCAGACGACCAGGCGACTAAGCCACTAGGCACGCAGTCGGAGCTGGTGATTACCGCATCGGTTGATCGCCATGGCAACCGGTCGACTAAACGACTAAGCACACAATCAGAATCGAACGGCCAACCCTCCGCCACCTATCAACGGGTCACTGTCTTTGTCACCCCAGCCCAACGGCAATGGCTGAAACTCACAGCCAAGCAGCTTCCCGACGGACTTTCCGCCTCGGACATCGTTCGCCTCGCAATCAGTCGACTGACCCTCGACGTGACGGATGGATTGGACCTCGTGACAAACCTGACCGACCAGGCGCACTCTGATGCAGAAATCTTCTCAGGCCGCCGCAATAGGGGGCTGCCGCCGCGAGCGGATATCAGCGCATAACCCACAACCCCGTCGCGGCCGCCGTCGTACCAAGAAGACCCGAGCACGCCCGGACAGGTCCCGCAACTCCTGTGATGCAAGTTTGGCGCACGTGTGAGCTGGCTCGATGAGCAGCCCGGTTTCTTGGTTGCTCCTTCAGCCGACTCCTGCGTCCAATGGACCCGTTGGTGCTCCTGCGGTCAGTCGGTGGGAATGGGGGTGCGGACTGCCCAGAGGACGTCGTGGCGTTCGGGCATGAATCCCAGCCGCGCGGCCACGCCTAGGCTGCCGGTGTTGTCCGGGCTGGTCGTCCAAGTCGGGGTGTGACGGCGGCGGCGGATGTCGGTCACGACGGCCGACGCACAGGATCGGGCGAGTCCCTGCCGGCGATGCGCGGGGTGGGCCACCACGCCGATGTCCTCGAATAGTTCCCCGACGAAGAACGGCACCGCGACGGCGACCGGGGTGCCGACATCGAAGGCCGCCCACGCCATCCCGGACCCGGCAAGCCCCGCAGGGCCGCCCCAGGTGTCGCAGATCCAGCTGAGCTTGGGGTGCAGTTGCCCTACGGCTTCGGTGTCCGCCGCCGTCAGCCGACGGACCCGCGGGTCCGTCGGGGGAGTTGAGGCAGCTGCGGGAAGGACGGCGACTACGCGGTTCCACATCGCCACACCGGGGTCGATCCTGCGGAGCATCGACTCCCACGCCGGCGGTGCCTCGACGAACCCGGTCAGGTCGTCCAGCGCAGAGTTGTCAATAGCATCCGGGTTTCCGCGGATGCTGTAGTTACCGCTGGTCTGGGCCAGCACCACCCGCGGGTCGGGCCACCGGTCGACAAGACACCGGCCGACTCCTGAATACCGGATATGCGCGAAGATCACCGGACCCGGAAGCTCGGGGGTGAACCACGGCCGGACGGCGTCGATGCGATCACGGTGCAGTTGGTGCACGTCGTTACGATTTCCGGTCCGTCGCCCGATCGCAACCAGGGTCGTCATCGCCGTGCCGTTCCGAGCGGCCTCCAGCAGGCGTTAGTTCTTACCCGGCCGGCCACCGGGCCAACTCTGATAAC
>DASRUA010000285.1:0-4047 GCA_035655615.1 Dermatophilaceae bacterium
CTTCGCCAGAGGACATCGGCGTAGAACTCCCGCCAGGCCAGCTCGGTGGTGTAGGTCGCGGCGCCGGCGCCTGGATGCAAGGCGAGGTCGGCCAGCATCGTCCGTGGATGGATCTCGCCCCACTTGAGGTGGGTCGACATCCGGGAGGTGCCCTCAAGATCAGGGCGGTCGCGAGTGATGGCATAGTCGCCCAGTTGGCGCTCGAGGAAGTCGTGCCAGCGCCAGCGCGCGGCCGACTCCCCAGCAGCAGGCAGACGCAGGCCTGCGGGGATTGGTGCGTCGTCGAGCGGGTGGTTCTTCAGCGGTCGCACCCAGTGGACGGCGCGAGGCGGCTCCAGTGGCGTGCGCCAGCCGTGATCGCGCCAGGATCGGGAGTAGGGCGTGAACACCTGGTAGTGACCGCCGGTCTTGTTGACGACCAGACCAGGTGCCACGGCATACGGCGACCCGGTGCGTACCAGGGATATGCCATGGCGCGCGAGCTCAGCCTCGACATCGAGGTCGCGCTGCCGCCCGTGGGGGCCGAAGTCCTCGGCGACGTGCACCGCGCTGGCGCGGGCGGCGCGGGCGACTTCGGCGACCTCACGCGCGGGATCGCCCCGGCGCAGTTGTAGCCCTCCGACTCGCATCCCCAGATCGGCCAGGCTCGCCTCCAGATACGCGCGTCGGGCAGCGCCCGCGGGACGGGTCAGGGCAGCGTCGAGCACGAAGAGCGGAACGACCTGGGTGTCTGCTGCGCCGGCGAGCGCGGCCAACAGCGCGGGGTTGTCGGCCAGCCGGAGGTCGCGCCTGAACCACATGACGCTGGTCATCTCATTGAGCTGGCGAGATCGAGCCGGCGAGCTGTTGAGCCGCGGTGACCGGGTCCTGCGTGATCAGCCGAGCACCAGTCTCATCAGCAAGGTTCTCGGTTGCGCCCTCCCCGGCGAGGGCAAGGGTTGCGATGCCAGCCAGAAGCACGAGGTCCGGCACAACCGCCGCGAAGCGCTCCGGTGTGCTCGCCGCCAGGACGACCAGACTCGGCCGTATGTCGGAGGCCACCTGGATCAGGTCCAGCATCGGGGTGTTCGCTCCGAGATACCCGACCCGCCAGCCGTTCCTGTTGAGCACGATGCCGAAGGTCATTAGGGCCATCTCATGCAGCTCTCCGGGCGGGCAGGCCAGAAGGGCGCGTGGTCCACGGCCGTTTCCCCATCCGCGGGCCAGGCCCGCCATTCGCCCTGCGACCACGTGACTGGCGAAGTGCTCCTGGCCAACACTGACCGCTCCGTGCTCCCACCGCTCACCGAGCTCGTGCAGATATGGCAGCAACACGTCCCGCAGCACACTCTCCACGGTGAAGTCCGTGAACAGCCGGTCGAGCACGGCCTGGGCGCTTGGTTCGTCCATCTCGTCCAAGGCCCGTCGGAGGGCCTCGGCGGAGTCGACCAGGTCTGCTCGGGAACGTGCCTGCGCACCGGCTCTGGCGATCTGGCCAGCTGGCTCATCGGCGATGGCCGCGCGTGCTGCCTGAGCGGCTGCCAGTCCGTCGGCAAGATGGGCCTGCATCCGGCGTACCCGGCTCTGGTCGTCCTCGGAGTACAGCCGGTAACCCCCCGGCGACCGGGCGGGGTTCAGCAGCCCGTACCGACTCTCCCAGGCGCGCAAAACGTACTCACTGACGCCGACGCGGCGGCTGAGCTCACCGATCCGCAGCTCGGCTGACGCCCTTTCTGTGTCCATGTCGCACATTCTACCTACATTAGACCAACCCTTGACAATCCCCACGCCTGCCCGTAATGTCTTCCTTAGACAAACCTTAGACATCCAATCCGGTGGGCGTCAGGCAACGAATAGCTATCCCCGAGCTCTCGAGCCGGTGGGGACAGAACGCCAGACCTAAAGCCAAGGAGAAGCAATGAGCACCGTGAACCAGTCGCCCGAAGGGTTGAGCGCCGCCCGGCCTTCGGTGGCGGTCATCGGCTCAGGGGTCTCGGGCCTGACCGCCGCCTACCTGTTGAACCGCACGCACCACGTCACCCTGTTCGAGACCGACGACCGCCTCGGGGGTCACGCCCACACCCACGACGTCACCGCCCCCGACGGCACGGATCACGCGGTGGACAGCGGGTTCATCGTCCACAACGACCGGACCTACCCGTGGCTGCGCAAGCTCTTCGCCGAGCTCCAGGTCCAGGTGCGACCGACCAAGATGAGCATGAGCGTGCGGTGCGAGGGTTGTGGTCTGGAGTATGCCGGTGGGCGGGGTCTTCGAGGTGTGCTTGCCCAGCCACGCCGCCTCCTGGACCCGCAGTTCGTGCGAATGCTGTTGCAGGTGAAGCGTTTCCATCGCCTGGCCTCGGCGTTCCTGGCGGCGACCGATGACACTGATACCACCACGTACGGCGAGTTCCTGGAGCGTGAGGGGTTCAGCGAGCACTTCGTCGCGCACTACGCCGCGCCGGTAGTGTCCTGCGTGTGGTCCTCCGGACGGGAGGTCGCGCTGCTCTACCCGGCCAGGTACCTCTTCCGGTTCCTGGACCACCACGGGATGCTGGCAGTCTCGGGGTCACCACAGTGGTACACCGTTGTCGGCGGATCGCGCACCTACGTCGATCGACTTGCCGCCCAGCTGCCGGACGTGCGCAGGTCGGCCGCCGTCACCGATGTCACCCGCCGCCCCGACGCTGTCGAGATCAAGGACGTCACCGGGGCGGTCACCAGCTTCGACCGGGTCGTCATCGCGACCCACGCGGACCAGGCGCTCAGCCTGTTGACCGACCCCAGCGACCAGGAGGTGCAGACCCTCAAGGCGTTCGGCTACTCCAGCAACGAGACCGTCCTGCACACAGACTCATCGCTGCTGCCCGAGGCCACCGATGCCCGGGCGTCATGGAACTACCGGATGTCCTCGTGCACCGCCACGGATGAGCCCACCGTCGTCACCTACTGGATGAACCGGCTGCAGGGACACACCTCCGGCCAGGACTTCCTGGTCACGCTGAACGCGCGCGAACGCATTGACCCCGACGACGTGCTCGCGGTGATGGACTACGAACATCCGATCTACACCCCGGAGTCCGTCGCCGCTCAGTCGAACCTGGCGGGCCTTGCCACGGACCGGACGGTCTACGCCGGGGCGTACCACGGCTGGGGCTTCCACGAGGACGGCTGCCGCTCCGGCGTCGAGGCTGCCCGGCATTTCGGGGTGACCTGGTGACGATGGCCGGACTGACCACGATTCCGGTGACCACGACCCCAGGGACCACGACCCGCACGATGACCTCGCAGCCGACACAGCCGGCGCTTCCGACGCTGCCCGCGCTGCCTGCGCTGGTGACCGGACGCGTCACTCACCACCGCCGGGGAAGGGTCCGCCACTCCTTCCGCTACGGCGTGTACCAGTGGCTGGTCGATCTGGACGCACCGCCCGAGCAGCCCTGGTACCTGCGGCCGTTCGCGAGCTTCAGCGCAGCCGACCATCTCGGCGACCCCGACCGCCCGATCAAGGCGAACGTCGAGCTCTTCCTCTCCCGCAATGGCATCACACTCGGCGAGTCGAGCAGGATTGTCATGCTGGCCAACGCCCGGGTCCTGGGCCACGTGTTCGACCCCCTGTCGGTCTTCTGGTGCCTCGACGCGCAGGGCTCACTGGTCTGCGTCGTCGCCGAGGTGCACAACACGTATGGCGAGCGGCACGCCTACCTCCTGCGCCCCGACCCGGCCGGGAGGGCCACCACGGACAAGGCGTTCCACGTCTCACCCTTCTATGACGTGAGCGGCCGCTACGAGCTGCGGTTCGAGCTGTCGCCCGAGGTCGTGTCCAGCACCGTCATCCTGCGCAGGGACGAGACCGTTGCCTTCACCGCGACCTTCCGGGGCCATCCAACGCCGGCGACCCGTACCGCGGTGGCAGGTCAGCTCATGCGCAAGCCCTTGATGCCACAACAGGTCTCAGCGATGATCCGGGTGCATGGGATCTTTCTCTGGCTGAGGCGCCTGCCCGTCCGGCGCCGTCCGCACCATCAACCACAGGAAGGGGTCTGAAATGACCGTCTCCACCGCCAC
>DASRUA010000286.1:0-3790 GCA_035655615.1 Dermatophilaceae bacterium
ACCCTTACAAACCTAGGGACGATGTCACAAGAAAACCGCAAACCTAGGCCGAAGTTACGTGTCGTATGACGCGTGAAACCCCTGTTGAGCAGGGGTTTCACGGTTTTCGGGGTTGGGTGTTCTGGCTACTTCAGGGTTAGTGGGATCGGTACGCGCAGGAGTTCGAAGGCTCGGCGTTGGGTCGCAGTGGGTTCGGCGAGGGTGGGCACGGTGGGGCTGGTGTCGTTGTCGCCGTAGCGCAGGTCGACCCGGGCCAGGGATCCCAGGTGGTCCAGCAGGGCGGTGAAACTGGTGGCGGGCAGCTCGTCGGTGGTGGTCTTGGTCGCTGCCTTGTGGTCGGCGCCCTGGGAGCGTTGGGCGGGTGCGACGGGGTCGGCAGGCTCGGGGCGGTTCTCGTCGGTGAACGTCAGTGGTGCCCATGCTTGGCGTAGGTGCCAGGTGAGGTAGGCGGCGAGCATGCAGATGAACACGTGCGCGCGGACCCTGTCTTGGGTCCAGTGGTGGATCGGGCGCAGGTCCAGGTCGATGCTCTTGATCGAGCGGAAGTCTCGTTCCACCCGGGACAGACATCCCATGGGCTTAGATGTCAAGCTGCTGCTTGTTGGGTGTGCTGGTTCCAGGCAGTGGCCTCGCCGTTGGGGGTGGGCGTTTTGAGGCAGCCAGGCAGGATGTGAAGCGCTGCTGTGCGCCTTGACGTGACACGCCGAGTTGGGCTCCGATCACTGACCAGGTTGCTCCGCCCTGGCGGGCTCTGGTGACGGCGGCGGCCAGGGTCGCCTCGGCGGCGCCCGCCTGCTGGTGGGCGGTGGCAACCCAACCCAGGACGTCGAACGCCGGACCGGCTGACAGCCGGACCGGGGCTTGGCCCTTACCGAGGGTCGAGCGGCCCGCGTTGCAGGACGGGCACAGCGCCACGGCGCCGTACCGGACGGTCGCGCTCAGCGTGCACCACGGTCGGCGTGCGGGGTCGTCGGCGTAGTGGCACAGCAGCTGGCTGTCAACAGGTCGTTGACGCCCGAGGCTGGCCGCGATGTGCCCTGCTGAGTTCTTCTTGGACGTCAAGCTGCTACTCGTTGGGTGTGCTGGTCCCAGGCAGTGGCCTCGTCGTAGCAGGTGCGGGTTTTGAGGCAGCCGTGCAAGATTCCGACGAGCCGGTTGCCGAGCTGGCGCAGGGCCGCGTTGTAGCCGATGTCGCGGTCCCGCAGCGCGTCGTAGTAGGCGCGGGCTCCCGGCGATCCGCTCAGGGCGCTGAACGCCTGCTGGTGCAGTGCGTTGGTCAGTCGCTTGTTGCGCACATATCGGGCCAGGACGACTTTCTTCTTGCCGGAGGCCCGGGTGATGGGGCTGGTGCCGGCGTAGTTCTTGCGGGCCCGGGCGCCGTCGTAGCGGGTGGGGTCGTCGCCGAACTCTGCGAGCACCCGGGCGCCCAGGATGGACCCCAGTCCGGGCTGGCTGAGGTAGATCTCAGCGTCCGGGTGCTGGCCAAAACAGGCCTCGACCGGCCCTTCCAGGGCGGTGATCTGCTCGTTGGAGGTCGTGATCAGGGCGGCCAGGGCCCGGACCGTCACGCCGTAGGCGGCCGCGATAACCGGCGGCTGGGTGAGGTGCTCGGTGCGCAGCGCGGCCATGATCGCGGTGGTCTTGGTGTCCCGGTCGTGCCGACGGGCCCGCTTCAGGGCGGCGCTGATCTGGGCCCGAGTCAACCGGGCCGCCCGGCTGGGCTCGGGTGCCTTGGTCAACAGCTCCAGGACATCGGGGGAATCGAGGTCGTCGTAGGCTTCCAGAGCGGCTGGGAAGAACTCCCGCAGGCTGGAGCGCAGCCGCAGCACCAGGCGGGTGCGGTCCCAGATCAGGCTCTGGTGCATCCGGGTCAGGACCTTGACCGCGCCGGCCTGCTTGCTGTCCCCGGCGACGGTACGTAGCTGGTGGGAATGAGTGCGGACCAGGTCGGCCAGGACATGAGCATCACCGGCATCGCTCTTGGCTCCCGAGACGTCTTGGCCCTGGCGGGCACGAGCGGACTGCAACGGGTTGACCGCGTACACCTGGTACCCGGAGGCGATCAGTGCGGCGACCCACGGGCCCCGGTCGGTCTCGATGCCGATCTTCACCTCGGCAGGGTCGACGTCCTCGGGTAGGAACCTCCCAACCAGCCCGTGCAGCCTGGCTATCCCGGCAATGCCTTCCGGTAGGCGGGCTTTGGCAAGTCGCCGTCCGGTCTCGTCCTGGACCTCCACATCATGATGGTCCTCAGCCCAGTCATCTCCGACGAACAACACTGTGATGTCCTCCACTTCGCTCGACTACCCGGTCAGCAGCCTGCAGGAAAACCCGCGACCTAATGGTCAAGTGCTCACGCCAAGACGGCGGGCACGACATCCCATCAGCGGTTCGTTTCCCTGACCACCGATAGAGGCACGATCTGTCCCTAGGACTCGAGGTCCAGGGGCGCTACAGTGCTCATCCATCGGCGGCTACCAGGCACCGAGCCTGTCATGTTGTCGGCCCGGTGAACCCCATTAGGGGCGTCGCACGGGGACAGGGTCCGTCCCAGTTCCTTGGAAGTGCGACACCTCGACCGAAGAACCGACTCCACCACCGAACCCAGGTACCTTCCGTCCCAGAAGTTAGGTCCGGAGTTGGGTGTCAAAGGTCGCAAGGTCCGCACTCCTCAAGGAGTTCACCAGCGCCCGCTCCGCCGCCATGATTGTCGCGGGCGGTTGCCACCAACTGATCGCCCGTCACCTCGTCAATAGATAGCTTGCGCCGTGCCCTCGGCGTGCCCTAACTGCCGGCGACTCACGGTCAATCGCGGGCTCAAGCGGGTGGCCGCTCCCCGCTCTGTCAGGCGGTCCGCCGCGGTAGATTGCCCGTATCAAGTTGGTTCCCAAGCTGACAGTGCGGGTTCGATTCCCGTCACCCGCTCCGTGCTCGAATGCCGTTGCAGCATAAGCGAATTCGACCATACGTCACAGACGGGTCAACGCTGATTCGCGTCCGAAATGGCACTCGTGCCCATTGCGCGTGCCCTTAGCCATCTTGGCGAGTAGCCCCTGGAGACTGTCAGTTAACAAGCTGACAGTGCGGCTTCGATTCCCGGGCACGCCATTGCTACGGCTGGCAGGCCGCGATGATCGCCGCTCTGGTGGTTGCACGTCGAGCCCCTGCTGTTGGACGCCGGGGTGACCCGCTCACAGCTGGCCGCTGTCCGGGCCCGTTTGCTCGACGAGCGCTCGCCGTGGCCCGATCGTCAGCCGGGACGGTTCTGGTGATTCACAATGACGGCCATCTGCGGATCGGAACAGTCCTGCTGGCGGTTCCCTGATTCAGACGGACGGTCTCGAAGGTGCGGTCCTTCGCGGCGTTAAGACGCACCTCTTCACGGCCTGTGAGTGCGCCCGGATGAGCGGGCGTTGGCACTTGACTCCGGCTGGGATGACTCGTAGTTTCACTATCAGTTAATTAACCGATAGGAAGATTATGAATTCGGATGTGGCGACGGCGGCTAAGGCGGATCGGCTCGACGAGACTTTCGCGGCACTGGCGAACTCGACGCGGCGAGCGATCCTGATGCGCCTCACGCAGGGAGAGGCGAACGTCAACCAACTCGCCGAACCGTTCGAGCTCTCGCTCCCGGCCATTTCCAAGCACCTCAAGGTGCTTGAACGAGCCGGGCTGATCGTGCGAGGTCGGCGTGCGCAGTACCGGCCCTGCACCCTCGACGCGGCACCACTTGAAGAGGTCTCGACCTGGGCCGAGCAGTATCGACCCATCTGGGAGGCCCGCTTCG
>DASRUA010000287.1:0-6987 GCA_035655615.1 Dermatophilaceae bacterium
GCCTGACCGAGGCATCCCTGCGGGGGGCCGATCTGCGCGGCAGCGACCTGGCCGGATCGGTTCTGCTCCACGCCGACCTCTATGCGGCCAGGCTCAAGAACGCCGATCTGCGCGGAGCCGACCTGGGGCCTGTCGACCTCGACCGGCTGGGCGCGCTGTCCGGCGCCATCATCACTCACGCTCAGGCAGAACGGATCCTGGTCGAGCTGGCGAACGTCGTGGTGACGGACTGACGGGGACGCACTAGTCAGCGGGCGCGGATCGCCGTGACGGCACGTGGCCGACCGTTGAGGTCCGGGTGGTCCTGGATGTCCTCCCACCGGCCGGTCACCCTTAGCGCTGCAGACAGTGAGTCTCCTTGTACGTCAGCGTGTTCCATGACGAAGAAACCTCCCGGTCGCAGCAGGACACTTGCCCGGGCCGCAACCTCCAGCGGTATCCGCAGACCGTCGGCGCTGCCGCCATAGAGCGCGACCTGCGGGTCGTGTTCGCGGACCTCAGGGTCATTCGGGACCGCGCCCACGGGAATGTATGGCGGGTTGCTCACCACCACGTCCACGCCCGCCTCGAGCTCGGGAAAGGCCACCGTCGCGTCCCCGAGCCGGATGTCCACGTCAAGCCCGAGGTCGTCGCGGTTGCGGATCGCCCACGCGTGAGCCAGGTCGGACAGCTCGACGCCGTGAACCTCAGCCTGCGGGACCTCGTCCTTGATGGCCAGGGCGATCGCCCCCGACCCAGTACAAAGATCCACCACCCGCAAACCTAGGGACGGTGCGGGGTCCAGTGCCCCAAACCTAGGGATGGTGCGACGCACAGTCCCTAGGTTTGCCCCTGATTCCGCCGCACCGTCCCTAGGTTTGGCGAGAAAAGCTATGGCGAGGCCGGCCACGAGCTCGGTCTCGAAGCGGGGCACGAAGACGCCCGGCCCCACCGAGAGCTCGAGCCGGCGGAACCCTTGTCTGCCGGTCAGATGCTGCAGCGGCACCCTCCGGGCGCGCTCGGCCACCAGATCATCGAGACCCGCCGGGACCGGCGCACCCATGACCATCATCTTGTGAACTTCGCTGGTGGTCGTCTTCAGGACAGACGCTGCCAGCGCAACGGCGTCGAACTCGGCACTCTCGACACCTGCCTCGGCCAGCTCGCGGGTGGCCTCGCGAACAGCGTCCCGCAACAGCCTCACCGACCCGGTCACCGACCCCGAGGTCACAGACCCGACGATCCGTCAGCAACGGCAGCCATCCGGGCGGCGTCGTCGGTGTCCACGGCGGACTGCACGATCGGGTCGAGGTCGCCGTCCAGCACCATGTCCAGGTTGTAGGCCTTGTAACCCGTGCGGTGGTCGGCGATGCGGTTCTCCGGGTAGTTGTAGGTCCGGATCCGCTCCGACCGGTCAATGGTCCGAATCTGCGACTTACGCTGCGCCGAGGCCACCGCGTCCGCCTCATCCTGGGCGAGCTGGTAGAGGCGGGCCCGCAGCACCCGCAGGGCCGACTCCTTGTTCTGGAGCTGGGACTTCTCGTTCTGGCAGGACACCACGGTGCCGGTCGGCAGGTGGGTGATCCGCACTGCCGAGTCGGTGGTGTTGACGCTCTGGCCACCGGGTCCGGACGAACGGTAGACGTCGACCTTGAGGTCGTTGGTGTCGATGGTGACCTCGACGTCGTCGACCTCGGGCATCACGAGCACACCGGCCGCCGAGGTGTGGATGCGGCCCTGGGACTCGGTCACCGGAACCCGCTGGACGCGGTGAACGCCACCTTCGTACTTGAGCCTCGCCCACGGCGCATCGCCGGGCTCGGTGATGCCGCGCGCCTTCACCGACACCTGCACATCCTTGTAGCCGCCCAGATCGGACTCGGTGGAGCTGATGATCTCGGTCCTCCAGCCACGGCGCTCGGCATAGCGCAGGTACATCCGCAGCAGGTCGCCGGCGAACAACGCCGACTCCTCCCCGCCCTCGCCCGCCTTGACCTCGAGAATGATGTCGCGTTCATCATCGGGGTCGCGGGGCACCAGCAGCCGGCGCAGCGTGTCCTCGGACGCGGCCAGCACGGCCTCGAGCGCAGGCAGCTCATCGGCGAACGCCTTGTCCTGGGTGGCCAGCTCGCGGGCCGTGGTCACGTCATCGCGGGCGGCGTGCCACGCGTGGTATGCCGCCACAGTCGGCGCGAGCGCCGCATACCTCTTGTTCAGCTTCCGGACAAGCCCCTGGTCGGAGTGCACCGCGGGGTCTGCCAGCTGAGCCTCGAGGTCGGCATACTCCTGCACCAGCGTCGCAGCGGACTCCAGCATCCGGGGCACCTTCCGTGAATGACTCTCATACAACACTCGAACACACGACAAATGGACAAACAGCAACGCCGGCCCCGCGACCATCAGGATCGGGGACCGGCGTGCAGGGTAGCTACTTATCGACCTTCTCGGCCTTCTTGCCGTAGCGCGCCTGGAAGCGGGCGATGCGGCCACCGGTGTCGAGGATCTTCTGCTTGCCGGTGTAGAACGGGTGGCACTGCGAGCACACGTCAGAGGAGATCTTGCCGCCCTGCACAGTGCTTCGGGTCTCGAACGTGTTGCCACAGGTGCAGGTGACCGTGGTCGGTACGTAGGTGGGGTGAAGGTCCTTCTTCAACGTGTGCTCCTTGAGGTTGGGGCGGTGCCGGATCGTGTGCTCGGGACTCCCTCGCGCGCGGGAACCGGCTGCCAACACATCAGTGTGCCAGATCAGGCACGTAAGTCGAAAACGTGATCTGAGTCAGAGTCATTCCCCTGGTCTGAATCAGACTCACTCCGTGCAGTGCCCTGAGTCTGCGCAGGCTCATACAGCGGGAGGTCGATGACCACGGTCGTCCCCTCGTCCTCGATGGAGACCAGTCGCAGCTCTCCGCCGTGCTGGTCCTCGATGATCTGCTTGGCGATGCTCAGCCCCAGTCCGCTGCCGGGGATCGCCTGACTCGTGGCATTGCTCGCGCGGAAGAACCGGGTGAACAGATTCGCCTGGTCGGCCGCCGGGATGCCGACCCCACGGTCCTGGCAGGTGATGAGGACCCGACGGGCGCCTTCGTCCAGCGCGCCCACGATGGTCACGACGCCGCCCGGGTGACTGAACTTGATGGCGTTGGCGAGAATGTTGACAACCGCGCGATCAAGAGATGCCACATCGCCCAGGACGATCGCCGTCTCCGGACCGGCGTCCACCTCCAGCTCGACGGAGTTGGCCGCAGCGACCACGGACAGCTCCTCGACGGCGCCGGCGACCAGCGCGCAGATCGAAACCCGGACGTAGCCGGTCTTGTCAACCGGTCCTTCGATCCGGCTGAGCACCAGCACGTTCTCGATCATGTGCCGAAGGCGAGTCGCACTGCGCTCTATCACCTTGAGCATCCCGTGCTGCAGCTCCGTCAGCTCGCCGGCGTCTTCCTCCTGGAGCAGCTCCAGATAGCCGCCGATCGAGGCCAGCGGAGACCGCAGCTCGTGGCTCATCGTCGCCAGGAAGTCGGACTTCTGGCTGGCGAGCTGTTCGATCCGCTTGACATACTCGCGCTGGTGCTCCTGGTGTTCGGCCTCCACGATGGCCCGTGCGACGAACCCGGCAACCGCCTGGATGAGGTTGATCTCAGCGGTGGTCCAGATTCGGGGTTCACTGACCCCGAAGACGTAGATCGTCCCGATCACCCGGTTGTAGAGCCCGATCGGGACCATGACGACCGCCCGGGCACCCGTCTCGCGATGGAAGATACGACTCATCTGCTGGGACGCCACGTGCGCGTCGAGGAGGTCATCCTGAGCCCAGAACCCTGTGGACTGCCACAGCTCCTCCGCGAACGATCCCAGTTCCGGCGGCAGCATGAGATCCCTCGGTGGGGGCAGGTCCGAGCGGTGCCACTGGCTTCCGAGCAGCACCTCGTGGCTGGGGTCAAGGGTGTCGGCAACGACCCGGTCGACGCCAAGCCCCTCACCCAGCGCGGCGCAGGCGATGTCCAGTGCTTCCCGGGTGTCTGACGCCTTACTTATTGCACGCGCGATCTCGAAGGTGACCTGATGCGTGGCCAGAGCGCGCATCTGAGTATCGCGCAGAGCAAGGTTCTGTTTGGTGAGCTCGTTGAAGTCACGGGCAACGAACCGGAGCTCCTCGGAGCCCTGATCTTCGCGAGCACGTGCATCCGGCTCGCCCTCACGCTGACGGATCATCGTGTCACGCAGCTCGGTCAGCGGCCGGCTGATACCGCGCGCGGCCCAACCCCCCAGGAGCAGCATCGCGAGCAGTGAGGCAACAGCGGCAGCGATGCTGACGTACACCACTTTCGAAATGGTCTGCGCCTCGATCTGGGTCTGGCTGCGCGCAGTCAAGAGGTGCACACCCAGGGTGGCGTTCTCCGAGCTGAAACGGGCCCACAGTGCGCGGCCCTGGAAGACATCTGCCCGTCCACCGCTGGACAGGATTTGCTCCGTGCGCAGCGCATAGGCCCACCACTGCTCCACGGCAAGTCGCTGACGTACGCCAAGTGCGTTGTACCGTGCAATATCGGTCTCGGTCCGCGCGCCGAGAGCGAACTTGCCCTGAAGCGTTGCCAGCGCGGTCAGCGTCCGCTCGTGGGAGCCGAAGTACGGCTGCAACAACGTCCGGTCACCCGAGATCCGGTATCCCGTCAGCCCGGTCTCGGCATCGGCCATGGCCTGACGGACCTCGTTGTTGGCGTCCACTGCGGGGTCATCCACCTGAGTCAGCTGGTGGAAGTTCTCCGACTGAAGGTACAAAGATCCGGCTGCCAGGCAAGAGACCGTGAGAAGCATCACCCAGCACAGGACGACGAGAACTCGCAGCAGGACCGCGATCGGCCATCCCTGAGCCGCCCGCGCTCGGTACCGCTCAAACATGAGGTCTCACTACGGCCACAACAGGGTCCCCCCTCACCGATCGCCTCTGGCGAGAACCGCATTGACACGGACCAGCAGCTCGCGCGGGCTGAAGGGCTTGATGACATAGTCGCTGGCGCCGCTGGCGTAACCGGCGTCGACGTCGGTGTCACGTGCCCGCGCCGTGAGCAGGATGACGTCGAGGTCACTGATGGCCTCGTTCGCCCGGACCTTCTCCAGGACCTCGAGACCTGACATCCCGGGCATCATGATGTCCAGAACGGCCAGCCTCGGAGGGTCGGCCTCGATGGCCGCCAGAGCCGCATCCCCATCGGTGACGGCGACGGTGTCGAACCCGGCCTGGTTCAGTTTGAAGACAACGAGGTCCAAGATGTCCCTGTCATCGTCTGCGATGAGGATGACAATGCGGTCCTTGACCGGCTCAGTCATGATCGAATGCCCCTTTGTGCCGACTTGACTGGTTTAGGCACAATTGTACTGGGAGCGAAACTCCCGCGGCGGGATATGACAAAATCCATTTCGCCGCTCATCAGACATCGCGACTCAGCTCAGCCACAGCAGGAGAATCGTCCCCGAAGCCCTGCCGGGTCATGGTCCCCCAGACCTGCTTCCGTCCGCGCAGACTCGCCCACCAGCCCTCAAGCCGCCACCACGCCGTCGCCTGGCGGTAGCCGAGATTCTCCAGCACCGCGGCCATCACGATCGCCCCAAGATCACGCCAGCGCGGGTACTTGTGAAAGCTCAGCTCCTCGATGGCCATGGCGACGAGGGTCACCAGGATCGCGTAGCCATAGGCCACAGCCATGAACAAGAGCGCGTATGTCGTGTTGACCACCCCGAGTGCGAAACCAAGGACGACCAGAACGAATCCGATGAGCTCCAGGAGCGGTGCGATCAGCTCGAAGGTCCAGTAATACGGAATGGCCACGAGCCCGACCCTGCCGTAGCGGGGGTTCAACAACATCCCACGGTACTTCCACAGGGTCTCCCACAGCCCCCGGTGCCACCTCTTGCGCTGGCTGCGGAGGACCTTGGCGGTCACCGGCACTTCAGTCCACGACACCGGCTCGGCCACGAACTGCACGCGATAGTCCCGGCCGTTGTCGATCATGTGGCGGTGGATCCGCATGACGAGCTCGAAGTCCTCGCCGATGCTGTCGGGGTCGAGGCCTCCGACCTCCACCAGGACATCGCGGCGGAACATGCCGAACGCCCCGCTGATCAGGATGAGCGCGCCGAACCGGGACCACCCCGAGCGTCCGAGCATGAAGGCCCGTAGGTACTCGACGACCTGGATCCGGACGAGCCACGCCTTGTCGAGCCTGACCTCAACCATGCGTCCGTCCACGATCTTGCACGCGTTGACCGCCCGGATGACCCCACCGGTCGCCACGACGCGGGTGGGATCGTCGGCAAACGGCTTGGTGACCGAGATGAGTGCGTCCGGTTCCAGGATCGAGTCGGCGTCGATGAACACGACGAGCGACTCGACGGCGGCATTGATGCCAACGTTTATCGAATCAGATCGGCCGGAGTTCTTCTTGCGCACGAGCACCAGTCGGGTGCGTCCGTCACGAGGAACATGGACGTCGATGACGGCGCCTCGGGTCGTCACGTCGGAGGGCACCTCACGCGAGACAGGCACAAGGTCGAAGGCCCGCCTCAGCTGCTCGAACGTCGCGTCGGTGCTGCCGTCGTCGACGACGATGACCTCATGGCGTCCAAAGCGCAGCGCCAACAAGGCCTGCACCGACGTGACGATCACCACCTCCTCGTTGTGGGAGGGCACGACAACCGAAACCCCTTGCCCCAGCTGGCTGGCCGCGGCCTGTTCACTGCCGGCGTAGCTCTTGCGGCGGTTCTGACGCACGAACTCCCACCCGGCCAGGCCCATCAGCACAAGCAGCGAGGTGTTGACCACAAGGAAGTAGATGAGCACCGGGCCGGCCACCACGCTCATGATCGCTGAGACGACGCGTGCCAAGCCGCCGAGGAAGTCGAACTGGATCATCATGACCCCGTCGAGCTGACAGCCAGCTGTCCACGCAAGCCCGCGAGCTCTAGAGCGCAGCCGGCTGCGCGGGAGCTGGGGCCCTGCGGTGTGGCAAC
>DASRUA010000288.1:0-6003 GCA_035655615.1 Dermatophilaceae bacterium
GACGGGAGGTAGGGGTCGCGCTCGCTCTCATCCATCGGGGCGTCCTTCCAGGGAGAGATGGTCAATCCCCTCACTGAGAAGGTCCTGAAAGGTACACCGTGCGATGGCCGGTCGGCTTGACGCGACACGCCGGCGACACGCCGGTAGGGAGCGGTGTTCGACGCATGCCGTCATGTCGAGATCTACGGTGAGCTGAGGGACCTCGACGAGTACGTCAGTCGGGCGCCTCGGACTGATTCTCTAGATGCAAGCGGAGCCGAGTTTCGACCGGAGATCAGTCCGGCATGACGAGCCGGAACACCTGCCGTGCGCCGGCAAACCCCTTGAGTTCGTGCATTCCCGCCTCCTCGAGGATCAGGTCCGAGCCCTCGAGCAGGTCGCGCGTCGTCGGGGAGATCAGGACTTCGTTGGGGCCGGCCAGGTCGAGCACGCGCGCAGCGGCGTGAACGGCGATGCCCCGAACATCGCCGCCGACGAATTCGACCTCTCCTGTGTTCATGCCGACCCGAATGGGCAGGTCCATGGCTTGAGCAGATGTGACCATCGCCGCGGCACAGCGCACCGCACGCGTGGCGCTATCGAAGACCGCGAGGAACCCGTCGCCTGTCGTCTTCACCTCGCGGCCACGGAACACGTTGAGTTCCTCGCGCAGGCGCGCATTGTGGGCCACCAGGAGGTCATGCCACGCCGCGTCGCCGATCCGCTCGAGGGTGGCCGTGGAAGCCACGATGTCCGTGAACATCACGGTGGCCAGGGATCGGTCGCCAGCTTCATGGAGCGCGGCGGCCAGGGCCCGCCCGCTCGCGCCCCACTCGATTGTCACCCACGGCTCGTTGCCGATCACCCATTTGTCGTGGCCGGGCGGGATCTCGAAGACGGTGTCCGGCCCGATGTCGAGCGCCTGTCCGTCGTCCATGACGACCCGCACAGCCCCGGACATCGTGTACCCGAAGTGTCGCATCTGGCAGGATGGGGTCCCGACGATCGGCGCGAGATGGGTCGACCAGCGCCATCCCGGCTCAAAGCTGCAATGGCCGACCCTGGCCTCATCGAGGCCGACCGTCTCGAACCTGATCATCGGCATCGTTCGGACGTCGTCGGGAGCCGCGAAGCTCTTCGCTTGCAGGCGGGGCATGAAGGAGCGCCTCCGAAGTGTGGGCAGGACCAGACCGCTACATCATGCGGCCTCCGAGTCGCCTGCGAGAAGCACACCGGTCGGGACCGCGGCCTGGCGTCGCCGACGGACGCGCGCAAGCACGGCGGGTACGGCTGCGCCGACGACACTCACCGATCCGATGATCAGCAAGCCGGCGGCTCCTCGCGGACGAACGAGCGTCAGTCGGCTCCGTGGACGACGAGGACCGGGATGGGGCTGTGCGCCGCCACGTGCGCGGAGACTGAGCCGAGGAACGTACTCCCGAGACGGCCGAGACCGCGCGTCCCCATGACAAGCAGGTCGTATTGCCCCGAGGCGGTCGCGTCGACGATGGTCTGCCCAGGCTGACTGCCCCCGATGGCTTCCGTCTCCGCCGGTGGTCCGCCATCCGCCTCGATCGCCGCCGCCTCGGCCTCGATGAGGGTCTGGGCCCCGCGGAGCGCCGCCTCGAGGTCGCGCGAGTAGTCCGGCTCGCCCTCGAAGCCGGGTGGCAGCCGGTACACCGCGAGGAGCGTCAGGCTCGCCCCGAGCGCACGAGCCAGGTCCGCGGCGGTCAGCGCGGCCCGCCGAGAGTGGACACTCCCGTCCGTCGCGACGAGGATCCGCTTGAACATCACGGCCACCTCTCGTCCGTCTCGCCATTTGGGCCGACCCGGGGCTTGACGCGGCTCCCGCGCCCGGCTCCCTCCCGCTCCTCACGAGTATCGGCCTACGGTCACGAATCGACCAGTGCCTTCACGCCCGATGCGCCGCGTGGGCATCAACCCACTACGATGGCAACGTCGTGTGCGGCAACCACTGTTGGTGACCGGTCATCGAGACACTCAGGCGCACTCCAGATCAGAGCCACGACTGACCCTTCGCTCGGATCGTGGTGCCCAACCGCTCTGGCTACCGCAGGGCTCGGAAGAACTCACGGACGTCGCGGGCCAACAGTTCGGGCTGCTCGAACGCCGCGAAGTGGCCACCCCGAGGCATCTCGGTCCACCGGCGCGGCCGATCAATCCTTGGGATCGAGCTCCAGCGCCGCCGAATTGATGCAGTATCGAAGGCCCGTCGGGTTTGGGCCATCGTCGAAGACGTGGCCCAGGTGCCCACCGCATGTGGCGCACACGGCCTCGGTGCGGGTCGTGAAGAGGGAACGATCCGTCTTGGTGACGACTGCTGCCGGGTCGGCCGGGGCGAAGAAGCTAGGCCAGCCCGTGCCCGAGTCGAACTTCGCGTCGGACCGGAACAGCTCCATGTTGCAGCCGGCACAGCGGTACGCGCCTGGCCGATGCTCATCCCACAGGTCCCCGGTGAAGGCTCGCTCGGTCCCCTTCTGCCGGAGGACCTTGTACTGCTCGGGGGTGAGGACGGCGCGCCATTCGGCGTCCGACTTGGCGGGTGCGGATGTGCTCTTGGTGTCAGTCATGGCTACAGGTTACGACGGTATTGTGGCGCTGCGATGACAGGGTCCTGGCGGGCGCATCCGATCTCGCCCCGGTCCCGGAGCATGGTGCAGTACCCGAGCACGTCGTTGAAGAGTGCCAGCGCTTGCTGCTCGCGACCCGGGATGGTCGGCGCAAGTCCGGTGGAGTAGAGCCACGCCTCACCGGCCAGGCGCAAGGCAAGCTCAAGGGGCGTCTCCGGAGATCATGTCGCGCCAACAGGTGCGACTACGTCTCGGCCGCTTCCTTGAGGCCCTGGAGCATCGGTCCCCAGTTGTCCTCGGCCATCTTGTCGGCCTCGTCCTGCGTCGCGTTGTTGTCCTGGGTGAGGGTCAGGGTGGTCTTGCCACCGTCCTCCGCCAGTTCATACGTGATGGTGTGGTAGTTCTCGGGCGTGTCCTCGCTGCCGCCCATCGGGCTCCAGTGCGTGTTCTTCAGGAGCTTCTCCGGCTCGACCTCGAGAACGGTGCCTTTGTCCACATAGGACTGGCCCTTCCATTCGCCCTTCCAGGTGATCGGGCTACCAACCTTCCAGTCGGTCGAGATGTTGGTCCCATGCATGTACTGCCTGACCTTGGCCGGATTGGTCAGCGCGTCCCAGACCTTGGCCCGGGGAGCGTCGATCGTCACGGTCTTGATCGCCTCGAACCCTCTTGACACCTGTTGCCTCCGTTGAATCCCCGACCTCTGAACGGCGGGCAGCTTCCCTTTCAGCCTATATGCGCGCCAGGCCGTATCTCACTGGGACTCGACGCCGACGAGCCTGCGGTACACGATCTGACGCACTCATGGTGGCGTGTCGAGGGCCCGGATCCGGGTGCCCCTGGCAGGACCCGAGACGAGAAGGAGCCTCCGTTCCGCGCGGGATGAGCAGGGCGGCCACGAGAGGCCGACGGCGGTGCCTCACCAGGAGAGTCCGTAGCCGAAGGGATAGAGCGGCGTCGCAGGGTCACCGGCCACCGGGATGTCGACCGGCAGCGTGCCCGTCGGCGTGACCTCCCCGGTGATGACACGGACCGCCGACGCGATCGCCACCGGACTGTAGGAGTACGTCGAAACGTAGGTCGGCGCATCGGTGAAGTAGGCGATGTCGTAGGGGTCGCGGACGGCCACGACGATGACCTTCTTGCCGGTGATCAGCAACTGCTTGACAAGCCGCTGCTGGCCGGCCCCCGGGTCGGTGACCGTAGTGTCCCAGGCCTTCATCGTTGTGACCACGACGATGTCGTTCGCTGTGGCCGCGGTTACCGCCTGGGTGATGGCGGCATCGGACGGGGCGCTGCCGGTCTGTTGCACGGTGACCTTCGCCCCGCGCGCCGCGAGCCCGTCAGCCAGCGTCTGGGTGGTCGAGACGCCATAGCCGGTCACCAGGACCTTGGTGCCCGCGACGGCCAGAGGCAGCGCCTCGGCGTCGTTCTTGACCACGGTGGTCGTCTTGTCAGTGATCGCGTCGGCAGCGGCCAGGTGCGCGGGCGTCCCGACTACCGACGTCAGGGCCGCCGGGTCGACATACGGGTTCCGAACGATGCCGCGCTGGTACTTGAGGGTGAGGATCCGCCGCACGCTGTCGTCGAGCCGCTGGTGACTGATCCGACCGGACCGCACCGCAGCCAGGACCGCGTTGTAGGCCGTGTCCATGTCGGGTGCCATGAGCAGGAGGTCGGCCCCGGCCAGGACGGCACGGACGGCCACCTCGGCGTCGCCGTACTTGTCCCGAACGCCTTGCATGGCAAGGGAGTCCGTGACGATCAGGCCCTTGAAGCCCAGCTCATCGCGCAGGATCCCGGTCAGGATGGGCTTGCTCAGCGTGGCCGGGTCGCCGGAGGGGTCAAGAGCGGGCACGAGCAGATGCGCACTCATGATGACGTCCACGCCCGCAGCGATGGCGGCCTTGAACGGAGGTGCGTCGATCGCGTCCCACTGAGCTCGGGTGTGGGTGATGACCGGGAGCCCGGTGTGGCTGTCCGTGGCCGTGTCGCCGTGGCCCGGGAAGTGTTTGGCTGTGGCCGAGATTCGCCCGTCGTCCTGATACCCGTGCACCTGGGCCGATACCATCGTGGAGACCAGGTCGGAGTGCGAGGAGAACGACCGGGTGCCGATGACGGGGTTAAGCGGGTTGACGTTGACGTCAGCGTCCGGTGCGAAGTCGATGTTGACCCCCATCGCCTTGAGCTCCTGCCCGGTGATGGCCGCGGCCGTCCGGGCGTCGGCTGTGCTTCGACCTGCGCCCAGGGCCATCGAGCCGGGGAACTGCGTTGCGGGCGGCCCGATCCGGGTCACGACACCCTGCTCCTGGTCCGTACCGACCAGGAGCGGCACCTTGCGCCCGGACAAGGTGGCTGCCTTCTGGAGACCGTTGGACAAACCGGCAATCTGCAGAGGGTTCCGCACGCTATCGGTCCAGGCGAAGTAGATGATCCCACCGAGGTGGTACTTGCTGACGACCTCGGCAGGCGAGGCGACGCCATACAGGGGCATGTTGCGCGCGTCCGGCGTGGTGGCATCGGCGCCGTAGACGTTCTGGACGAAGAGTTGACCAACCTCCTCCGGCAACGACATCCGCGCCATCGTGCTGGTCACCCACCCCAGGAGCGCGGGAGGCGGGTTCTCCCTGGCCAGGGCTGGGGTCAGGCTGGTGGCGGAGACCGCCAGGGCCACGCAGCCGGCCAGTCCGACGGAGAAGAGTCGACGCAAGAACGCGTTCTGTCGCATGATGCCTCCGAGGCTATAGGACCAACTCACACAACTGCCGATGTCGTGGGAGTTTGACCCGCCCACCTGCCGGCCCCTGCCCTCTGTCCAACCCCAGACGCTGACGGGCCGGCGAGGTTAGTCGCCGGCCCGTAGACTGGTGCTAACCCACCGATGGCGAGCGTGCCGCGCCCGCCGCTCGCTTGACCAGTCGCAAACGGCCCCTAGTTATCCACAAGAATCCTCGTCCAGCGAACCAACTGTCGCGGCCTGACCTTCAGACTTCGCTCAGGTCATCGCCTATCCCTGACCCGGGCATGGAGGCCAAAGCGATCGGGCAGCTTGGCGAGCACGTTCCGAAGCCGGTGCCGGTGCAGCGACGTAGCAGATTGAGCGGGGCGCCGGCATCGGGCGGTGAGGCCTGCGGCCTGGACCTTGCCTCGCAGGATGCGCTGACCTCCGGATGCCTCGTCGAGCGGGCTGGGCGCTAGAGGAGTGAAGCAGGCATGGCGGCGATACTGTCACGCCCGGCGATCCTCAACCATGGACCACCTCGGTGGGCTGACTGATCGAGTTCTTGTACTCCGCGGGACGGCGAACGTCGGGCTCACCTTGGCGCGCTTGGAGGGGGCATCCCGGCTCACGCTCGCCCCGCTCGCCGCGAGGCGCAAGTCGCCGGTCGCCGCATAAACTCGCCGCTTGCATGGTGGTCCAACGGCGAGGCGA
>DASRUA010000289.1:0-11101 GCA_035655615.1 Dermatophilaceae bacterium
CCAATGTTGGGCAGCCCGAGACAGTTGCCGTAGCCCCCGACGCCGGCGACGATCCCGGGGAGCACCCGATGGGTGTCGGTGTGGTCGATGGCGCCGAACCGCAGCGAGTCCATCACCGCAACCGGACGGGCGCCCATCGACATGATGTCGCGGACGATGCCGCCGACGCCGGTTGCGGCACCCTGGTACGGCTCGACATACGACGGGTGGTTGTGGCTCTCGACCTTGAAGGTCACCGCCCAGCCGTCCCCGATGTCGACCACGCCGGCGTTCTCGCCGATGCCGACCAGCAGCTTCTCGTTCATCTCGTCGGTGGTGTTCTCGCTGAACTGCGCCAGGTGGACCTTGGAGGACTTGTACGAGCAGTGCTCGGACCACATGACGGAGTACATCGCCAGCTCGGCAATGGTCGGGCGCCGGCCGAGGATCTCGCGGATGCGTTCGTACTCGTCAGCCTTCAGCCCGAGCTCGGACCAGGGCTGCGAGACGTCCGGCGTCGTCGAGGCGTCCCCGACCGTGTCGATGTTGGGCTTGGCCACGGAGGTCATCGGTGATCTAGGGTGGAAACCCTGTCCTTCCGGGCAGGGAGGAAACCTTGCCTGGTCTGGTCGTTTCTGGTTTGTGTTGTAGTCCTTGACGGCGCTGAGCGGTGCACCAGCACACGATCCGGCGAAGTCTGACGGGGACCAGAACCGGCCGCGCATCGCAGCCCTGTTGATCCTGCCGACGAAGTCCTGCCGCAACCGCCTGGATGAGACGCCTTTGAGGGGGTTGACCAGGTGGGAGGGCGCCACCTTCGGCGGGTACTGAACGAGCAGGTGAACATGGTCTTCCTCTCCGTTGAACTCGGCCAAAGTCGTGTCGAAGTCTGCGCACACCTGCGCCATGACTTGTTCGCACAGGTTGAGCATCTCCGTGTCGAACACGCCACGCCTGTATGTGGTGACGAACACCAGATGGACGTGCAGGTTGTGGACGGCGCTGCGACCGCGCCGAGTATTGGGCTCTGGTTCGCGTTTGGGTGTCGGAGGCCGACGCTACGTTGTGGGCCATGAGGTTCCGCCTGTATCCGAGCGCTGCACAGGAGGTGCTCCTGCTGGAGCAGTGCGGCCACGCCCGGTATGTGTGGAACCTCGGCCTTGAGCAGCGCCTGATGTGGCGGCGCTGGCAGGGCCCCACGCCGGGGTTCAACGCTCAAGCCGCGCAGCTGACCCAAGCCCGAGCTGCGGAGCCGTGGCTTGCTGCCGGGTCGCAGACCGTCCAGCAGCAGGCGTTGCGTGACCTCGACCAGGCGTGGCGGATGTTCTTCGCCGGGACCCACCGGCGCCCGACGTGGCGTAAAGCCGGCGAGCATGAGGGTTTGCGGATCGTAGGGCCGCAGGCGTTGCGGGTCCGTCAGGACAACCGGGCACGCTCCAGTGTGCTGGTCCCGAAGATCGGCTGGGTGTCGTTCAAACGCAGCCGCGCCCTGGCGTGTTGGAAGTCGTACCGCATCACGCGCGACAGGGCGGGCCGGTGGCATATCGCGTTCGCTGTGATCCCTGACCCGATCCCGGCGCCAGGCACCGGTGGCGTCGTCGGCGTGGACCGGGGTGTCACTGTCGCGGTGGCGCTGTCCACCGGTGAGATGACCCGCCCTGCTGGGTTGGGCCCGAAAGAAGCCGAGCGGCTCCTGCGGCTTCAACGCAGACTCGCGCGCGCCCGGCGCGGGTCGAACCGCCGCAGGAAAGCCAAGACCCTGATCGGTGGGTTGAAAGCCAGGGACGCCGACCGGCGCAAAGACTGGGTGGAGAAGACCACCACCGACCTCGCCACCCGTTTCGACGTGATCCGCATCGAGAACCTCAACGTCAAGGCCATGACCCGCACTGCGCGGGGAACCATCGAGAAGCCGGGTAGGAACGTCGCCCAGAAGGCGGGCCTCAATCGGGGCATCCTCAAATCCGGATGGGGTCTGCTCGTGACCCGGTTGGAGCAGAAGGCTCCCGGTCGGGTCGAGAAGGTCAAAGCGGCGTACACGTCGCAGACCTGTAACGCCTGCAAGCACATCGCATCGGAGAGTCGCAAGAGCCAAGCGATCTTCGTGTGCGTGGCTTGCCGGCATCAGGCGAACGCCGACGTGAACGCGGCAAGAAATATCGCGGCAGGACATGCCGTGACAGCACGTGGAGACCGCAGAGTTTTGGCTCGGTCTGTGAAGCGTGAACCTCAACATGCACGGCCTCCGAAGGTCGCATAGCAGTTGGAATCCCGGTCATTCATGGCCGGGAGGATGTCAAGCGTTCACCACTGATTTCAGGACGGACGTGAAGAACTTGAGACCATCAAGGGATGGACCGTACCCCTCCTCGATGGCGTGCTCGGGGTGCGGCATCAAGCCGACGACGTTTCCGCGCTCGTTGGTGACGCCGGCAATGTCGCGGTAGGAGCCATTGGGGTTGCGGCTGGCAAAGCGGTCGTACCTCACCGCTGCCGGGGCGTCCGGGCCGTCGACGACACTGTGCTCGATGACATACCGGAAGGCCACCCGGCCCTCGCCCTCGAGCTCGTCGAGCGTGTGCCGGTCGGCGACATACTGCCCGTCCTGGTTCTTCAGGACGATCGTGATCTCGTCATCCTGGGCGAAGTCCGACGTCCAGGCGGTCGTCGCGTTCTCGACGCGCAGCCGCTGGTCGCGGCAGATGAAGGTGCGATGGTCGTTCTGGATCATCGCGCCGGGAAGCAGGTGCGACTCGCACAGGATCTGGAAGCCATTGCAGATGCCGAGCACCGGCAACCCACCCTGTGCCGCCGGGATCAACGCCGACATGACCGGCGCGAACCGGGCGATGGCACCGGCCCGCAGGTAGTCGCCATAGGAGAAGCCACCAGGGAGCACCACCGCATCGACATCGCGCAACGAGTCGTCACCGTGCCACAACGAGACGGGCTCGCCACCGGCCACGCGGACAGCTCGGTGGGCGTCGTGGTCATCGAGCGAGCCCGGGAAGGTCACGACGCCGATCTTCATGCGTGCTCCGCCGTCTTATTCAACTCAGTTGCCTGGGACCCCACTTCATTCAACACCGCCCGAACGCTCACCACGTCCTCGATCACCGGGTTGGACAGCATTGTCTCGGCGGCCTCACGGGCAGCGGCCAGCACCTGGTCGGTGACCTCACCCTCGACGGTCAGCACGAACCGTTTGCCCTGGCGGACATCGGTGAACTGGTTGAATCCCAGCCGCGGCAGGGCACCGGCGACGGCCTGGCCCTGGGGGTCGAGAATCTCGGACTTGAGCATGACGTCGACGACGACGATTCCCATGCGAGGTGCTCCTCAGATTCGGGGCTTGGTCAGATACCGGATGGTCAGGCGAGTTTATCCGCCCGCGACCGCTGCCCGTGACAGGTCGTCAGGTGAAGGTCCGACCGGTCAGAGACTCATAGGCCTCGATGTACTTCAACCGGGTCGCGTCGATGATGTCTTCCGGGAGCGCTGGAGGCACGTCGCCGGACGACCGGTCCCAGCCGCTGGCCGGCGAGGTGAGCCAGTCACGGACGAACTGCTTGTCGTAGGAGTCCTGCGCCCGGCCGGGCTGCCAGGTGGCGGCCCGCCAGAATCGTGACGAGTCCGGGGTGAGCACCTCATCGGCGAGCACGATCGTGGGGTTGCCCTCAGCGTCTGGTCGCGTGGCGTCGAGCCCGAACTCCACCTTGGTATCGGCCAGCAGGATTCCGCGACCGGCGGCGATCTCGTTGCCGCGCTTGAGGATCGCGATGGTGAGGTCGCGCACACTGGCCGCGATCGAGCCACCGACCTGAGCTGCGACCTCGGCATAGGTCATCGGCTGATCGTGCTGGCCGATCGGCGCTTTGCTGGTCGGGGTGAAGATCGGCGAGGGAAGCAGCGACCCGTCCTGCAGGCCGGCGGGCAGGGTCACGCCACAGACGGACGACGTCTCGCGATACTCGGTGAGCCCGCTTCCGGTCAGATAAGCCCGCCCGATGCACTCGACCGGCACCATGTCGAGCCGCTGCACGAGGACCGCACGCCCGGCAACGGCCGCCGGCACCTGGGTTGAGATCACGTGGTTGGGGATGATGTCGGCCAGCTGGTCGAACCACCAGAGCGAGAGCTGGGTCAGGACCTTGCCCTTGTCGGGGATCTCGCTGTCCAGGATGAAGTCGTAGGCCGAGATCCGGTCGGTGGCCACCAGGAGCAGCTCGTCCTTGCTGGCCTGACCTGTCGACGGGTCAATCGGTGCATAGAGCTCACGGACCTTGCCCGAGTAGACGTGGGCGAATCCGGGCATCTCGGCCAACCGGGCGCCCTCAACCGGCCGGCTCATTGCGACACCGTGATCTCGCCGTGCTGGGCCGCCAGCGCGATGTCGGTTCGATAGGTGGAACCCTTGAGCTTGATTCGCTTGGCAGCGCGGTATGCGCGGTCGCGTGCCTGCGCCAGATCGGCGCCGGTCGCGGTGACGGACAGGACGCGCCCACCCGCGGACACGAGCGTGCCGTCCGTTTCGACGGCGGTGCCCGCATGAAGGACGTAGGCATCGTCGCCGACATCCGGCATACCTTCGATGACATCGCCGCTGCGAGGCGAAGCCGGGTAACCCTTGGAAGCCACGACGACGGTCACCGCGTGCTCCGGACGCCAGCGAAGAGGGGCGACCTCGTCGAGCTTGCCGACAGCTGCCGCATACAGCAGGCCGCCGAGGGGTGTGGCCAGACGGGCCAGCACCACCTGCGTCTCCGGGTCACCGAACCGGGCGTTGAACTCGACAACCCGCAGGCCCCGCGAGGTCAGAGCCAGCCCGACGTAGAGCACGCCGGCAAAGGGCATCCCCTGGTGGCGCATCTCGTCCACGGTCGGTTGCGCGACGCGGTCAACGACGTCCTGCACCAAGGACGAGGGTGCCCAGTCCAACGGTGAGTACGCGCCCATGCCGCCGGTATTGGGACCTTCGTCGTTGTCCGACAGGCGTTTGAAGTCCTGCGCGGGGGCCAGCGGCACCACCGTGGTGCCGTCGGTGATGCAGAACAGGGAGATCTCGGGGCCGTCCAGGAACTCCTCCACGACGATGCGGGTGCCCGGCTTCTCCAAGCACTGAACCGCATGGGCCAAGGCCTTGGCACGGCTTTTCGTCACGACCACGCCCTTGCCGGCAGCCAGTCCGTCGTCCTTGACCACGTAAGGCGCCCCGAAGACGTCCAGGGCGCTGCACACCTCTTCGACGCTCGTGCAGACATGAGCCAGTGCGGTGGGGACACCGGCCTCGGCCATCACCGCCTTGGCGAACGCCTTGCTTCCCTCGAGCTGGGCCGCCTTGGCCGTGGGCCCGAAGCAGGCGATGCCCCGCGCGCGAACCGCGTCGGCCACACCGGCAACCAGGGGTCCCTCCGGGCCGACGACGACCAGGTCAACGCCCAGCTCGGCTGCCAGAGTGGCCACACCCTCACCGTCCAGCACGCCTCCTGGCAGCTCGCGGCACAACGCAATGGCGTCGATGCCCGGATTGCCGGGTGCTGCGATGACGGCGTCGACCGAGGGGTCGAGCGTCAGAGACCTGACGATGGCGTGCTCGCGAGCACCGGTGCCAATGACGAGAACCTTCACGAGTGGTAAGCCTAGGCGACCGGCTCGGGCATCGGCACCGCGCCCAGCCCAGTGCCCCCCAGTCCCCCCAGCGCCCCCGGCGCAGCCCAGCCCATCCGAGCCCAGCGCCCAGCCCAGTGCCCCCCAATCCCCCAGCGCCCCCGGCGCAGCCCAGCCCAGCGCCCGGCGTGCGGGTGACCTGCGGTGCGGGCGGGCAGGGTATCCATGGCTGCGGCTGACTCAGGGGATAGACTCACATGTTCGCATGGGGGTGGCGCGGTTCCCGCCCGCTCCCTCGACGGCCAGCGTCCCTTCGACGGCCCGTCTCCCACAACACGAGTCAAGGGGAGCAGTGAGCGAGTCCCATCAACGGATTGACCCCTCCCCACGCACCGGCGAGACAGCGCCGCGCCCCGGTGCGTCTGTGACGCAGGACTCCATAGCGGCCGAGATCGCCGTCGAGCAGAAGCATGTCGACAGGGTCTACGCGGAGCTCGCCAAGGCAACCGAGCGCACCGCACTGATAGAGGCCGAGGGACTTGCCCGCGGGCGAACCGACCGCACCGGCGACATCCGCGACGAGGAGATCACCGGCCTCTTCGAGCGCGATGCCCTGGTCTTCAACGCGAACAAGCGACGCACGATCCTCGAGACGCAGTACGAAGGACTCGTGTTCGGACGGCTGGACCTCGGGTCCGACACCGGCGACGGGGCGGACCGCGCAGACAGAGAGACGCGATATGTCGGTCGCCTGGGCGTTCGCGACGACGAGTACGAACCGCTGGTGATCGACTGGCGCGCACCCGCCGCCGCACCTTTCTACCGATCTACGCCGGTCGAGCCGATGGGTGTCCTGCGTCGGAGAGTGTTGCGTTGCAAGGGTTCTGACGTGATCGGCATCGAGGACGACCTGATGGTCCCCGAGGCTCCGGACGACCTTGTGGTCGTCGGCGACGGTGCGCTCATGGCAGCCCTGACCCGTTCACGTGGCAGCCGGATGCGGGACATTGTTGCCACCATCCAGCGTCATCAGGATGAGGCGATCAGGGCACCTGCCCGGGGAGTCACCGAGATCACCGGAGGTCCCGGCACCGGCAAGACTGTGGTGGCACTACACCGGGCTGCCTATCTCCTGTATTCCGATCGCCGCCGTTACGAGGCCGGCGGAATCCTGGTGGTCGGACCCTCTGCTGCCTACACGGCATACATCGAGCGGGTTCTGCCCTCGCTCGGCGAGGAAACGGTCACCCTGCGGTCACTCGGGGACATCGCCGACGGGGTAACGACCGAGCGGCTCGACACCCCGGCGGCTGCCGCCATCAAGGGTTCGCTGAAGATACGACGGATCCTCGCGCGGGCAGCCCACGACTCCATCCCTGACACACCGACCCAGCTGCGCGCCTTCGTCAATGGACGCGCGATCCGGCTCGACTCGGCCGAGCTGGACCGCATCCGGATCCAGGTACTGAGCTCCCACCAACGCAACCATGCGCGCAGGGCCGCAACCCAGGCCCTGGCCGAAGCCGCGTGGGACGCCGACTCCGGGGACGAGCGCTGGGTGTTCGTGGACAAGTTCCTCGAGCACATGAACGTCGAGGCGTTCGTGCGCCAGTGGTGGCGACCGCTGGACGCTCGTGAGGTGCTGCTCTGGCTGGCCGATCCGGAGCGGACCCGTCGCTATGCGAAGGGGATTCTCAACGACGCCGATTGCACGCTGCTCGCTGACTCCATCCAGGCGACGATCGACACCGGGACCTGGTCGGTGTCCGACGTCGCGCTGATCGACGACATCGCCTCCCTTCTCGGCACGATGCGCGAGCACGATCCGGAGGAACAGGCCACCTACCAGGTCGAGGAGCTCGACGACGTCACCGGTCACGGTGTCACCGAGGTCACGACGCACGGCACGGCCCCGTGGGCAACCACCCGGACCGGGTACGAGGTCACCCCGCACACGAAGATGGAACGGCTGATGAACGGCCGGCTGACGGACCCCGAAGAGTACGCGCACGTGCTGATCGACGAGGCGCAGGACATCTCGCCGATGCAGTGGCGGATGCTGGGTCGTCGCGGCCGCTGGTCGTCCTGGACCGTGGTCGGCGACGCCGCGCAGGCCTCCTGGCCCGATGCGGCCGAAGCACGTCAGGCTCGCGAACAGGCGTTCGGC
Source organism: Dermatophilaceae bacterium (assembly GCA_035655615.1). GTDB lineage: Bacteria > Actinomycetota > Actinomycetes > Actinomycetales > Dermatophilaceae > UBA4719. Next base: position 7,754 of record DASRUA010000289.1, read on the forward strand.
AGCAAGGTGCGGTCGCTGTTCCACATGGACACCAACTACCGCAATGCGAGGGAGATCTTCGCCTACGCGGCCGACGTGATCCGGGCCGAGGTGCCCGACGCCGACATCCCCAAGGCGGTCCGTGAGACCGGCGTCGACCCGATCATCACCTCGGTTGACGCAGCGGGGATCCCGGCTGCCGCCACCGCCGCTGTCGAGGCGCTGCTGGGCGAGGTCGAGGGGTCCATCGCGGTCATCTCTCCCGCCCGATGGCTCGACTCGCTCGCGTCCGCGCTCGGGCCATTGACCGGCGACTTCTCAGGTCGGGTCAACGTCGTTGGCCCGATGTCGACCAAGGGTCTGGAGTACGACGCCACCGTGATCGTGGACCCCGCCGAGATCACGGCCGAGTCCCCCGGCGGCATCCGGGTGCTCTACGTCGCCCTCACCCGAGCCGCGCACCGGATGACCGTCCTTCAGCTTCAATGACCATTCAGCAGGCAGCGGTGAAGGCCACCGTCAAGATCCGCCCGTCTGGCTTGCGCACCGGGGCCAGTCCTAGCCGTACTAGCCAGGCAGGTTAGTCAAGCAGCTGACGGGCGGGACTTCGCCCATCAGAGTCTGGGCAGGAAGTGGTCTTGCGAAATCTCCTCTTTCACAAGGCAATTCGTGGACTTGGAAGCACCGGGGGGCTGTCGGTGGTCGAGGCTAGGTTTGATGCATGGCAGGGACATTGGTGATCGAGGCGGGACGCAACGCGGTGGCCGCGGCGACCGCGTCACTGGTCGGCCTGGCTGAGTCGATGTTCGCGGTGGGCAACACCGAGCTGGGCCCGTTCTTCCGCCAGATCGACGACCTTTCCCGGCACGCCGAGGCGGCCCGGGTCGCGATCCTGGCCGAAGCCCTCAGCCGCGGGGTGATCGCCGGGTCCGACTGCCCGACCGCGACAGCGTGGGTGATCCAGTGGGCGCCGTCCTTGCGCGCCGGCGGAGCCGCGCAGCTGGTCGCCGTGGCTCACGCAACCCGGGTGGTCCGCAACGCGGGCCTGGCCTCAGCCGTGCTGGGCGCACGGGTCGGGGTCCGCAACGCCGCCGTGGCACTGGTCGAGATGGACAAGCTGCGCCCCCGGCTGCGCGATGAGGCGCTCGAAGCGGTGTGGGCGGGCTTCATCCAGATCGCCACCGACCACGGGCCCAGGGAGATCCGCGCTCTGCGGGACAAGCTGATCGCCACCTACGGCCAGCAGGGTGAGTTCCAGGCCCGCCACGACCAGCTCAAGGACGGGGTCAGCCTGTCTCAACCGTTCGATGATGACGGGATGGCCGAGTACCGCCTGCGCCTGGACCCCGAAGGCAAGGAAGTCCTCGAAGCCATCCTCGGTCCCCTGTCCGCGCCCAAGCCCACGGCAGCGTGCCCGGACCTGCGCGCCTCCGACCAGCGCCGCGGCGACGCACTAGTCGAGATGTGCCGGCGGGCGGCCGCCGCAGGCGGTGCGTCCCCGACCACCACCAAGGCCGCCCTCTACGTAACCGTCGACCTGAAGGACCTCACAACCCGCTGTGGCGCGGGGTCGTCCATGTTGACCGGGCAGCTGTTGGCACCTGAGACGATCCGGCGGATCGCCTGCGACGCGACCATCATCCCCGTCGTGCTGGGCACCGACTCCGAGGTCCTGGACGTCGGCCGGGCCAGGCGGCTGTTCACCCCCGGGATGCTGCGGGCGATGTGGCTCCGAGACCGCGGCTGCACCATCCCCGGCTGCGGCGCGCCACCCTTTTGGGCCGACGCCCACCACATCATCCACTGGGTCGACGGCGGCCAGACCAGCCTGACCAACGCGGCACTACTCTGCGGCAGACACCATACGATCGCCCACCAAAGGGGCTGGACCGCGACCGCCACCACCAGCGAAGTCACCTGGCACCTCTGAACCCCCAGCCCATAGCCCGCACACACCAGCGGGCACACAGGCATGCCTCAGCTCGACAGCAGTCGGTCTCGACAGCAGTCGGTCTCGACAAAGAGCGTCGGTCAGGACAAGAGTCGGTCCCGGACCTCCAACTAGTGTGGGCGCACCAGGGGGGACACCCAGTCCTGCTCGGGGACGTTCGCGTCGGGTGCGGTCATCAACCCAGGAACGAGTAGCGCTCAATGATCGCGTCACGGCCGGGGCCGACGCCGATCGCCGAGATCCGGGCGCCGATGAGCTCCTCGACCCGCAGGATGTAGGCGCGGCAGTTCGCCGGCAGCTCCTCGAACGTGCGGAATTTCGAGATGTCCTCCGACCAGCCGGGGAGGTTCTCGTAGATGGGCTTCGCGTGGTGGAAGTCGCTCTGGGTCATCGGCATCTCATCATGCCGCACGCCGCCCACGTCATAGGCGACACAGACCGGCACGTGCTCCAGCCCGGTGAGGACGTCGAGCTTGGTGACCACGAAGTCGGTGACGCCGTTGATCCGCGTGGCGTATCGCCCGACCACGGTGTCCATCCAGCCGCAGCGACGGGGGCGGCCGGTCGTGGTGCCGTACTCGGCCCCGGTCTTGCGCAGGAACTCGCCCGAGTCGTCCAGCAGCTCGGTGGGGAAGGGGCCTTCGCCCACCCGCGTGGTGTAGGCCTTGAGGATGGCGATGACCCGGTCGATGCGGGTCGGCGGCACCCCTGAACCGGTGCAGGCACCGGCCGCAGCGGCACTGGATGAGGTGACGAACGGGTAGGTGCCGTGGTCGACGTCCAGCAGGGTCGCCTGGCCGGCCTCGAACAGGACCGTCTTGCCCTCGTCGAGCGCTGCGTTGAGCAGCAGCCCGGTGTCGACGACCATCGGACGCAACCGGTCGGCGTACTTCTTGAACTCCTCGAGCACCTCGTCGACCTCGACGGGACGGCGGTTGTAGATCTTGACCAGCATCTGGTTCTTGACCTCGAGGGCCGCCTCGACCTTCTGGCGCAGGATCGACTCGTCGAACACGTCCTGCACCCGGATGCCGACGCGCGACATCTTGTCGGCGTAGGTCGGGCCGATGCCGCGACCCGTGGTGCCGATCTTGCGAGATCCCAGGAACCGCTCGGTGACCTTGTCGAGCACGCGGTTGTATGGCGTGATCAGGTGGGCGTTGGCGCTGACCACCAGCCTTGAGGTGTCGATTCCTCGCACGTTGAGGGCGTCGATCTCCTCGAACAGCACGGCCAGGTCAATGACGACCCCGTTGCCGATCACCGGGATGCAGCCCGGGGTGAGGATGCCACTGGGTAGCAGGTGGAGGGCGTACTTCTCACCGTCGATGACGACGGTGTGTCCGGCGTTGTTGCCGCCGTTGAACTTGACGACGTAGTCGATCCTGCTACTCAGCAGGTCCGTCGCCTTGCCCTTG
>DASRUA010000290.1:0-3430 GCA_035655615.1 Dermatophilaceae bacterium
GGCCGTCGTCCTAGACGGCGGGGAGGACAACAACGTCGACTAGGTCCAAGAACGAACCGGGCGAAGATCATGTCCGGGGACAACGTCAACAACCCTCGTGCACACCTGTGCAAAGCAGGACCTAAGTCCTCAAAGGCACGAATCGGCCGACCCGAAGGCACCGTCTGTGGCCGTGATCGACCCTGAACCAGCATCGGCGACCCTGCGCAGCCCAGCATGGCTTCCCGCACGCTGCAGGACTCCTCGCGGGCGATCCCGTCCCGGTCCGAGGTCCGCCCGGCGCTGTTGCACCGGCAGTTAGATTCGAAGACGTGACCGAGACCGTGAGAGTCACGTTCATCGGCAACCCGCACTTTGCATACGCGCTGGTGGCCTGCATCAAGGACGAAGGTGGCGAGGTCACGTGGCACCCGCCCTTCGAGACCCGCCTGGCTGAGCACGTTGCCCAAGAGGTGGTGGTTGGACTCATCGTCGCGGGTTCCACCGCGGGTGCCATGGCAGCCGCGAAGGCCGGCGTTGCCAAGTTCAGGGTGAGGTTCGCTGGCAGGGGCGAGGCCGTCATCGAAGAGGGCCAGTGACGAGCCAACGCCGATCAAGCTCCTCTAAGGGGACTGGTGATCAACTTCCTCGACTGGCCGCTGGCCTGCGCGGATACCCCTGACGGGGCCCGCGGCCTGCGGAGATGCTTCTCACTGGTTGTCAGCAGTTGTCACCGTTGTCCGTTGTCATGCGGCCCCAAGGCGGCCCAGACCGAGTTCACCTGCGTCGCCGGCAAGGCAGCCCGAGGGCAGGCCGTTGAGCCCTAGGAAGGCACGACCGTCGGGAGTGGGCGGAGGTATCGCAACGCGACGACCAACGGGGGAACCATGCGCACCGTACGTTTGCTCGTGGGCGCTGTCCTGGTCGCCTTGCTGTCTCTAGTGTTGCGTGTCGGAAGTCCCTTTGTGGTGTGAGGTTCGGGACAATGGAGCATGTCTGTTGCCCCGGCGGTGGTCTTGCGTGCTGGTGATGAGTCGCGGTTGAACGCTGTGCTTCGGTCCTCGACGGTGGAGGCGGGCCTGGCGCAGCGTGCCCGGATCGTGCTGCTGGCGTCGCAGGGGGTGGCGAACGCGGCGATCGCCCGGCAGGTCGGGGTCAGTGGTCCGACGGTGCTGTTGTGGCGGAACCGGTACGAGGCGGGCGGCATGGAGGCGTTGGAGGACCTGCCTCGGTCGGGTCGGCCGCCGGTGCACGACGAGGTCGCGGTGGTGGTGGCGACGCTGGAGGCCCCGCCGGCGCGGCTGGGAGTGACGCACTGGTCGGCGCGGCTGCTGGGTGACCAGCTGGGGATCTCCTTCGCGACGGTGGCCCGGATCTGGCGGAAGTGGAACCTGCAGCCGCGGCGGGTGGAGACGTTCAAGTTCTCCACTGACCCCGAGCTGGAGGCCAAGATCCGCGACGTTGTCGGGTTGTACCTGAACCCCCCAGACAAGGCCGTGGTGGTCTGCGTGGATGAGAAGTCCCCGGTGCAGGCCCTGGACCGCACCGCCCCGATCCTCCCGCTGCGACCAGGTATCCCCGAGCGGCAGACCCACGACTACGTCCGCCACGGCACCACCACCTTGTTCGCCGCCCTGGAGGTCGCCACCGGGAAGGTGACCGACGCCTGCTACGACCGGCACACCAACGCCGAGTTCCTGGCGTTCCTCAAGCAGGTCGCCAAGGCCTACCCGCGGGTGCAGCTGCACGTGGTCGCCGACAACTACGCCACCCACAAACACCCCGCGGTCAAGGCGTGGCTGGCCAAGAACCCCCGCGTCACCATGCACTTCACCCCCACCTCGGGGTCCTGGCTGAACATGGTCGAGATCGTCTTCGGGATCATCACCCGCCAAGCCATCCGCCGCGGCACCTTCACCAGCGTCAAAGACCTCATCACCGCGATCGAGACCTTCATCGACGGCTGGAACGACCGCTGCGAACCCTTCGTCTGGACCAAGACAGCCGACGAGATCGTCACCAAGGCTCACCGCAAGACAACTTCAAACACGCGACACTAGCCCGGTTGGGCAGTGGGTCGGGGTGGACTTGCATGCCCGCCGGTCGGTGATCTGCCGGATCGACGATGCTGGCAAGGAACTCTCGTGCAAGCAGGTCGACAACGACCCGAAGGTGTTGGTGCGGGAGGTGCGTCGTGCTGGTCGTGGTGTGCCAGCGGCGATCGAGGCGACGTACGGCTGGTACTGGGCGGTGGACGCTTTGCAGGCCGCTGGGTGCCAGGTGCATTTGGCGCACCCGTATGGGATGACGGCGATGCGCAAGCGCAAGCGGGTCAAGACCGACGCGAAGGACGCCTATGAGCTGGCGAACCTGCTGCGGCTGGGGTCGCTGCCGGAGGCGTACATCGCCCGGCCGGAGCTGCGGGAGCTCCGTGAGCTGGTCCGGCACCGGCAGCGGTTGACGCAGGCGAACACGGCGGTCAAGGCCGGGATCCGTGGTGTGCTGGCCAAGCACAACATTCACCTGCCGGTGTCCGACCTGGAGTCCGCCTTGGGCACCCGGTTGTTGGACCAGGTGTCGCTGATGCCGGCCTATGCGCACCGGTTGGACTCCCAGCGCCGGCAGATGCTGCTGCTGGAGGCCGAGATCGGCGCGACCGAGGTCGAGCTCGACAAGCGGCTCAAGCACCAGCCCGGCTACCGGAACCTGCAAAAGATCAAGGGGATCGGTCCGGTTCTGGCCGCGGTGCTGTTCGCCGAGATCGGTGACGTCACCCGGTTCGATGGGCCCGATCAGCTGGCCTGCTGGGCCGGGCTGACCCCGCGGCACTACGCCTCGGACCGGACCACCCGTCGTGGACACATCAGCAAGGAAGGCTCCGCACTGGTCCGGTGGGCGGTCGTCGAGGCCGTGCAACGCCCCTGCGAGCCGTCGGTGCGAGCGTTGCGGGAAAGGATCCTCGCCCGCCGCGGTCCAGGCGGGCGGAACATCGCCAAGGTGGCCGCGGCGCACCGGATGCTCGACATCGTCTCCTACACCCTGCGTGACGGCACCTCCCGGGCCTTCCAGGACACCCGGAACGCAGCATGACCCGCACGACCTGTGGCGGCCGAGGAACGGCATGGACCCACCAGCTCGCTGGTGCGGCCGACGATGTGAATGGCCCCACACCCTGACCAGGGACACCACATGGCTTCATGCACCCTCCAGGGCGAAGGAATGCCTGGCACCCCGCCAATGCCACCTCGTCGATCCGAAGCCACCCACAAGTTCATAACCCGGTAGCGGCCCCAGGCAGTATGCGCCGCCCTCCGGGCGCGTCAAGCACCGTTCGTCCTCGCCCTGCGGGCCTCCGGGCGCTGCGAACTTGACCCGCCCGTCCGGACGACGCCGCCCTCAACGAGGCCGCCCCCGCTGAGAAAGTCCTTGACCGGCCCCGCTCCTTCATGAA
>DASRUA010000291.1:0-6117 GCA_035655615.1 Dermatophilaceae bacterium
GACAACGCCGACTACCAGGACCTCGGCGGGGACTACTTCACCAAACAAGACCCCGAACGTGCGATGCGACGCATCATCCGCCAAGCCAACGCCCTGGGCCTGACCGTCCGCTTCGACCCCATCCCCGACGTCGCGTAGGAGGGCGGGGTTTGTTTTCGGGTCAGTGGGGGAACTCGACCTCAGGGATCTCGAGCTCGGGCTGGTCCTCGACAGAGAGCCAACCGGATGGAGAGAACTGAAAGCGGGTGCCCTTACCGTCGAAGACCGTCAGGACTCCGCCCTCACTGACCTGATAACGCGCTGAATCGCCGGAGTAGAGCGTAGAGACGCCGGCAGCGAAAACTCTGAAATCAGCCATAACCGGAGTCTGCCATGAAGGCCGATCCCGAGGCCGTCAACCCGAGCCAGCTTCCAGCGCGCGAGCGCGTCAGTCCGTCTCAAGTGCTGCTGACGCCGGCTGACCCCGTCTGGCCGCCTCACGCCCCCATCGCCGAGAGCGGATCAGAATCGCGCTCACTCACCCACGAATACTTCGTCGATGGATCGAGGCTCAGGAGAGCTCGACCCGTGCCACACCCGGCCGCAGGGGCGGAGCTACGGCAGCGATGACTCCGTCATCGTGGTGACAAGTCCTCGTCTGGCGAGGTGTTCCCAGCACCGAGACGGACGTCGGGTGCGCCAAGTCGGGCTGCGTCGGCTGTCTGGTCATCGGGTTGTTCCTGCGACTCGCGCTCGGCCTTGACCCGCGCCTGGTAGTGCTCGACCTCGCGCGCAATGTCTTCCTCCGTCCATCCCAGGATGGGCGCGACGATGTCGGCAACCTCACGGGCTGCCGCGTCGCCCCGGTCGCGGACCTCGATCGAGATCCGGGTCCGGCGGGTAAGGACATCTTCCAGGTGCAGGGCGCCTTCGTGGCTGGCCGCGTAGTAGGCCTCGACCCTGAGATACTCGGGGGCGCTGGTCAATGGTTGACCCAGCTCGGGGTGTTCGCTGATCAGGTCCAGCAGCTCTGAGGACAGGGTTCCGTACCGGCCGAGAAGGTGCTCGATCTTGGACACGTGCAGCCCGGTGCGGTCGGCGGTGAGCTGGCGGGAGTTATAGGCACCGAAGTACCCATCGGCCCCGACCAGCGGAATGCGTTCGGTGCAGGATCTCGGGACGGAGCGTTCCAGTCCGTGCACGGCTGAGTCGACGGCGTCCTTGGCCATAACCCTGTAGGTCGTGTACTTCCCGCCGGCGATGACGGTGAGGCCGCGGACGGGGCTGGAGACGGCATGCTCACGAGACAACGTGCTGGTCGAGTCGGACTCACCGAAGAGCAGCGGTCGAAGCCCCGCGTAGACGCCAACGACGTCCTCCCGGGTAAGCGGGTCCTGCAGCAGCGTGTTGGCGTGTCGAAGGAGGTAGTCGATGTCGGTCTGACTGGCCGCGGGGTGGGCCAGGTCGAGGGCCCAGTCGGTGTCTGTGGTGCCAATGATCCAGTGACTTCCCCAAGGGATGATAAACAGCAGGCTCTTCTCGGTGCGGGTGATGATGCCGGTGGCGGAGTTGATCCGGTTCCGGGGGACGACAACGTGAATACCCTTCGATGCCCGGACCTGGAACTGGCCCCGGCCGCCGACCATCGCCTGGATCTCGTCGGTCCATACCCCGGCGGCGTTGATGACCTGGCGGGCCCGGATCTGGAACCCGTGCCCGGTCTCCAGATCCCTGACAAAGACCCCGGCGACTCGGTCGTCTTCACGAAGAAAGCCGGTGACCCGGGTGCTGTTGACACACAGTGCGCCATAGCCGGCTGCGGTTCGGGAGATCATCATGGTGTGCCGGGCGTCGTCGACCTGTCCCTCGTAGAATCGGATCGAGCCCCGGATGGCTGACTTCTTCCCTGACGGGAAGGACTCCATCGTCTTCTTGCGGCTCAGGTGTCTGTGGTGGCCCGGCACGCCGCGTCCGGCGCCCATCACGTCATAAACCCCGATGCCCATTCCGACGTATCCGCGGTCGATTACCTTCTGCAGCGGGTAGATGAACGGGACCGGACGGGCCAGGTGGGGGCACAGTGTGTTGAGCACCAGCGAGCGTTCCTTGAGGGCCTCGAATACGAGGGGGAAGTTGAACTGCTCGAGGTAGCGCAGTCCGCCGTGGAACAGCTTGCTGGAGCGACTCGACGTACCTGCGGCGTAGTCGCGGGCTTCGACCAGGCCCACCTTCAGGCCCCGGGTGACCGCATCCAGCGCGCACCCGGCACCGACGACACCGCCGCCGATGATCAGGACGTCTAGCTCTTCTTCACCCAGTTTCGCCAGTGCGCTGACACGTCCGGCCGGGCTCAAAGGTTGCGTTGTGGTGATCACGTCGATCGTTCCTTCGCTGAGCAAACGCGGAACATGGCCCCGACCAGCTGCATCGCGACTAGAAAGTTGGGCAGACGTCGAGGGGCTGGCGCCCCGTAACGACATAGTCAGCGCAGGTGAAGTCGGACTTGCCTTTAGCTGACCTGACCGCCATGGTTCCTCCGCTGGCGTCTCGTGTTGGTTGCCGACAGCAAACTGCCCGCAAAGGCAGGTTGTCAATGGAAAGCGTTGACTCATTGACAATGCGCGCGCTCGACTCCGGACCCGTCAAGAGAGTTTCCCTCTGTCCGCAGCCAAGACGGCAACCAGATGACTGAAGAGACACCTCAGCGCAACGTCAGCCGCCACGCCAAGGTCAGGCAAGTCCATCCGCGCGCAACGCCAGCCACAGCCGACTAGCCACATCCGGATCGTTCAGGTCCGCGCCCATAACCCGGTTTGTCGTACCGATCCGGTGCCGAAGGGTGTTGCGGTGAATGCCGAGCTCCCGGGCAGCGTCCTCCCAATGACCACGGTGGCGCAGATAGGCCACGACAGAGCCGACGAGATCAGCACGCGAGTAGTCGATGATCGGCCCGAGGTCGACCGAGTCGTCGCTGAGAATGTCATGGTCACGTTCGGCCAGGTCCCGCAGCTGGCCGGGCTGCACCACTGTCAGCGCCTGGTGCACGAGCTCTTTGTGCCGCACCACCTCACCGAGGGGGCTCATGATCTGGGCACCATGGGAGAGCGCGGTTCCCGCGACCCCGGACGCCGTCCGTGAGCAGGCGCGCACCTCGACGTCGGTCCTCGTTCAGTGGGCCCCGTCCACCACTGGCCCAGCTGTCGACCACTATCTGATCCTGCGCGACGGCACCGAGATCGGTTCTGTCCCAGGAACCGTCACGTCATACCGGGACACGGGGCTCTCCCCCGCCACTGTGTACGAGTATCGGGTGGTGGCGGTTTCGGGCGATGTCCGTTCCGCCCCGTCCTCCGTCCTCTTGGTCAAGACCCTCCTTCCCCCCATCTGAGGCCGATTGCAGGGCTCGTCAGCCTTGTACGTAAGGTCGTCAAGTTCTGGCTGCCCGGCTTGGGTTTACGCGTCCGAGGTCGCGTCTGTTGGCTCTCTCGAAGCGTTTGTGCGCTGCTGCCGTCACGAGTCGACGGTCAGCACAGGCTGGATTAGCCTCTGATTGACGGCCACCAAGAATCCGTATCGGTCGCACGTCAGCCCCAGCACGGGCGTTCGGCCCCAAAACGCATGACCTACCGCGCGCACACCACACCTTGAGGACGGCATGCATGAGTACTGAAGCGTTCGTCTATGACGCCGTGCGCACTCCGCGCGGGCGCGGTAAGGACACCGGGTCGCTGCACGCCAGCAAACCCGTGTCGTTGGTCGTCGGCCTGATTGACGAGCTGCGTAAGCGCAACCCGGGACTGGACCCGGCCGCCGTCGAGGACTTCATCCTCGGATGTGTGACGCCGATCGGTGAGCAAGGTGCCAACATCGCCCGCACCGCTGCGCTGGCGGCCGGCTTCGAGAGCTCGGGTCCCGGCCTCCAGCTCAACCGGTTTTGTGCCTCCGGTCTGGAGGCTGTGAACATCGCCGCGGCGAAGGTGCGCTCGGGGTGGGAGGACCTGATCATCGCCGGTGGCGTCGAGTCGATGTCGCGGGTGCCGATGGGGTCCGACGGCGGCCCGTGGGCGATGGATCCGCAGACTTCCTACGCGACGAGCTTCGTGCCGCAGGGTGTCAGCGCCGACCTCATCGCCACGATGGAGGGCTTCAGCCGCGACGATGTCGACCAGTTCGCCGCCGAGTCGCAGACCCGCGCAGGGAAGGCGCTGGCCGAGGGCAGGTTCGCGCGCTCAGTGATCCCGGTCCTGGACCTCAACGGCCAGATCGTGCTCGAGGCCGACGAGTTGCCCCGTCCGCGCACAACCCCCGAGTCCCTGGGCGGACTCAAGCCGTCGTTCGCGGCGCAAGGTGAGCTGGGCGGCTTCGACGCCGTGGCGCTGCAGAAGTACCACTGGATCGAGAAGATCAACCACGTCCACACGCCGGGCAACTCCTCCGGCATCGTCGACGGCGCAGCCCTGGTGATCATCGGGAGCCAGCAGGCCGGCACCGAGATGGGACTGACGCCGCGTGGGCGCATCGTGGCGACCGGGGTGGTCGGCACAGAGCCGACGATCATGCTCACCGGCCCGGCGCCGTCGGCACTGAAGGCACTTGCCAAGGCGGGTATGACGATCGACCAGATCGACCTGTTCGAGGTGAACGAGGCCTTCGCCGCGGTAGTCCTGAAGTTCATGAAGGACCTGAAGGTTCCGCACGAGAAGGTGAACGTGAACGGGGGGGCGATCGCACTGGGGCACCCTTTGGGGGCAACCGGCGCAGTCATCCTGGGCACCGTCCTGGACGAGCTGGGGCGGCGCGGCCAGCGCTTCGGCCTGTGCACCCTGTGCATCGGCGGCGGAATGGGTGTCGCCACCATCATCGAGCGTCTCTGATCCCCCCGGCCTGACCCGACTACGGAGCTAAGACATGTCTGAGAGAAACACCATCCGCTGGGACCAGGACGGCGATGGCATTGTCACGCTGACCATGGATGACCCGGCCCAGCGCGCGAACACCATGAACGCGGCCTACCAGGCCTCGATGCACGCCGCGGCCGAGCGGCTGCAGGCCGAGAAGGACACGATCACCGGAGTCATCGTCACCTCGGCGAAGTCCACGTTCTTTGCCGGAGGCGACCTGAACCTGCTCGTCCAGGTCAGCGACGAGAACGCCGCCCAGTTCTCTGCCGGCGTCGAGCAGATGAAGGCCGACCTGCGGGCGCTCGAGAAGCTCGGCAAGCCGGTCGTCGCGGCCCTCGGCGGTGCAGCGCTGGGCGGGGGGTTGGAGATTGCACTGGCCTGCCACCACCGCATCGCACTGGACAACCCGGGCGCATCGTTCGGGCTGCCCGAGGTCACCCTCGGCCTGCTGCCCGGCGGCGGAGGAGTCACCCGCGTCACCAGGCTGCTGGGAATCGTCGACGGCCTGACGAAGGTGCTGCTCCAGGGGCCCCGCTTCACCCCGGCCCAGGCCCTTGACATCGGGCTGATCGACGACCTCGCCGCTACGCCGGCGGAGCTGCTCGAGAAGGCGAAGACGTGGATCAAGGCCAACCCAGAGTCTGTGCAGCGCTGGGACGCGGCCGGCTACCGTATGCCGGGCGGCGCCCCTTCCAGCGCCAAGCTCGCGGGAATCCTGCCTGCGCTACCGGCCAACCTTCGAAAACAGCTCAAGGGCGCACCCATGCCGGCGCCGCACCACATCATGTGCGCCGCAGTCGAGGGCGCCGGCGTCGACCTCGACACCGCGCTGAAGATCGAGGGCCGTTACTTCGTCGACCTCGCCCGCGGCCAGGTCGCGAAGAACATGATCAAGGCGTTCTGGTTCGACCTGAACTCCATCAAGGCCGGCAGCTCACGTCCGGAGGGCTTCACGCCGCGTCCGACGACCAGGGTCGCGGTTCTCGGCGCCGGCATGATGGGCGCGGGCATCGCCTACGTCAGCGCCCGCAACGGTATCGAGGTCGTGCTCAAGGACGTCTCGCTGGAAGCCGCCGAAAAGGGTAAGGACTACTCGCGGAAGATCCTTGACAAGGCCATCTCACGCGGCAGGCTGACCGAGGCCAGGCGCGACGAGGTGCTGGCCCGGATCACGCCCACCGACGAGTACGCCGACCTGACCGGTTGCGACCTTGTCGTGGAGGCGGTGTTCGAGAAG
>DASRUA010000292.1:0-33120 GCA_035655615.1 Dermatophilaceae bacterium
TCAGTGGCGCGACGCTGTCAGAGCCCAGCGTGATCGGGGAGGGATACCGTTCGATGGGCTGGCCGCTGCCCTGGTGCAGCCCGAGGTTGGCCATCATGTCCCGGACGCTGCAGGCCCCGAGCTTGGCCACGAGCCCGGCGAAGGCTGTGTTGACGGAGAATGCGGTCGCATCAGTGAGGCTGATCGCACCGTTGCGCGTGCCCTCGTCGTTGTGTACGGACCACGGAAAGCCCACCCGGGCACCACAGGTGTCGCCGGGGGGGTAGTCGCCCCTGACGAAAACCGCGGGACTCGTGGGGGAGGCCGCGCGGGCGAAGATGGTCGAGTTGATCGGCATGCCAGAGTCGAGGGCCTTGGCGACGGCGAACATCTTGGCGGTGGAGCCGAACATGAACCCGTTGGAGCCGCCGTACTTGGCGTCGACGGCCCAGTTCACCGAGGTCTTTCCTTTTGACCTCTTGACGGCGTAGCTCGTGTTCTGGGCTATGGCCAGCACGTCGCCGGTGCCAGGCTCAATCACCGCGGCGGCGCCGCCGAGCTCCGTGCCGTCACTCATCGTGCTACCTGGCGGGACCTTGGCGTCAAGCTCCTCCTGGGTGACTGCCTGAATCTTGGGGTCGAGCGTTGTCTGGATGGTCAGACCCCCCTGGTTGATCCGCTTGGCGCGTTCGGGCCGCGTCGCGCCCAGCGCCGGCTGCTCCAGCAACCAGGCCTTGATGTAGTTGCAGAAGTAGGGGTAGGGCGAGAGGGCGCAGGAGTTCTGGGCCGGCTTGCTGTGGATCACGATCTTGGACTTCCTGGCTTTCTGCCAGGCCGTGTCGGTGATCAGGTTGAGGGCGCGCATGCGGTCCAGTACGACGTTGCGCCTGGCCAGAGCCTTGGCCGGGCTCCTGATCGGGTCGGTCGCGCTCGGGGCCTGGACGAGACCGGCGAGGGTCGCGGCCTGCGGCAGATTGAGCTGGGACGCTTTCACGCCGAAGTAGTGGCGGGCCGCGGCCTCGACGCCGTAGGCCTGACCTCCGTAGTACACGAGGTTGAGGTAGCCCTGCAGGATCTGGTCCTTGGTCAGGGTCTTCTCGAGCGTGACGGCGTACTTGAGCTCCTGCAGCTTGCGCGTGTAGTTCCTGGCTGTGGCAGCCCTGGCGGCCTTGGTGTCCTGGTTGCGCAGGGCGTTCTCCTGCAGCGTGATCTTGACGTACTGCTGGGTCAGGGTGGACGCGCCCTGGGTGCTACCGCCTCGCAGGTTGGAGATGAGAGCGCGGCCGACGCCCTGGGGGTCTACACCACCGTGCTCATAGAAACGGCTGTCCTCGATGGCGATCTGGGCCTGTCGCATGACCGGGGCGATCTGGGCGAGCGGCACGATGATGCGGTTCTCGTCGTACGGCGTGGCGATCAGCGAGCCGTCGCTGGCCAGGATGCGGGACTGCTCGGACAGCGGGTTCTGGGTGAACTCGCCGGGCAGCGCGTCAAAGACGGCGACACCGGCGCGGGCTGCGGACCCGGTTGCCGCCACGGTGGGCATCATCAGGCCGGCCCCCAGCAGGCCGAGCACGACAGAGGTCGCCACGAAGGCCGCTAGGAGGCTCAAGACGTTGGTGAAGGTTCTGCCGCGTTCCTGCATGCGCCAAGGGTAGCCGCGGTGCTGTGCGGAACGCACGCAACGAAGCAGAAGTGACTAGTTACTTCGGTCGCCCAGAACTACCCCAAAGCGTCATATCCGTCAAATCAGTCTCTTCATAGTGTTTTAGACATAAGCGAACGACCATGTCCGGCACACCGCATGACACCGATCTTCAGGGGAGGTCAGCATGACACTCACGATGACGCACCGCGAGGACGTCTCAACCGGCCAAGTTACTTGGGTTGAACAATGGGCGCTGCAGGGAGCCTGTATCGCGGCGGAGCCCGACGCCCTGTTCGTCAGGGGTGCTGCCCAACAGCAGGCCAAGCAGGTCTGCATGAGCTGCCCGGTGATCGCCGAGTGTCTTGCCGACGCGCTGGACAACCGAACCGAGTTCGGGGTCTGGGGTGGCATGACGGAGCGAGAGCGCAGGGCGCTGCTGAAGCAACGTCCCGGCGTCGCATCCTGGCGGGCGCTGTTCGAGGCTGACCGTCTGCGTCAGCGCCGCGCCTCCTGACGAGTCTGCCCCGGCGGCACCGAGACGCGCAGTCTCGGTGCCGCGTTGTTGCACGCTGATTTGACGGATCAGTGGCCGGCGAGTGCGCCGCCCACCGCGCGCAGACCCACCAGATCGTGGATGTCCCCCGACGCAGCCGGCACCTCCACCATCGGTATGCCGGGGTGCCCGGCGACAAACCTCTTGGCCAGGGACTCGTGCCGGTCGGCGATCTCGGCCTGAATCGCGTGCATCCGCAACAGCCCCTGGGTGACGTCTGACGAGCTGCCGCTCTCCTCGTCGCCCAGCTCTTCGGCCGCTCCGAGCGCACGGGCAGCGGACAGGCCGGGTGCGGAGACGCGATACATCCGGTTGATCACCAGCCCGGCCAGCGGCATCTCTTCCTCGTCGAGGCGGTCCACGAAGTACGAGGCTTCCCGCAGCGCATCACGTTCCGGAGCGGCAACCACGATGAATGTCGTCGTACGGTCGCTCAGCAGCGCAAAGGTATGGTCCGCGCGCTTGCGAAACCCGCCGAACATCGTGTCGAGGGCGGCGACGAAGGTCTGGACGTCGCTGAGCATCTGACCGCCCAGCACCTTGGTCAGGGTCTTGGTGACGATGTTCACGCCGGCGCTGAAGACCTTGAGGTATGCCCGGCCGCCCGCCTTCGCCGGCGCGGCCAGCAACCGGATGAGCCGGCCGTCCAGGAAGGACCCGAGGCGTTTGGGCGCGTCCAGGAAGTCGAGGGCGGAACGAGATGGCGGGGTGTCGACGACGATGAGGTCCCAGCGCGGGTTGTCCGGGTCACGGTCCGCCTCGAGCCTGAGCTGCCCGAGCTTCTCCATCGCCATGTACTCCTGGGTTCCGGCGAAGGAGCTGGAAACGGC
This sequence comes from Dermatophilaceae bacterium, assembly GCA_035655615.1. Lineage (GTDB taxonomy): Bacteria > Actinomycetota > Actinomycetes > Actinomycetales > Dermatophilaceae > UBA4719. Next base: position 3,011 of record DASRUA010000292.1, read on the forward strand.
CTGGTAGAAGGGGTTGGCCAGGATCTGCTCGGCCTTCACCGGGGTGGAATGTGCCTCGACGACCTCATCGAAGGTCCGCTTCATGTCCAGCATCATCGCGTCGAGAGAGCCGCCGCTGGTGTCGTCGATGTCGGCGACGGGCCTGGGCGTGTTGTCCAGCGTGGTCAGGCCCAGCGACTGCGCCAGGCGCCGAGCAGGGTCGATGGTCAGCACGACGACCCGACGGCCGGACTCGGCCGCCCGCAGTCCCAGCGCCGCCGCGGTGGTCGTCTTGCCGACCCCGCCCGCGCCGCAGCACACGATGATCCGGGTCTGCGGATCGCCGATCAGGGCGTCGATGTCGAGAACGCGCCCCATCACGCCATCCCCTGCGTCATGAGTGTCTCGGCCATCTCGCGGATGCCGTTTGCGTCGACGCCCTCGGGCAGCGACGGCAACCGGTATGTCGGCCTGCCCAGACCCGCGATGACCTCAGCCTCGGTGCGCTCGAGGGTGACGCGCTCGGCGTGGTCCCTGGCTTCGGACAGCAGGCCGTCGACGATGGCGTCGGTGGCCCGCACGTGGACCCGCTTCAGGTCTGCCGCGACGTCCTCGCGGGAGATCGCATTCCGCGCTGCTGCCTCCAGGACGTCCAGGGTCAGGATCTCCTCGCGCACCTGGTTGACGACGACGCCGCCGATCGGCATACCGACGGCCCTCAGCTCGGCGATGGTGTCGACCGTCTCCTGGACCGGCATCTCCTCGAGCAGGGTCACCAGGTGAACTGCCGTCTGCGGAGACTTCAGCATCGCGGTGATCGAGTTGGCCTGGGACCGGATCGGCCCGACCCTGGCCAGGTCTGCGACCTCATGGTTGACGTTGAGGAAGCGCACTACCCGGCCGGTCGGTGGGGCGTCCACCACGACGGCGTCGTAGGCGGGTGCGGCCCCTGGGCCCTTTGCCCGGTGGTCCCTGGGACGGCGGACCGCCTCATAGACCTTGCCGGTGAGCAGCACGTCGCGAACGCCGGGCGCAATCGTGGTGGCGAAGTCGATCGCGCCGAACTTCTCCAGCACCCCGCCCGCACGACCGAGCTTGTAGTACATCTGGAGGTATTCCAGCAGGGCGGCCTTGGCATCCACCGAGAGCCCGAATACCTCACCGCCATTGGCGGCGTGCGCTACGCGGACCTCCGTCAGGCCCAGCGGGGTGACGTCGAAGGTCTGGCTGATGCCCTGGCGTCCCTCGACCTCGGCCAGCAGCACCCGCCTGCCCTCGGCGGCGAGGGCAAGGGCAAGGGCGGCGGCGACGGTTGTCTTGCCGGTACCCCCCTTGCCGGTGACGATGTGAAGTCGCACGCCGTCCCAGTCGGTGTCGCGGGCGGACCCCGCGTCTGGTGCCATACCCAAGAGCCTAAACGCCGGATGTCCCGGGAGAGCAGTGGAGACAGGGCGTGGATGGTCCATGTGGGTAGCGAGCCAACCCGGTCTAGGCTGCATTCATGGCTACCTGGGAGTACGCAACGGTTCCACTGATCTCGCACGCCACCAAGCAGATCCTCGACCAGTGGGGTGAGGACGGTTACGAGCTCGTGCAGGTCGTGACAGGCCCCGACGGGAACGGTCTGGTGGCTTACCTCAAGCGAGAGAAGGAATAGGGCGTGTCCGCTGTCGAGGACCGTCTGGCCGAGCTCGGCCTCACCGTCCCGGAGGTCGCCATGCCGGTGGCCGCCTATCTGCCCGCCGTGCGCGACGGCAACCACATCTTCACCTCGGGCCAGCTGCCCATGGTGTCGGGCGCGCTGGCGGCGACGGGCAAGGTCGGGCAAGGCCCTGGACTAGTCCCCGCCGAGGACGCCAAGAACCTGGCCCAGATCTGCGCCCTGAACGCGATCGCCGCAGTCAAGGCCCTGGTCGGTGACCTCGACAAGGTGACCCGTGTGGTCAAGGTCGTCGGCTTCGTGGCCAGCGACCCGGCCTTCACCGGTCAGCCTGGCGTCATCAATGGTGCCTCCGAGCTGCTCGGCACGGCTTTTGGCGACGCCGGCGTTCACGCGCGTTCGGCGGTCGGGGTTGCGGTTCTTCCGCTCGATGCCCCGGTCGAGGTCGAGATCATCGTGACTGTTCGGGACTGAGCATCCCCACCCAGGTTCGCGACTTCGCCGCGGGGACACCGACCGACCGGGCCAGAGACTGGCTGCAGGGCCGGCTTCCTGAGGTGGTCGCAGCCAGATCCGCCGCCACGGTGATGATCCTGCGGGACCGGAGGGCCACCGAAAGTGGTGGCGCGAGCGGGAGTGACCCGGACGGTACAGGCAAGGGCACGGGCAGCTTGGAGGTCTTCATGCTGCGCCGATCGTCCACCATGGAGTTCGCCCCGCGGATGATGGTGTTCCCGGGCGGTGGCGTGGACCCGCGCGATGCCGACCCGAACCTCCCCTGGGCCGGGCCCTCGCCGGCGGAGTGGGGGCGGCTGCTCATCGCCGACGAGGCCATTGCGCGTGAGCTCGTGGTCGCGGCCGTCCGCGAGGTCTTCGAGGAGTGCGGGGTGTTGCTGGCTGGGCCCGATGTCAACTCCGTGGTCGGCGACGTCAGTGGTCCGGACTGGCAGGCCGAGCGTCAGGCGCTGCTGTCGCGAGAGCTACCTCTGGCCCAGATGCTGATCGGTCGTGGCTTGGTGCTGCGTTCGGATCTCTTGCGGGCGCGGGCACACTGGATCACTCCCGAGTTCGAGCCGAAGCGTTACGACACAAGGTTCTTCGCTGCGCTGCTGCCCGCCGGACAGATCGCCGATGACCAGACAAGCGAGGCCGACCACGCCGACTGGACCGATCCGGTTCGACTGCTCAAGGACCATGCAAGCGGTTCGGCCCTGATGCTGCCGCCGACCCGGGCGTGCGTCGAGCAGGTTGCCGCGGCGTCCTCCGTTGCCGAGTTCCTGGCCGCCGAGGTCCACATGGAGCCGATCACCCCGGTGCTCACCCAGACCGACGATGGACTGGTGTTCCGCTGCACCCTGCCCAGATGAGGACACCTCCGGCTGGCGGGGGATTGACTCCCGCGTGGGCCGGTGGCGACGTCACCTCGCGGGCAACCTGCGTGCTCGCGCCGAATCCGGGCGCGATGACGCTGGAGGGCACCAACACCTGGGTTCTGATGGAGCCCGGGGCGGCGCACTGCGTCGTTGTCGACCCCGGACCGCTGGACGAGCAGCATCTGAAACGGGTGCTGGACGTCGTGGCACTTCGCGGGGCTCGGGTTTCGCTGACACTGCTCACCCATGGCCATCTGGATCACGCCGAATCGGCGCGCCGCTTCTCCGAGCTCACCGGAGCGCCCGTTCGAGCCATCGGCGCGGGACACGACGGTCTCGGCGACGGTGACCGGCTGACCGTCGACGGTCTGGACCTGCTGGTCGTGGCCACCCCCGGGCACACCAGCGACTCGCTGTCGTTTCTGCTGGCCTCCGAGAACGCGTTGCTCACCGGCGACACCATCCTGGGTCATGGCACCGCGGTGGTGGCGTGGCCCGATGGTGAGCTCGCGGCATACCTGCAGTCGTTGCAGCGCATCGAGGCGATGACCGGCGCCCGCGAGGTGACCCAGATCCTGCCGGGCCACGGCCCCACCCTGTCGGACGCGGCCGGTGTCGTGCGGTACTACCTCGACCACCGGTCGGAACGGCTGGAGCAGGTGCGCGCTGTCGTTGCAGTCAGGGGTCCGGACGTTGACGGTGTGGTCGAGACGGTCTATGCGGACGTTTCCCGTGAGCTCTGGCCAATCGCCAGGCTCAGCGTCCAGGCCCAGCTGGACTACCTGCGCACCCACCCGTAGTACAACCCGCTGGCTGCCCCGAAACCAGCGTTGATGGCCAGCCCAGACCCGTGAATGGTGGTTTCGGGGCAATAAGGCGAGTCCCGGGGGTTCGGGGGTGGGATGACGGGAGAGGGCGGAGCGCTGTTAGCGAGCCCGGCGTTGGATGCGCTCGACGTCGATCAGCACGACCGCGCGGGCTTCAAGCTTGATCCAGCCTCGTGTCGCGAAGTCGGCCAGCGCCTTGTTGACCGTCTCACGTGAGGCGCCCACAAGCTGGGCGAGCTCCTCCTGGGTCAGGTCGTGCGCGACCAGGATGCCTTCCTCGGAGGAGCGGCCGAAACGGCTCGACAGATCCAGCAGTGCCTTGGCCACGCGGCCCGGCACGTCGGTGAATACGAGGTCGGACAGGGCTTCGTTGGTGCGACGAAGACGCCGGGCGAGAGCTGCCAGCATGGTCGATGCGACGGCTGGGCGACCCGACAGGAATGACGCGAGGTCCTCGTGGCCGAGCGCGATCAGCTGCGTCTCGGCAACGGCGGTGGCAGTCGCGGTCCGGGGGCCGGGGTCGAACAGGCTCAGCTCGCCGAACATCTCACCAGGTCCCAGGATGGCAAGGAGGTTCTCGCGGCCGTCGATACTTGTCAGTCCCAGCTTGATCTTGCCCTCGCCTATCACGTAGAGCCGATCACCGCGGTCACCCTCGCGGAAGAGGACGTCGCCACGCTCGAGACGCGATGCCGTCATCGACTCCATCAGGGCGTTTGCGGCCTCGTCATCAAGTGCAGCGAAGAGGGGTGCTTGTCTCACGACATCAATGTCCACGCTGGACAGTCTGCCAGAGCCTGTATGTCGGGTCGGGACCCTCCACTACGCCCTCTAGTCTTGCAGGGTGTCAGACCCCTCAAACCCCGAGACTCCGGTCGCGCTGACCCGTCGTGCGCGCAAGATCTACCGGACGCTGGTTGAGCGCTATCCCGATGCGAAATGTGAGCTCGACTTCGAGAACCCGCTGCAGCTTCTGGTGGCCACGGTGATGTCCGCGCAGACCACCGATGTCAGGGTGAACATGGTGACCCCGGCGGTCTTCTCCCGATACCGCAGCGCCGCGGACTTCGCCGCCGCCGATCGCACCGAGCTCGAGACGATGATTCAGTCCACCGGCTTCTATCGTGCCAAGACCGACTCGTTGATCAAGATCGGGACGGCACTGGTCGAGCGGTTCGGGGGTGAGGTCCCTCCGCGGCTCAAGGACCTGGTCACCCTGCCCGGGGTCGGTCGAAAGACCGCCAACGTGGTCCTGGGCGACGCTTTCGGGATCCCCGGGATCACTGTGGACACGCATTTCGGGCGGCTCGCGAGGCGCTTCGGCTGGACGACGGAGCAGGACCCGGTGAAGGTTGAGCACGCCGTGGGCGCTCTGATCCCTAAGAAGGACTGGACCATGCTCTCCCACGTGCTGATCTTCCACGGACGGCGCACCTGCCATGCCCGCAAGCCCGCGTGTGGCGCCTGCCCGGTTGCCGGCTGGTGCCCGTCCTATGGCGACGGTGAGACCGATCCGGTCAAGGCGGCGCAGCTGCTGAAGTACGAGCTCACCCCGGTCAAGCAGTGAAGGACCCTCGCGTGACCGATCCCGCAGCCCGGCCGTCTGCGGTGCAGCAGCCGCAGTGGATGGCGCATCTTGTGACCCAGCTGGGTCAACAGGATCCGGCTTTCTTCAGCCGGTTCCTGCCCCCCGACGAGGGTGGTCGGGAGTCCGCGGTGCTGATCCTGTTCGGACCCAGCCCCGAGGGCGGCGAGGATGTGGTGCTGACCGAGCGGTCGCACAGCATGCGCTCGCACGCCGGCCAGGTCTCCTTCCCGGGTGGTGCGATCGATCCCGTTGACACCGGGCCGGTCTCTGCTGCTCTGCGGGAGGCGCAGGAAGAGGTGGGCCTTGATCCGGCGGGCGTTCAGGTCGTCGCCGAGCTGCCGGCCCTGTACCTGCCGCCGAGCAACTTCGTGGTGACCCCGGTGCTTGCCTGGTGGGCTCAGCCGAGTCCGATCAGCGTCGTCGACCATCTCGAGGTCGCCCGGGTACTGCGGGCGCCGCTGTCCGAGCTCACCGACCCTGCGCGGCGGTTCACGGTCTCGCACCCCAGCGGTTTCGTCGGCCCGGCGTTTGACGTCGACGGTCTGCTGGTGTGGGGATTCACGGCCGGGTTGCTCTCCAAGGTCATCGAGCTGGCCGGTCTCGAGCGGTCCTGGGACAAGGCTGACCGGCGACTGCTGCCCCCTCATCTCATCGCAGCTCCCGACCGGGCGTTGCCGCAGCCGACCGGGCCGCTCGAGGGCGCACCATGATTGCCAACGGGCTCGACGTCCTCCTGGCCGTCGTCCTGATCAGCTATGGATTCATCGGCTACCGACACGGCTTCGTGGTCAGTGTGATGTCCTTGGTCGGTTTCCTGGCCGGCGGGGCACTAGGTATGTGGCTGTTGCCCGAGCTGTTGCGGCACTGGGACGCAGTGGACAGCAGCGTGGTGTGGCGCACCCTGGTGCTGGTGCTCGGGGTGTTTGTCTTCGCAGCGATGGGTCAGGCGATCGCCGTCGCCGTGGGTGCTCGCCTGCGCAGCGGGCTGTCGGACGAACCGGCGCGGGTGGTCGACTCCGCCCTGGGCGCCGTGGCCACGGTGCTGGCGATGTCTGTGCTCGTCTGGTTCTTGGCCGGCGCAGTGCGAGGCGGCACTGACACACCGCTGGCAAAGGCGATCGGCACCTCCAGGATCATTCAGACGATTGACCGTTTTGTGCCGCCGCAGACCGGGCGGTTGTTTGCCGGGTTCCAGTCGGTTCTTGACCGTGAGGGCTTTCCCCGGGTCTTCGAGGGTGTCCGGGCAGAGCCGATCGCTCCCATCTCCCCACCGGACAATCATCTGGCGTTTGGCCCCGGTGTGGCCCGGGCTGCCAAGTCCATCGTCAAGATCACCGGCGTGGCCTCAGCGTGCAACCGGGAGCAGGAGGGCAGCGGGTGGGTTGTTGCACCCGAGCGGGTCGTGACCAATGCCCATGTCGTTGCCGGGACGACGTCTGAGAACGTGCGGATCCAGGGCGTCGGCCGCTCGTACGACGCCCACGTGGTTGTCTTTGACCCCAGACGTGACCTCGCTGTGCTTTCCGTGCCGGGGCTTTCGGCCCCCGCATCGACGTTGGGCACGAGCCTCAAGCGTTCCGGGGGCGCTGCGGTCGCCGGCTTCCCGCTGAATGGGCCCTACCGTCTCGACGCCGCCCGGGTGCGTGACATCGTGACGGCCACGGGTGCTGACATCTATGGCAGCCCGGGTGTTGTCCGGCAGGTCTATTCGCTCTATGCCAGGGTCCAGCCGGGCAACTCCGGCGGGCCTCTGCTTTCGCCCGCCGGTGCGGTCGTCGGGATCGTGTTCGCCAAGTCGCTCGACGACGACAAGACCGGATACGCACTCACTCTGGACGAGGCCCGCCCCGTTCTCAACGCCGCGAGCAGCTCCTCGCCTGTGGGCACCGGGGGATGCGTCGCGGGGTAGGTCAGGGCAGGCTGTTCAACCAGCGCACGAGGTGTGCGTTGACCTCCGCCGGTGCCTCCTCGGGCAGGAAGTGTCCGGCATCCGCGATGAAATGCTGCTCGAAGAGACCCTCGACGTATGTCGCTGACCGCGGGGCGAGAGCCGGCACGACGGCCCGGTCCTCCTCACCCTGCAGCTGGAGCACCGGCACCGTGATAGCGGATTTCAGACAATGCGCGAACCGCCGGCCGTCCAGTCGCCACTGGCTGCGGACCACCCAGCGGTAATACTCGGCGGCGGAGTGGGCAACGAACGGCAGAGCCATCGCCTCGGCATAGCGCAGCGCCAGGTCGTGCGGCGGCCACAGCCCACCGGGTGCCGACCAGGCACCCAGCAGACGTTCGACATACGCGGGACCCTTGCTCATCTGGTGCTCCGGCACGAAGGGCCGTTGCAGGCCGGCCAGATAGGCATTGGCCCTGACCTGGGCCGGGTTGCGCACCGACGCGCGGCGCAGCACCAGCGGATGTGGCATGCCGAGGGCTGCGACGGCTCTGGTGACGGCTGGCTGCATGGTCGGCATCGACCAGGCGATCCAGCCGCCCCAGCCGTGCCCGATGATCGCGGCGTTGCCCTTTCCCAGCGATCGCACGATGCTCGCGACATCGGCGGCAAGGGTGAACGTGTCGTAGCCGCGGGGTGGTTTGTCGGAGGCCCCGTAGCCGCGCAGGTCGATGGCGGCTACGTGGTAGCCAGCCTGGGCGAGCGCGATCAGCTGATCGCGCCAGGCCCACCAGAACTGCGGAAAGCCGTGCAGCAGGACGACCAGTGGGCCCTGGCCGATCTCGGCCACATGGAAGCGCGCGCCATTGGCGGCGACGAACCGGTGCTCCCACGGTCCCTCGACGAGCACGGACGACGCATCGTTGCTCATATGCGGAGATCTCGCTTCGACGCTGATGGATGTGGTCACGATGTGGTGCGTGTTAGTTGCTGCTGGGTCTGACGGCAGCAATGGTTTCCTGAGTGCTCTTGATGGCGCGTTCGGGCCTGCCCTTGACGCTGTCGATACTTCGCTTGCCCACGAGCACCAGGATTGCGCCGATGACCAGGATGACGACGGCCACGATGAGGAACGCGAGCCAGGGGGCAAGCCCTAATGCGACCAGACCGTATGCCGCCGCGATCAGCAGCAGGATCAGCGCCAGGAATGCCAAGGTCCCAGCCGCAGCGAACATGCCGGCGCCGATGCCGGCTTTCTGGGCGTCGGCCCTCATCTCGGCCTTGGCCAGTGCGATCTCGCTGCGCACGATGGACGAGATGTCCTGGGTTGCGTCGGCCACGAGCTGGCCAAGGGTGCGCTCCAAGGCGTCGTCGTTCTGACTGGTCATCGAACCTCACCTTCAGTGATGTGTCCCCACGACCCTACTCAGTGTCGCGCCGAAACAGTGCGAGACGATCCGGGAACGGGCTCTCTACGCGCGGAACAGGCTCTCGAGGTGCGGGTGCCAGCGTTCCTCTGCCGAGATCAGAACCTCGTCGCCCGCTGTCAGCCGGGTGTCGCCGCGGACGGAGACCAAGGCGTGACCACGGACGAGCATGTTCACCCAGACATCGGCAGTGTCCCCGCCATCGACATCGGCAGCGTCCCCGATATCGCTGGCTGCTTCGGCGACTTGTTCGACGGTCTGTCCCTCCGCGCGCGAGCCTGCCTCGACAGTGAGACGCAGCACGCCCTCTGGTTCTTCGGCCAGCCGTACCCCGTACGACCAGGGCTGGGGCTGCAGCACGCGCATCGGAAGGTGCAACGCACGGACAACCGTTGGCACGAGACTGCCCTGGACGAGGACCGAGAACGAGACGATGACGATGACGATGCCGTACAGCCTGTCGGCGCCCGGGATGTTCGCGGCCAGCAGAAGGCTCCCGAGCAGGATGGGCACCGCGCCCTTGAGCCCGGCGAAGAGTACGAAGACCTGCTCATTTCGGTTCAGCTTGGCCGGGATCAGGCACAGGCCCACCAACAACGGTCTGATGATGAGGGCCAGCGAGGCGCCGAGCACCAGGCCTGGCACCCACACGTCCATCCGGGTGAGGTCATGCAGGTTCACGGTCAGGCCCAGCACCACGAACGCGACGATCTCGCCGAGGCTGGCGAGTGCTGAATGGAACCGCTCGACCTCCCGCTTGAATGGGGCTCGTTCGTCCCCCAGGACGATGCCGGCGACAAAGACCGCCAGGAAGCCTGACCCGTGCGCGAGGGTTGTCGCGCCATACAGAACCAGCACGCACGCGAGGGTTCGGAGCGGGTATAGGCCTTCGCTCGGCAGCGAGACACGGCGCATGAACCACAGCAGGGCTCGTCCGCCCAGGAGGCCAAACGCCGCCCCCACACCCATCTGAAGTGTGAACTCGCCCGCACCCGGCGCGAGAGCACCGCCGCTGAGAGATCCAGCGGCCAGCAGGCTCACGAGCAGGGCGATACCGACCGGGTCGTTTGCCCCGGACTCGCCCTCCAGAATCGTCGAGGAGCGGCCGGCTATCTCGCGCTGTCCCAGGATGGAGAACACGACCGCAGGGTCGGTCGGCGCAATGGCCGTGCCGACCAGGAGTGCGACGTACCAGCTGAATCCGAATCCGAAGTGCGCGACGGCGGCGACGGCCGCTGTCGTCAGGAACGTCCCCCCGACCCCCACCACGACGATGGGAGCGGCGGCGGCCCGGAATCGTCGCCAGCCGATGTGCATGCCGCCGTCGAACAGGATGCACACCAGCGCCACCGTGACGATGCGTTCGACCGTGCGCTCGGGTGGTGCGTTAAGGCCAGGCCACAAAGCCGCGGCGAGGGCGGCTGCTGCCAGGAACAGTGCTGGTGCCGGAACCCGCAGCCGCGCTGTGAGCCGGTTGGAGAGCACCGCAGCGGCAGCCGCGAGCGACACAAGCAGCAGAAGCTGGGCGAAGGGGCCTGTGTCGGTCATGGACATCCTTGTTCGGGGGCAGCGATCATCATCTTGCCGACCAGACTTCCCGGCGCACCACTGTGAGTCTATCGGCTCCAGGCTCTGGCTCAGGCTCAGCTGGTTCGTGAACAAATGGCGGGAGGGCAAGAGAAAAGTGAAGGGTATCGGGCGCCTGCGGCACCCGATACCCTTCACTTCACTTCATTTCACAATGACTCCGTGAGGTGGAGCTCCTCCCGGCTACCCCTCGCCGGAACCGGCCGCGAGACCGGTCTTGATCAGGGCCATCACGTTCGAGTCGGCCAGCGTGGTGACGTCGCCGATCTCGCGGTTCTCGGCCACGTCCTTGAGCAGTCGGCGCATGATCTTGCCGGAGCGCGTCTTGGGTAGCTCGTCAACGATCATGATCTTGCTCGGCTTGGCGATAGGGCCGATCTCCTTGGCTACGTGGTTACGCAACTCGGTCACGATGTCTTCGCCCTCATCGGCGTTGCCACGCAGGATGACGAAGGCACACACGGCCTGACCGGTCGTCTCGTCCTTGGCGCCGACCACGGCGGCTTCTGCCACCTTGGGGTGGGACACCAGCGCGGACTCGATCTCGGTGGTGGAAAGGTTGTGGCCCGCGACGATCATGACGTCGTCCACCCGGCCGAGCAGCCAGATGTTGCCGTCATGGTCCTTCTTCGCGCCGTCACCAGCGAAGTAAAGGCCGGGGAAGCGCGACCAGTACGTCTCCTGGTAGCGCTCCGGGTCGCCCCAGATGCCCCGCAGCATGGCCGGCCACGGCTTGGTCAGCACGAGGTAGCCGCCGGAGCCGTTGGGGACGGGCTTGCCCAGATCGTCGACGACGTCCACGGCGATGCCGGGCACCGCGATCGTGGCCGAGCCGGGCTTGGTGTGGGTTACTCCCGGTAGCGGGCTGATCATGATGCCACCGGTCTCGGTCTGCCACCACGTGTCCACGATGGGGCACTCGTCGCCACCGATCACCCGGCGGTACCAGATCCAGGCCTCGGGATTGATCGGCTCACCGACCGATCCCAGGAGCCGCAGGGAGGACAGGTCGAACTTGCCGGGAACATCGTCGCCCCACTTCATGAAGGTGCGGATCGCGGTGGGTGCGGTGTAGAAGACCGTGACACCGTACTTCTCGACGATCTCCCACCAGCGGCCCTGGTGCGGGCTGTCCGGGGTGCCTTCGTACATCACCTGGGTCGCGCCGAGTGCCAGCGGTCCGTAGACGATGTAGCTGTGGCCGGTCACCCAGCCCACGTCGGCGGTGCACCAGAACACATCGCTTTCGGGGTGGACGTCATGCACCACGGCGTTCGTGTAGGCGGCCTGCGTCAGGTAGCCGCCCGTGGTGTGGTAAATGCCCTTGGGCTTACCTGTGGTGCCGGAGGTGTAGAGGATGAACAGCGGGTGCTCGGAGTCGTGCCCGACCACCGGGTGGGACGCGTCTGCGGCGGCGAGTGCCTCATGCCACCACACGTCGCGGCTGTCGTCCCATGCCACGTCGTCGCCGGTGCGTTTGACGACCAGGACCTTCTCGACCGTGCTCTCACCGCTGATGGCTTCGTCGACCGCAGGCTTGAGCGGCGTTGCCTTGCCACGGCGATATCCTCCATCGGAGGTCACCACGACCTTGGCCGAGGCATCGCCGATCCGGGTGCGCAGCGCGTCCGCGGAGAAGCCGCCGAAGACGACCGAGTGCGGGGCGCCGATCCGAGCGCACGCGAGCATCGTGATGACGGCCTCGGGGATCATCGGCAGATAGATCGCGACCACGTCACCCTTGCGGACTCCGAGGTTCTGCAAGGCATTTGCCGCCCGCTGCACCTCGGAGAGAAGGTCGGAATAGGTGATGTCCCGGGTGTCCCCGGGCTCGCCCACGAAGTGGATCGCGACCTTGTCGCCACGTCCGGCCTCGACGTGGCGGTCGACGCAGTTGTATGAGGCGTTCAGCTCGCCGCCGACGAACCACTTGGCAAACGGTGCGTCGGTCCAGTCGAGAGTCTTGTCGAAGTCCTTGGTCCACGTCAGGTACGACCGCGCCTGTTCGGCCCAGAAGCCCTCGTGGTCGGCGGCTGCCGCGTCATACAGCTCGGCCTTGCCATTGGCTTGAGCGGAGAACTCGGCGCTGGGCGGAAAATAGCGGCTCTCATGCGACAGGTTCTCAAGGGTCTCTTGGCTCACAACATCCTCCAGATCACAAACGGGGTTATGGCCACACTCAAGCCGGTAATCGCTCGCACATCAAGGCCCCCGAGGTTCTCGGGCGTCGGGCGGGCAGTTGTGGCGACGAGCGGTCGGTAAGGTCAGCCGAGCGATTTGCCGAGGTGCACCGCGTCGGGCTCGTCGACGTAATGGCCGTACGGCTCGCCATCGACCTCCGTGTAGCCGGATGACCGGTAAAGCTCGATCGCACTCGCCTGCGGCCGACCGGTCTCCAGGACCAGCCAGTCGATCCCGGCTGCACGGGCACTGGTTTCGAGCTCCGCAAGGACCGCGCGGGACAGGCCGCGTCCACGGGCGGGGGGTGCGACATACATCCGCTTGATCTCTGCAGAGTTCGGGGAGGGGAGGCCAGGCCGGTCTCCCAGGCGTCGCCACCCGCCCATGGCGACAGGCACGCCGTCGACGTATCCCACCACAAAGTGCCCGGTGGGTGCCTCGAAGTCGGCGACCTCCACGAAGCTCTCGTCGCCCGGCCCGCCGTAGAGCTCGCCGTAGTGCGCCTGCACCTCAAGGGTCAGTGCGACGACGTCAGGGTGGCCGTAGGGACGGGGGATGAGTTCCACGTCAGGACTGTATGCCGGGTGGCCTTGCGCGTGCTTTGGGCGTCCGGGCCGGGCTGATCGGTATCCGCTGGTTGTCACCAGTGGTGAGCGACGTTGGTGACGACTCGGCTGCCGTTGAACGGATTATGACAACTCAAGCCGCCACGTCGTCGGGATGCGTAGGCTTTTGACTATGGATCGGGATGAGCAGCCTGCAGCGGGATGGCCGATCGACCTTGAGGTGACCGTGGCGAGAAACGTCCGTTTGCTCAGGGAAGGTCGTGACGTGAGTCAGCAGCAACTCGGGTCGGACCTGTTCCGCTATTGCTTTGGGATGAATCAGATGACCGTGGCCGAGCTTGAGGCAGGGGCAAAGTCCTTGCGGCTCAACGAGGTTGCGGCGATTGCGGCCTACTTCGAAGTGCCCATGGAGTCACTCTGGCAGGACGGGGCCGAAACCCTCAACAGAATTCTTGACGAGCGCTTGGGCGCCGCTCAAGCCGCGGATGTGGAGCAGATGGCTGCCGACTACTACACCCAGCAGAGGATTGAGCGGCTCAGGGATAAGTGACGATGAAACCAAGATCGCCCAGCTGCGTTGTAGCCAATGCAGCTGGGCGAGACCTTGGTTTCTGTCAGAGGGGCTTCTCTGTCAGCGGGGCCAGGTCGGCAGGATGACCTTCTTGGCGGTGTTGTTGAGGACACCGGCGAACGATGCGTACCAGGCCACGAAGGCGGTCACCAGGCCCAGGTAGCCGCCGATCTTGGTCATGTTCGGGGAGCTGCCCAGCTCGCCCACGGTGAGGAACGCGAAGGTGACCAGCAGCACGGCGAACAGCATGAAGAGCACTCCGGATATCCGTGAGGCGACCACCGTCATGTAGAGCGTGAAGATGGTCCAGGCCAGCAGGAACACGCCGATGCCCTTGGCCGCGTCGGTCCCGGTCGTGGGCAGGTCCTTGCCGTGCGAGACGAGGTACCAGAACGCCATCCAGAACGCGCCGTAGGAGCTGAACGCGAGTGCGCCGAACGTGTTGCCCTTGGCGAACTCCCACATCCCGGCGAACAGCTGCGCGATGCCGCCGTAGAACAGCGCCACACCAAGGACGACGACCTCGGCGGACTTGGGTGCAATCCCTGAGTTGAAGGAGCTGAGCATGAAGGTGGTGAGGGCGAACCCTGCCAAGCCAAGCGGGCCCGGGTCGGCGAAGTGTGCGCCAAATGCGGGTGCCAGCGCGATCGTGGGAGATGTTGAGTGGGTCGAAACCTGAGCCATGACAGTCCTTTCACGAGGGCGGCAGGCCGCCCGGAGAACTCACAGGCTAGGAGCGCAATCGGCCGGCCGTCAGACCCCACGGGGTGCGATGCGACCACCGGGCCAGACGTCTCGGTGTGCGGGCGTGGGGGTCGCGCCGAGCGGTCAGTTTGAAGCGCCGAGCGGTGTTGGCCGTCGACGACTCTGATCGGTGACTGTGATCAATGACTCAGATCGATGACTCAGATCGATGACTCAGATCGGTAACTCCGATCGATGAGTCAGACCGGTGACTCAGTTCGGTGACTCAGTTCGGTGAGTCAAGGGCGCTGCTTGTCGAGGTTGGCGCTGAGGACCTCGGGTGCGTGCAGGCGCACCATCGTCCGGGCTGTCCCCCGCGGAATCCGTTTGGGAGTCGCCAGAGATACCACCGTCATGACGACGAAGGTGATCGGCAGGGTCCACGCAGCGGGCTGGGTGAGCAAGGCCCCGGCCCAGCCGCCGTGCACCTGCCCGAAGATCGTCAGCAACACGGCCGCGCTCGCCAGAGTGCCGCCGACGACCAGTCCGGCGCCGGCGCCCGCGGTGGACAGGCGTCGCCACCAGATGCCCAGGACGAGCAGTGGACAGAAGGTCGACGAAGCGATGGCGAAGGCCAGGCCAACGGTGTCAGCCAGCCCGATGTCCCGGGCTGCAAGCGACAGCCAGAAGGGCACTATGACCGCCGCGATCGCGGAGATCCGGAAACCGTTGACCGCACGGGCGTCATCGCCGGTGAACCTCCGCAGCCGGCTGCGGATCAGGTCCTGGTCCACGACACCGGCCACGCAGATCGTCAGACCGGAGGCTGTGGACAGCAATGCCGCGAAGGCACCTCCGGCGAGCATTGCTGACATCAGCTGGCCGACCACTCCGGGGATGACGGCGGTGGGGAGCAGCAGGGTTACCGCGTCCGGGGAAGTGCCGGCTGGCAGGTGCGGCAGGTAGATGCGTCCGAAGGCGCCGTACAGCGGGGGGAAGAGGTAGAACACGCCAAGCAGCGCAAGCACTATCGATGTCGTTCGCCGGGTGGCTGCTCCGTCGGGGTTGGTGTAGAAGCGCACCAATACGTGGGGAAGGCCCATGGTCCCGAAGCAGAGCGCCAGCAGGATGCTGTAGGTGGCGTAGACGGGATGATCCACCCCGCCGAATCCGCTCAGGGGTTGCGACCACTGTTGACCTGGTGGCACTGAGGCCGCCTGCGGAATCGGCTGGCCGTGGTGCATCCACCACGAGAGCAGGACGAACGCGGGAACGCTGATGGCGGTCAGCTTGATCCAGTACTGAACGGCCTGGACCAAGGTGATGGACCGCATGCCTCCGCCGACGACGTTGATCAGGACCACGACCGCCACGATGAGGTTGCCTACCCACGTCGGTGCCCCGCTGACTGCATGCAGCGCCAGCCCCGCGCCCTTGAACTGCGGCACGAGATAGAGCCATCCGATGCTCAGTACCAGCACCGAGGTGAGCTTGCGAATCGTGACGCTCTCGAGCCGTGCCTCGGCGAAGTCGGGAATCGTATAGGCGCCGGAGCGTCGCAGTGGGGCTGCAACGAGCACCAGGAGGACGAGATAGCCGACGGTGTATCCGACGGGCAACCAGAGCATGTCCGCGCCCAGGGAGTACACCAGTCCGGCGACTCCGAGAAATGACGCGGCGGAAAGGTACTCACCGCCGATCGCGGACGCGTTCCAGGTCGGGGTGACCATGCGGCTTGCGACATAGAAGTCGCTGGTCGTCCGGGAGAGCCGGAACCCGAGGGCGCCGATCGTCAACGTCACCACGCACACCGCAGCGATGGCGGCGATGCTGAAGGATGCGTTCACCCGTGCCTCATCTTCGTGCGACGAGCTCGGTGAACTCGCCTTCTATCTGCTCGCTCTGCCGCACGTAGTAGCGCCCGGCGAGCCAGACCGCCGGGTAGATGAGCACGCCGAGGATCAGCCACGGCAGCGGGATCGGGCCAACGTTCAGGGTCCGGGTGGCTGGCACGAAGAGGAACAGCAGCGGGAGCCCGCCGATCATCATCGCCGCGGATGCCAGCACGGACATCGAAAGGCGCCACTGCGCCCGGATCAGGGTGGCCATGTACAGCTCGCCCAGCCGAGTCTGCTCGTCGATGTCCGTCGTCACCGGGCGCGCCGGTCCTCGATGTTGTACGCCCATCCGAGGTGAGGTGACCCGTACGCGTTTCTTCGGTCCGGACGGGTGGTTCGGAGGGCTTGGCATCAGGTCTGCGAGGGGTCTGGCGAGGCCGGGGACGCCGAGGAGGGGGGGGAGGTCTCGGTTGGCGCGGAGGCAGCCCCACCCGACAAGGAAAGCCGGTCACGCAGGTCGCGCAGGTGCCGCCTGCTCACCTGAAGCTCGACGTCGCCGAGGCGGACCTTGCAGCCCCCATGTCCGGTGATCACGGCATCGATGTGCGGCAGTGACACCAAGGTGCTCCGGTGGATGCGCACGAATCCAGCCTCGGCCCATCGCTCTTCGAGAGTCGTCAGGGACGTGCGCACCAGGTGTGATCCGGTGGCCGTGTGCAGTCGGGCGTAGTCGCCTTGGGCCTGGGCGTACCGAACCTGCGAGCGCTTGATGAACGTCGTGACACCCCCAAGACCCACCGGGATCGTCTCGTCGGCCCCGGTCGGGCCGGTTGGGCCCGTTCCCGTTGCTGCGGCCATCGCGGTGACCACGCGTCGTACAGCCTCCGAAAGCCGGGCGGCCCGGACCGGCTTCATGACGTAGTCGGTCGCGCGAACCTCGAAGGCGTCCACCGCGTGCTCGTCGTAGGCGGTCACGAAGACCACCTGCGGCCGGTCCGCGAAGCGTGCCAGCACCCGTGCCAGCGCCATTCCGTCAAGACCGGGCATCTTGATGTCGCAGAACACCACGTCGACGGGAGCGGAGTCCAGGGCGCGCAGGGCGTCGGCCCCGTTGGACGCGGTCCTGATGTCGCCGATCCGGTTGTCATGGCGCAACAGGTAGGTCAGCTCGGACAGCGCCGGGGCCTCGTCGTCAACCACCAGGGCCCGCAAACCGGTCTTCGGTGGGGTCGTCTGCTCGGACATGATGCTCAGACTACGGCGAGGGTCGTATGCCGGGTGCGAACTTGGGCACAAGGAAGGTCACCTTGGTGCCTGCTCCCGGCGCTGTCTCGACCACGAGACCGTGGTCGTCGCCATAGACCTGGCGCAGCCGGGCGTCGACGTTGCCAAGGCCCACGCTGTCGCCTTCCTGTGCTCCGGCCAGAACCGCGCGCACCACGTCGGGGTCGGACCCGACGCCATCGTCCTCGACCACGATCTCCGCCTCGGAACCCCGGTCGCTGGCGGTGATGCTGACGTGCCCCACGCCCTCCTTGGACTCCAGGCCGTGATGGACCGCGTTCTCCACCAGCGGCTGGATCGCCAGGTATGGCACCGCGATGGAGAGCACTTCGGGCGCCACCCGGAGTGAGATCTGCAACCGGTCCCCGAAACGAGCCTTCTCCAGCGCCAGGTAGTGCTCGATGTTGCCCAGCTCCTCTGCCAGGGTCGTGAACGCCCCGCCGCGACGGAACGCGTAGCGGGTGAAGTCGGCGAACTCCAGGAGAAGATCACGGGCCCGGTCGGGGTCGGTGCGGACGAACGAGGCGATGGCGGCAAGGGAGTTGTAGATGAAGTGCGGGCTGATCTGGGCCCGGAGCGCTCGCAGCTCGGCCTCCATGGCACGGGACCGCTGACGTCCCAGCTCGGCCAGCTCGACCTGTGTTGACACCCACCCGGCAACTTCCTCTGTCGCCCTGACCAAGCCGGCGGAGGCGCTCGGTCCGTAGGCCGCCAGTACTGCGACAACGCGATCTTCGGAGACGACCGGTGCCAGGATCGCGTTCCGGATGAGGCAGGTCGGGTCTCCGCAGGCAACTTCCCTGGCCTCGAGGACCACTGTGCGACCGGAGGAGAGAACCTCACCGGCGTGCGGCCCCACCTGGTCTCGATGATGGGCTCCTGTGCCGTCCCAGGCGAGCGTGGAGTCCTTGTCGCACAGGGCGATTGCCTGGGTGCCCAACATGGCTCGCAGGTGCTTGGCCGCCTTGGATGCGCCCTGCGCTGTGAGACCGTCGCGAAGGTGCTTGGAGGCCAGCGATGCCGTGTGGAGGGTGTCGTAGGTCTTGCGGTCGACCGGGGAGCCGAACTCCCGTCGACGACGGCCGGCTCTGGTGAAGACCCAGGCCAGGGTCATCAGGGTGATCGGCGCGACGATGACGATGACGAGTGTGGGTAGGTCGAGGGAATGGGGCACGTGGCGAACTCTAGGCTGCCAGGTGTGTCCACCATTGCTGATTCCCTTGTCTCGCTGTCGGCCCTGCCAGGAGTGGCCGAGGCGACCGATGCCGCGCGGCAAGCCTGCACGCAGCTGCGCTGGCATGAGGCGCTGCGGCGTCGAGTCCCTTCAGCGGCAGCGGAATCGCGCGTCCGGGGTGCCCGGGAGAGTGCCGCCCTCGAAGGTGCCGAGATGGACCTGGACCTGGTTCGCGATCTCATGCGCGGCGCCACGGCATGGCCCCAGAGTCCTGACCCGCTCGAGGCCACGCTGCAGGGAGCGGTGCGGGCCACAGCCGAGACCGAGCACATTCGCGCAATGGTTGTCACTGCCCCGTCCCAGGCGCTCGCCCGGGTCCATGCCGCCGCGGCTGGTCACCTGCTTCCCGAGTCACAGGTCGGCCGCCCTCGGCAGGACGGAGAGATCTCGCGAGAGTTCTCGGATCTCGGTCCTTCGCCCGACGAGGCCGTCGTCAGACAGCGGCTCTCAGGAGTTGTGGAGCTCTTACTCTGCGACAAGGACTCTCCTGCGGTCGTGGTGGCGGCCCTGGTGCATGCGGAGATCGCGACCGTGCGACCGTTCGTACGCGGTAACGGGCTGGTCGCCCGGGCGATGGAGCGCGCGATCATCCAGGTCAGCGGGTTGGATCCGACCGGGGTCGCGGTCGTCGAGCTGGGCCATGGTGCAGGTGGCGGGGCGGCCTACTTGGGCGCGCTCGCGGCATACGGCACGGGCTCACCGCAGGGCGTTGCGCTGTGGATCAGGCACTGCGCCGGGGCCATCGTGGCCGGGGCTGGGGAAGGTGGCCGTATCGCGGACGCGGTGCTCGCAGGTCGCCTCACCTGAGCCGTCGCTGACGCCAACGTGGCCCCCCAATCCGCTTGAAAGTCAAGACTTTTCTTTGCCGCTGAATGGGAGTAGACAGTAAGTAGGTCGACGGACGAGAGTCCGACGGCCCCGCGAGATGAACGGGCACCCACGCGCGGGCAGTCCACTGATGGACCGATCGTGGCGGGCTTGTCCCACTGCGACTAGTAGATTCACGCTTGGTAACTCGCAAGTCTCGCGGTCAGATGGCACCCCGCTCGCGGGGTGCCATCTTCTTGAGGGCTTCGCCACCTGCGCGGTTTGCGCGCCGTTTGCAATCGGCCACCTAAAAGGCTCATCATTTGGTTATGCACATTCCCCCTCGGGGTTGAGTGTGCCGGCGCACCAACTCCTCCCCCCGGAGTCTGGAGCGTCGACGGCCCCCGATGTCCCCCGTCGGGGGCCGTCCCTATTCTCCCCGCAATTTGCCTTCTCCGCGATATCTGACAGTCCACAACCCCTGGGTGGTTCGTCACACAGTCCACAGGTCGGCGGGAGTTCGGGATCGCCGGCTGAGGTCGGGGCGACTCTGGTGGCATGAATACGGCACACATCATCGGAGTGGTTGGCGGATCAGGCGGCGTCGGTGCCTCGGTGCTCACTGCGGCCATCGGGGTCCGCGCAGCACGGGCTGGCCTGCGTCCGGTCTGCCTGGACGGCGACCGGCTCGGCGGGGGACTCGACGTCACACTCGGCCTCGAACTGGATCGCGGTGTGCGCTGGCCTGATCTGGCTGGGGCCAGGGGGCGCATTGATGGTCCTGAGCTGTTGCGGCGCCTGCCGTCGGTTGACGGAGCGGGTGTTCTCTCGTTCGATCGCTCACGGGACGTGTCGCTGGCCGCCGAGATAGTCCGGGAGGTGCTCCTTGCGCTCAGTGTGGCGGCGGATGTTGTTGTGGTCGACCTCCCGCGCCCCGATCATGAGATCTTTGCGGCTCTGGCCCCCTCCGTTGACGCGATGGTTCTGCTCGCCGGGTCGCGCATCTGTGATCTGGCGGGAGCCAGCGCGATTGCCGAGCATCTGATCCAGGCATGTCCGGACGTATGGCTCTGTCTGCGCACCAGCGGCAAGGGCAGTCATTTCGCAGACACGGTGGCAGGAGCGCTGGACCTGCCTCTTCTGACCCTGGTCCGTGAGGAACCGTCGCTGGCGGCCGACATGCTCCACGGCATACCGCCTGGAAGCTCCGCCAAGGGGCCACTAGCTGCTGCGGCCGACACCGTGCTGGCGCGGTGTGTCTCCGAAGCGCGACGAGATGTCTCGTGAGCGTGTCACCCACCATGTGGGCGCAGATCAGGGCGGGCAGGGCTCCGACCTTGGGGTTGGTGGCGCAGGTTCTCGATGGTGAGGCGGTCGTTCTCGGGGAGACAGGTGCCCTCGTGGCTCGCAGTGAGCTGGCCGCCCGGGTGTTGGGGGCCGGCCCGCTGGAGCCGTTGCTCGCCGATCCGCAGGTCACCGATGTCCTGGTCAATGCGGGTTCGGGGGTGTGGGTCGATCGAGGCGACGGACTGACCCGCGCGGACTGCGAGGTCGGGGATGAGACAGCGGTTCGCCGACTTGCCGTGCGTCTGGCCGGGCTCGCCGGTCGCCGCCTCGATGACACCAGCCCGTATGTCGACGGGTTGCTTCCCGGCGGGGTCCGCCTGCATGCCGTGCTGCCGCCCATCGCGGTTGAGGGCTCCCACATCAGCCTGCGTGTCCCGCGCCAGGTGGCCCCGAGCCTTGTCGAGCTGGCCCAGTGGGGCATGTTCGGCGCAGCCTGGCTGCACGTGCTCAAGGCATTGGTGAGCCACCGCTGCTCCTTCGTCGTCAGTGGCGGCACAGGTAGCGGGAAGACCACCCTGCTGGGCGCTCTGCTCGGCGAGGTCGATGTCTGCGAGCGGCTTGTCATCGTCGAGGACGTGCGCGAGCTCGCCATCGTCCACCCGCACGTCGTCCGGCTGCAATCGCGGCCAGCCAACGTCGAAGGTCGGGGCGAGATCGGGCTCACCTCACTGGTGCGTCAGTCGTTGAGGATGCGTCCCGATCGTCTCGTCGTGGGTGAGGTCCGCGGCGCAGAGGTACGCGAGATGCTGGCTGCCCTCAACACCGGTCACGAGGGCGGATGCGGAACCCTGCACGCGAATACCGCTGCCGACGTCGTGGCCCGTTTCGAGGCCTTGGGCGCGCTGGCCGGCCTCGGTCCGACGGCCGTGCATGCACAGCTCTTGAGCGCGGTCCAGGTCGTGGTGCATCTTCGCCGCAGCTCAGGTCATCGTTTCGTGGACACGGTGGCCGTTCTGGCGCGAGGAGCGGACGGCAGACCCGAGGTGAGGTCGGCACTCGTCAGAGGCGCCGATGGCGAATCGGCAGCGGGACCGGCCTGGCGAGCTCTAGCCAGACTGCTGGACCTTGCTGAGCTTCCGGACCTTGCTGAGCTTCCGGACCTTGCTGTGCTTCCGGTTCTTGGCGGGCTGCTGAACCCCGATTCCGAGCTGGTCCGGTGAGTGTGTTGGTGGCCTTCTTCGCCTCCGCGGGGATCCTGCTGTGGCCCGAACGCTTCGGCCGGCGGCGCCTGGCGATCCTGCCCGGCGGGTCATCAGACTCCGTGCCAGGTCCGAGGTCTGTGATCGCCTCGGCCAGGGAACGTATGCGAGGTTACCTGCCGGGCTCGGCCGCAGGGGTGACTGCCCAGGACCTGCTGGGGCTGCTCGAGACCGTTGCCCCGGCTCTGGAGGCAGGGATACCTCCGGCCCCGGCCTTGCGGATCGCGGCCGATGCCCGATCCGGCTCTGGTCAGCGGGACCCACTGGCCGCACTGGTCAGCGACATAGCGACGGCAGGGGCCGAGGGTGCCACCCTGGGGCCTCTGTGGCGCAGGGCAGCCGAGTCGGCGGGTTCAGCGGAGCTGCTTCTGCTGGCGCAGGCATGGTCACTCACCGAGGACATGGGTGTCCCCCTTGCCCAGGCGGTGCGAACCACCGCTGGGCTGCTCGAGGCTCGAATCGCCCATGAACGACGTCTGGCCGGTGCTGTGGCCGGAGCCAAGGCGACCGTGAACGTGCTCACGGTTCTGCCGGTCGGAGGCCCCCTGCTGGCGCTGGTTCTGGGCATCGGGCCGGGAGAGCTCTATGGAGGCTCACAGCTGACGCAGAGCAGCCTGGTGCTGGGGTTGTGTCTGGCGGGAGTCGGTCGCTGGTGGGTGCACCGGCTGGTACGTGCAGTGGCGCGAGGGCCGGTCATGGCATGAGCATCGCTGACCTGAGCATGGCTGGCGTCAACATGGCTGGCGTCAACATCGTGGTGATGTCGTTGACCGTGGCGGCGATTCTCGTCTGGCCCAGCGCCTACTCAGCCAGCGCTTCGGCGCCGGGCCGCTCCGCAGGCGGCCAGGATCGAGTGGGCGCACGCGCGAACGCGGATGCCGGGGTCATGAGAACCGTCGTGGCGGTCGCTGAGGTGGCTGGTGTCATCGACCTGTTGGCCATGACCTTGCGAGGAGGGGTCGGTCTGGTTGAAGCGATGGAGGCCGTGGCAGTCCGCGTTGGTGGCCCCCTGGGACTGCACCTGAAGACCGTTGCCGCAGCTGGTCGCTGGGGTGTCGAGGATGCCACCGCCTGGGCGAGCGTCCCCTCTGCCTGGCAGCCGGCGGCCAGGGCTCTGCGGATGGCGGCATCGGCCGGAGTGCCCCCGGCCGATGCCTTGGTCGGCGCGGCCGATGAGGTTCGTCGTACCGAACGACAAAGGCTCGAGGTGGCAACGGCGACTTTGGGAATCCGCATCGTGCTGCCTCTCGGTCTGGTGTTTCTGCCCGCTTTCATCCTCACCACAGTCATGCCGATCGTGCTGGCTCTCGCTCAACAGGTGCTCGCCAGCCAGTGA
Organism: Dermatophilaceae bacterium; assembly: GCA_035655615.1. GTDB lineage: Bacteria > Actinomycetota > Actinomycetes > Actinomycetales > Dermatophilaceae > UBA4719. The sequence continues at coordinate 26,390 of DASRUA010000292.1, forward strand.
CACGGTGCTGTCCCAGACGCACCCACGGCCATGTTCAGGACTCACTGATCACTCAAGGAATGGAGATTCACGGTGACAAGCAAGCTGCACGCACAGAATCACTCTCGTGACATTCGCCGGACGCTGACGACCCGGTTCGATCGGTTGAGGTATCGGGCGCAGGAGGGGATGACCACAGCCGAGTACGCCGTCGGCACGCTCGCCGCCTGCGCGTTCGCGGCGACTCTGCTGGCCGTCGTTCGCTCCGGTGCGATCAAGTCGGCACTGTCCAACCTCATCACGTCTGCGCTGTCGATTGCATCCTGATGTTGGCTTTGCGGAGTCGGTCGCGCTCGGCGCATCGGGGTTTGGCCAGGCCGTGCCCGCCCAACCTGGCGGGCTGCCTGTCGAAGGTCGAGGGCTGCCTGTCGAAGGTCGCGGGCTGCCCGCCGGGGTCTGGCGACCGCGGCATGGTCACGGCTGAGTTCGCGGTCGTGCTGCCAGCCGTCGTGCTCGTCCTCGCTCTGTCGTTGGGCGCATTGGGGCTGGCCCTGGACCAGATCAGGTGTGTGGATGCGGCGCGGGCGGGGGCTCGTGCCGCATCCCGGGGGGATAGCCGTGGTGCGGTGATCCTGGTTACCCGCCGCGCCGCTCCGTCAGAGGCGCTGGTCTCGATTGATACGTCAGGTGACTTCGTGCGGGTCTCGGTGGTGTCCGAACCCCGGGTAGCGGGGAGTCTGCTCCCCGCGTGGCTGCGTGCGAGCTCTACTGCGACGGCAGCTCGCGAGCCCTCGGACGTCCAGCAGTGATTCCTTCGTCGGGCATCAGGCGACGACTGCCGGATGAACACGGATCCGCCACCGTCATCATGCTCGGAGTGATCGCGGCGGTGTTGATGCTGACGGTTTCGGGGCTCTTGCTGGCCAGCGCTGTTCTGGCAAGCCATCGTGCCCGGACGGCAGCCGACCTTGCAGCACTCGCAGCGGCGGGTGTGTTGCTGCGCGGCGACCCACCTGCCGCTGCCTGCCAGTCCGCGGCTCAGGTCGCCACGGCCAACCACGGTCAGATGCAGCGGTGCGTCGCCGACGGAACGGAGGTGCGACTCAGCATCGCCGTCCCGGCCGGAATTCAGGGTCTTGGAGTTGCGACCGCCCGGTCACGAGCCGGGCCTGGCCCGAGCGGGGGGCTGGGCGTCTCGCGATGAGGCGAAGATCCGGCGGCCATGGCATCAGGACTGTCAGACTGCGGCCATGGCATCAGGACTGGTCAGACTACGGAGTGGCGCCCGGCGTCCGAGCGCCGTTCGAGGGCGGCGCTTCCGTGCCCTTGCCAGCTGAGTCGGCAGTGCTCTTGCTTTCGGCATTGACTGTGCTTTTGCTTGTGTCGTTGTCCGCGCCCTTGCGGGTTCTGTCGGCTGCGCTGTCCTTTGCGACGTCGCCGGAGTCTTCACGGTCGGCTGCGGCCTTTGTGGCCGTGATGGCCTTGTCCTTGCGCAGCTGCTTGAGCTCCTTGTGCGTTCTTGCGGAGCGGCGGGTTCCCCGGCTGATCAGGGCGAACCCGAGGCCGAGCAGGACCACCGAGAGAGCGCCGGCAATGAACAGGTCCACGGGTGAAGCCGAGACGGTGACGCCGAATGCGGTCAACGCGATCGCCGCTGAGGAGCTCGCCGAGGCGATCACGCAAAGACAGTGGCGCCCGCAGCGACCAGGGTTAGTGCCAAACCGAGCGCAATCACGACAGAAGCCTCCAGTGTTCACGGGTCGAGCAGCCTCAGCGGCCAAGTTGTGACGGTGTCACGGGTGGTGATGATACCCATTCTCTCGTATCTGGCCTGCTTCCGGACGTTCAGGCGGTGCGTCTGCCGCAGGTGGTGACCCGGCCAGAACGGCCGTCAACAACGAGATGGCGCCTTCCTTGTCCAGGGGTTCGTTGCCGTTGCCACACTTGGGGGACTGCACGCACGAAGGGCATCCGTTCACGCACTCGCAGGCCAGGATCGCGTCCCGCGTCGCGGTCAGCCAGATCCTGGCGGCACGAAACCCTCGCTCGGCGAATCCGGCGCCTCCGGGATGACCGTCATAGACCAAGATCGTCGGGCGACCCGTGTCCGGATGCAGCGCGGTCGATACACCGCCGATGTCCCAACGATCCGATGTGGCCACCAGTGGCAACATGCCGATGGCCGCATGTTCGGCAGCATGGGCGGCCCCCGGGATGCTGCTCGCGGGGATCCCCGATTCATCCAGCATCTCCTCTGTCATGGTCCACCACACAGCTTTGGTGTGCAGGGATCTCTCCGGCAGGTCGAGGGGATGCTCTCCCAGCACCTCCCCGCCGGGCAGCATTCGCAGGAACGACGTCACCTGAGAGCGCACGTCCACGCTGCCGAAACACAGCTCGACCGGGCCCCAGGCCTGGGACTGCTCGACGTGACCGATGTCGAACGCGCTCACGGACCGTGCCCGGGTGGACCACCCAGGATCGCCGGCCACGACGATCGCGGCGGAGTCCTCGACGTCAAAGTGGGCGACCACGAAGGGCTGGCCCTGATGCAGATAGACCGCCCCGGTGTGGACGCTCGAGTGGGCTGCCGACCCGTCGACGGTGCCGAGGACACGTCCCGTCGACCGCTCGACAATTCGCACCGTCTCACCGGTGCCACGGAGCGAGACGTGGTCGGTGGCTCGTTCAGGTCGCGTCCAGTACCACCCGCCCGGTCGCCGCCGCAGCAGTTCACGAGCCACGAGCACCTCGAGCAGGCCAACCATGGTCGGCCCGAACACCAGCTCATCGGCTGTAGTGAGCGGCAGCTCCGCGGCGGCGGCGGCCAGATGCGGGGCGAGGACGTAGGGGTTCTGTGGATCGAGGACGGCAGCCTCCACCGGCCGGTCGAACAACGCCTCCGGATGGTGGACCAGATAAGTGTCCAGCGGGTCGTCGCCGGCGATCAGGACCGCCAGGGACGGGGATCCGTTGCGTCCGGCACGACCGGCCTGCTGCCACAGGGAGGCGCAGGTCCCGGGCCAGCCCGCCATCAGCACCGCGTCAAGCCCGCTCACATCAATACCCAGCTCCAGTGCATTGGTAGCCGCCAGACCGCGCAGAGCTCCCGATCGCAGGCGTCCCTCCAGCTCCCGGCGCTCCTCCGGCAGATATCCACCGCGGTAGGCCGCGACCGTGGGTCCCAGCGCCGGGTCCACCCCGCTGAGCGACCGTCGTGCGCTTGCCGCGACCGCCTCGACTCCGGCCCGGGAGCGACCGAATGCCACGGTCTGTACGCCGTCGACCACGAGGTCCGCCAACAGGTCGGCGGTCTCGGCAACCGCGCTGCGCCGATGGGGCGCATCGAGCTTGTCAACATCACTGCCCCCGCCGCCGAGCACGAGACCGGGCTCCCACAAGCCGAACGTCATCGACTCCCGGGGCGATCCGTCGAGAGTGACGGGCCGGACCGGCATACCGATCAGGGCACTGGCCTGGCTTTCAGGGTCGGCGACCGTCGCGCTCGCGAGGATGAAGGTGGGGAAGGCGCCATAGTGTGCGGCAACCCGGCGCAGGCGGCGAAGCAGAGCAGCCAGGTGCGAGCCGAATATCCCTCGGTAGACATGGCATTCGTCGATCACGACGTACTGCAGGGACCTCAGGAACGGAGCCCATCGAGCGTGACCGGGTAGCAGGGAGTGATGTAAGAGATCGGGGTTGGTCAGGACGTACTGGCAGTGGTCGCGAACCCAGCGGCGCTCATCCGGCGGGGTGTCACCGTCGTAGGTCGCAGCCCGCAGCCCGGGGATGGCAAGGGCGGTCAGGCGTGCCAGCTGGTCGGCGGCCAGTGCCTTGGTCGGGCTCAGATAGAGCGCGGTGACGCCTCGACCGGATGAGGCGGTCGCACCATCGATGACGTCGGAGAGCACGGGGATGAGATAGCCGAGGCTCTTGCCCGACGCGGTGCCGGTGGAGATGACCACATGGTTGCCGTCATGGGCGCCGTCCGCAGCCTCGCGCTGGTGCGACCACAGCTCCGTGATGCCTGACGTGCTGAAGGCGGAATGGACCTCCGGGGCAACCCATTCGGGCCATGGCGCCACCTGTTCACGGCGGGCCGGCACCTCGTGAACGTGCACGAGTCGCTCCGTGCGCCGCCCGCTGGACAGACGGGTCAGAGCCTCCGCGGGGTCGAAGGCCCGCCGGGTCGCTCGACGAGGATCGCTGGGCATCGAACAAACCTATGCCTCCGGTTGCGCGACGGGGCTAGTGTGACTTTGGAGTGGCCGTCCGATGACGACGTGGGGAGTGCGACGTGGATCTTTCCATCACCAGCGAGGTTCGCGGCGGGGCAACCGTCGTGCATGTGGGCGGCGAGATCGACGTCTACACGGCACCGGTGCTGCGTGAGCATCTCGATGAGCACATCTCGTCGGGGCGCACCGATCTGGTGGTCGATCTCGGGGGCGTCACGTTCATGGCCTCGACCGGTTTGGGCGTGCTGGTCGGGCGCCTCAAGCTGGTACGGGCCGCCAACGGCACCATCCGCCTGGTGTGCTCGAACGATCGCATTCTCAGTGTGTTCTCGATCACAGGCCTCGATAAGGTCTTTCAGATCTTCCCAAGCGTCGATGACGCTCTGGCTGCGACCGCCTCGACCGCCTGACGCAGACCACGACCGCCTGACGCACCCAGCGTGGCGCGAAGCACGTCACGCCGGAAAGAGCGCGCACCCTCTGCGGGTTACAATGTGCCGCACCACACCCGCCCCGGCGGCTGCGTTGTCGCGCATCGATGGGGATTCGCCGGTCACACACCACGCGAGTCCGTTGTGCGCAAGCTCGAGTGTGATCTCCCGCTTGTCCTTACAGGAGGATTGAATGCCAGGCCTTATCCGCGCCATTGGCGAACCAGCACCGCTTACCTTGACCGGCACGAACCTCACCCTGGTGATCGTGGTCGCCGTGATCGCTCTCGTGGCCTTGGCCATGGGTGTGATGTTCCGTCAGCAGGTTCTCGCCGCTGACCCCGGTACCGCAAAGATGCAAGAGATCGGCGATGCCGTCGAAGAGGGCGCCCACGCCTATCTTGCCCGCCAGTTCAAGACGCTGTCCGTCTTCGTGGTCATCGTCTTCTTCTTGCTCTTGATCCTGCCTGCAGATACTGCAGGGATTCGTTGGGGACGCTCGGGCTACTTCTTGCTCGGTGCGCTGTTCTCCGCATCGGTCGGCTACTTCGGCATGAGCCTGGCGGTGAAGGCCAACGTGCGCGTGGCCGCGGCCGCGAACGACTCCGGGCGCGACGTGGGCATGCGCATCGCCTTCCGCACCGGTGGCACGGTCGGCATGTTGACGGTGGGCCTGGGCCTGCTGGGTGCTTCTTCGGTGGTGCTCATCTACAAGGGCAACGCCCCCTCGGTGCTCGAGGGCTTCGGGTTCGGTGCGGCACTGCTGGCCATGTTCATGCGGGTCGGCGGTGGCATCTTCACCAAGGCCGCTGACGTCGGCGCCGACCTGGTCGGCAAGGTCGAGGCCGGAATCCCCGAGGACGACCCGCGCAACGCCGCGACGATCGCGGACAACGTGGGTGACAACGTCGGTGACTGTGCCGGCATGGCAGCCGACCTCTTCGAGTCGTATGCCGTGACGCTGGTCGCCGCGCTCATCCTGGGCAAGGCCGCCTTCGGCGAGCAGGGCCTGGTGTTCCCGCTGATCGTTCCGGCGATCGGCGCTCTGACCGCGATCATGGGTGTCTTCATCACGAAGCCTCGCCCGGGCGAGAACGGCCTCGTTGCCATCAACCGCGGCTTCTTCATCTCGGCGGCAGTCTCGGCGGTGCTCTCGGCAGTTGCTGCCTGGGTTTACCTGCCGGCCAAGTTCGCTGACCTCGTTGGCGCCAACACCGCAATTGCGGCACTTGACGGCAGCAAGCTGTTCTTCCTGACGCTGAACCCGCGTATCGCGGCAACGTTGGCAGTCTTCATCGGTATTGCGCTCGCCGCGATCATCCTCATGCTGACCGGACACTTCACCGGCACCGACAAGCGCCCCACCATGGACGTTGCCCGGACCTCGCTGACCGGAGCTGCCACCGTTGTGCTGGCCGGCATCGGCGTGGGTCTCGAGTCCGCGGTGTACACCACGATCATCATCGCTGCGGCGGTCTATCTCGCCTTCCTGATCGGCGGCGGATCCGTTGTCCTGTCGCTGTTCCTGATCGCCCTGGCCGGCTGTGGTCTGCTGACCACCGTCGGCGTCATCGTCGCGATGGACACCTTCGGGCCGGTCTCGGACAATGCTCAGGGCATCGCCGAGATGTCTGGTGACGTGCACGGCGACGGAGTTCAGGTCCTGACCGAGCTCGACGCGGTCGGCAACACCACCAAGGCCATCACCAAGGGCATCGCGATTGCCACCGCCGTGCTGGCCGCGACCGCCCTGTTCGGGTCGTACACCGACGCATGGCAGACCGCGCTCACCAAGATCGCCGTCGCAGACAAGCTCACGGCTTTCCCGAGTGACCGCATCAAGTCGCAGTTCGACCTGCAGATCGTCACACCGAGCACGCTGGTGGGTCTGCTTATCGGGGCCTCGGTCGTCTTCCTGTTCTCCGGTCTGGCCATCAACGCCGTGACACGCGCTGCAGGGGCCATCGTCTTCGAGGTGCGGCGCCAGTTCCGCGAGCACCCCGGGATCATGGACTACACCGAGAAGCCCGAGTACGGCAAAGTCGTCGACATCTGCACCAAGGACTCGCTGCGTGAGCTCGCG
>DASRUA010000293.1:0-16376 GCA_035655615.1 Dermatophilaceae bacterium
ACCTCCGCGGCCAGATCCACACACGGCAAGGACCCCGACCCGGCCTGGGCGTCCTCGAAGGCCTCACGCATCAACGCGAGAGCCTGCGAGAACTTATCGAACATGTGTTCTACTATAGCCCCCATGACCGACAACCGGAAGTGCAGGCAATCTCACTGTGGCCAAGAAAGGTCGCCGTCGATGATGTCGTATTCTCGCTAGTCCAGACCGTCGGAACGAGGCATCCTGATGCACATGCACAAGGACGCGGAAGCTTGCGAGCGCGCCATACGGTCTAGGGACGCACGTTTTGACGGGTGGTTCTTCTGCGCCGTGGTGACCACCGGCATTTACTGTCGCCCGAGCTGCCCTGCCCGGCCACATCTCAAGAACCTGCGCTTCTACCCCAGTGCGGCCGCGGCACAACAGGCGGGTTTCCGGGCCTGCAAGCGCTGCCGCCCCGATGCGAGCCCCGGATCGCCCGAGTGGAACGTTCGCTCAGATCTGATTGCGCGCGCTATGCGGCTGATCGCGGACGGTGTCGTTGATCGTGAGGGAGTGACCGGGCTGGCCAGTCGGCTCGGTTACAGCGTGCGCCAGATCCAACGCGAGCTGAGTGCCGAGGTTGGCGCCGGCCCACTGGCTCTGGCGAGAGCCCAGAGGGCCCAGACCGCAAGAGTCCTCCTCGAAACCAGCGCCCTGCCCGTCAGCGATGTCGCCTTCGCTGCGGGGTTTGCCAGCATCCGCGCGTTCAACGACACCGTTCAAATCGTCTTCGCCCAGTCTCCGACCGACCTGCGCGCCGGAGCCACCCGCGGGGGAGGTCAGCAGGCCGGCAGGGGTATGCCGCAGTTCGCCTCCGCGACCGCGGGTACCGTGTCGCCCTCCCTGACCGCAGGTACCGTGTTGCCTCCTGCGACCGCGGGCACTGTGACGCCCTCCGTGGCTACAGGCACCCTGCTGCTTCGTCTGCCCTTCCGAAAGCCCTTCTGCCCGGACAACCTGTTCGGTCACCTGGCGGCGACTGCCGTTCCGGGGGTGGAGGAGTGGCGGGCGGGAGCCTACCGCCGGACGATCCGGCTGACCCACGGTCACGCCATCGTCGCGTTGCGACCAACCCCGGACCACGTGGCCTGTCAGATCTCGCTCACCGACCAGCGCGATCTCACCAGCGCGATCAGCCGGTGCCGGTGGATGCTCGACCTTGACGCCGATCCTGAGGCTGTCGACGCCGTCCTGTCCGAAGACCGGGGGTTGGCAGAGCTCATCGCGAACAACCCCGGTCGGCGGGTTCCGAGGACGGTGGACCCGGCCGAGTTCGCCGTCAGAGCCGTTCTGGGGCAACAGGTTTCGACGGCAGCCGCGCGCACTCATGGGGGGCGACTGGTCCGCGCATACGGCGACCTGGTCTCCGATCCGCGTGGTGGCCTGACGCACCTGTTCCCCACCCCGGATGTTCTGGCCGCGATGGATCCGTCCCATCTCGCCATGCCTCAGTCACGGCGGCGCACTCTGATGGGCCTGGTTGAGGCCCTGGCGAAGGGACAGCTCGACCTGGGCGTCGGTGCCGACTGGCGCGAGGCGAGGACCAGGCTGAACGCCCTGCACGGCTTCGGGCCATGGACGGTCGAGAGCATCGCGATGCGATCCCTGGGCGATCCCGACGCGTTCATTGCCGCTGACCTCGGGATCAAGCTTGCCGCCGCGAAGCTCGGGTTGCCGGTCACCCCGAGGGCGCTCACCGACCACTCACACCTCTGGCGCCCGTGGCGTTCGTATGCCGTGCAGTACCTCTGGGCGACCGGGGAACATCCGATCAATCACATGCCTGAGGAGGAGGCCGCCTGATGCGCAGCCACACCGTGATCGACAGCCCCGTTGGTGCGCTGACCCTGGTCGCGCAGGATGGCGCGATCGTCGGACTGTACATGGACCTGCAGCGGCATCGCCCCGCTGACGACGAGCTCGGCGAGCTCGACCGGCGTGGTCGGCGGGCTGAGCCGCTCAAGAGCGCAGCCGATCAGCTTGACGCCTACTTCGCCGGCACGCTCACGCGCTTCACCGTGCCCTTGGCGCCACGCGGAACCGGGTTCCAGCAACGGGTGTGGGCCGCCTTGCAGGAGATTCCCTACGGCGAGACCGAGTCGTACGGCCAGCTTGCCGAACGCATCGGGTCGCCAGGTGCCGCTCGTGCGGTGGGATTGGCGAACGGGAAGAACCCGATCGGCATCGTCATCCCGTGCCACCGCGTCGTTGGCTCGAACGGCAACCTCACCGGTTATGGCGGGGGCCTCGACCGCAAGAAGCAGCTGCTCGATCTCGAGCTGGAGGTCAGTGGCGCCGCTCTCTTCTAGGCAGCAATCTCGCCGGCCTCGGACTTGGCCGACCTCGCGACTGGCGACTCCTGGTTCGCCGGTACCGCGGCGCTGGGTAGCCTTGCCGGGTGAGTGACACCCGAGCGTCCGAGGTACCCGAGATCGACCTGCCCGAGCAGATGCGTGTCCGCCGGGACAAGCGGGCTCGCCTGCTTGCGGAGGGCAGGGAGCCGTATCCCGTTGGCGTGCCTCGCACGCATACCCTCACCGAGGTGCGCGAGGCCTACGGTCACCTGCAGACTGCCGAGGAGACCCAGGACGTGGTGGGCGTCGTGGGTCGGGTGGTCTTCATTCGCAACACCGGCAAACTGGCTTTCGCGACCCTCCAGGAGGGCGATGGGACGCGACTCCAGGCGATGCTCAGTCTGGCGGAGGTTGGTGAGCAGTCCCTTGCGGCATGGAAAGCCGATGTGGACCTCGGTGACTTCGTCTTCGTGCACGGCCGGGTGATCTCGAGCAGACGAGGTGAGCTTTCCGTGCTGGCCGATGAATGGGTCATGGCGAGTAAGGCGCTTCGGCCACTTCCGACCATGCACAGCGAACTGTCCGAGGAGTCGCGGGTGCGCCAGCGCTACGTGGACCTGATTGTGCGCCAGGAGGCGCGTGACATGGTCCGAGACCGCGCGGCCATTATCCGAGCCATTCGCGACAGTCTGCACGGCCGCGGGTTCATCGAGATCGAGACGCCTGTACTTCAGCTGGTTCATGGTGGTGCTACGGCCCGCCCCTTTCCGACCCACCTCAATGCCTTCGACATCAATATGTCGCTTCGGATTGCTCTTGAGCTGTATCTCAAACGGGCTGTTGTCGGCGGAGTGGACAAGGTGTTCGAGATGGGTCGGATCTTCCGTAACGAAGGTGTTGACTCCACGCACAGCCCGGAATTCACGATGCTCGAGGTCTATGAAGCGTTTGGCGACCAACACACGATGGCCGAGTTGACTCAGGGGCTTGTCCTGGCGGCTGCAGATGCTTTCGGTTCCCGGGTCATCGACACTCCCGCCGGGCAGATCCAGCTCGCCGGTGAATGGCGCTGGCTGCCTGTCTATCAGGGTCTTTCCGAGGCAGTGGGAGAGGAGGTCACGCCCGAAACAGATGTGCAGACCCTGCGGGCGATAGCTGCTCGCCACAATGTGCAGGTTCAGCCCGAATGGCAAGCCGAGAAGCTGGTGGTCGAGCTATTCGGTGAGATCGTCGAGCCGACACTGCTTCAACCGACCTTTGTCTGCGACTATCCGCCTTCGGCTCAGCCGCTCGCCCGGCCGCACCGGAAGGACCCGCATCTCATCGAGGCTTGGGACCTCATCATCGGTGGTACCGAACGCGGCACGGCTTTCTCGGAGCTGATCGACCCGGTGATCCAGCGGGATCGGCTGACAGCGCAGTCTCTCAGAGCTGCTGCAGGTGATGTCGAGGCGATGCAGCTGGATGAAGACTTCCTGCGTGCCCTGGAGTATGGCGCACCACCGATGGGTGGCCTCGGTCTGGGTATCGATCGCCTCGTTATGCTGTTCACAGGTGCCGGTATCCGTGAGACCATTCTGTTCCCCTTGCTGAAGCCGGAGTGAACATGAGCCTGCATTCCGTGTTGATCGCGCTCGGCGCACTGCTGCCGAGCGCGGGCGTCCTCTTCCTGTTCTATGTGATCATCAAGGCAATGCTCGAAGGCGACCGCAGTGAGCGGCTCGCGCATTCCAGGTGGGAAGCCGATCAAGAGTTTTCGGCTTCTCCGGAGGGGCAATCCAACAATATCGACGAGCGGGATTCCGTATTGTGAGGATCGTCGCGTATGGTGGAGCGATAAACAGCTGGTGAACACCGGTCATCAGCTCGCAAACGTTCCTCATTCGGGAGTCCTCATGGCACAACGCGTTCAGGTAATGCTGGTTGACGACATAGACGGCACGACGGCGGTCGAGACCGTATCCTTCTCGCTCGACGGTGTCTCTTATGAGATCGACCTCACCGCAGCCAACGCCAAGAAACTGCGCAGCGACCTCTCCACCTGGGTGGGCCATGCTCGTCGTTCCGGGGGTCGTAAGAGCTCGCGGAAGGCCGGGGGCGCTGCTGGTGCGCGTCGTGGGGACCTGGGTGCAGTCCGGGAGTGGGCGCGCAAGAACGGTCACCAGGTCAGCGACCGTGGCCGCATCTCCGCCGGCATCCTCGCTGCGTACGACAAGGCCCACGGCTGACGCACGGTCCTGTTCAGGGCACGGTTGTGGTTCTGTCATGACCTTGATCGGCTCGGAGTTCCTGGATTTGGCGGCTCAAACCGTGCCTGGTCTTAGGTTTGTCGGCTCAAACCGTGCATAGTCCCTAGGTTCGTTGGCCCGAAGCGTGCACAGTCTCTAGGTTTGCAGGGAAAGAGTGGTGGCGAAGACGTCGCTACCACTCGCCACCCGGGCCAGGACGTCGTCCATGTCCAGCTGCCGCAAGGTGTCTCGCTTGTCCGCGCCGCCTTCGACCTCTGCCCAGGTGCGCGGCGCGGCGACAAAGGGGGCTTCCTTACCGCGTAACGAGTAGGGGGCGATCGTCGTCTTCGCGGCGATGTTCTGGCTCCAGTCCAGCAAGACCTTGCCAGGGCGCAGGGACTTCGTCATCCTCCACACGACCAGCTCGGGTCGCACTCTGGTCAGATCCTGGGCGATCTCTCGCGCGATGTCGCGAATCGTGTCGGAGTCCTGCTCGCCTGGCAACGCGGCATACAGCTGCATGCCCTTGCCGCCGCTGGTGACCGGCGCCGCGGGCAGCCCGATGCCCGCAAGCCTTTCACGCACCAGCAGCGCCAGCTGCGCGCACTCGCGAAGCCCGGCTGGGGGTCCCGGATCGAGGTCGATCACCAACCTGTCGGGATGACGTGGCCGGTCGTCGGCGCCAAATCGCCACTGGGGGACGTGGAGCTCCAGCGAGGCGAGGTTCACCAGGTAGGTCAAGTCGGCCGTATCGCGCACGACGGGGTAGCGGATCGTGTCGTTGCCGCTCTGCGACCGCGATCCGCCGGTGGGTACCTCGACGGAATGCAGCCAGGATGGCGCACCTGAGGGCAGGTTCTTCTCGAAGAACGACGGTCCGTTCGTGCCGTGCGGCCAGCGAATCCGGGTGACCGGCCGGTCGACGAGGTGCGGGAGCAGGAACCGGGCCACCGTCGCGTAGTAGTTGAGCACCTCGCCCTTGGTGGTCTCGGTTGCCGGGTACATGACCTTGTCCAGGTTGTTCAGCTGAAGGCGACGGCCATCAACGATCACGGTAACCGGGTGAGTTGTCCTGTTGGGCAAGCCAGCTCACCCCTCGTCGTGCACGTCGTCGGGCGACAGGTCAGGTCGGAGGCCTCGGTATGTCGGCTGCCTGAGTCGTCCCTGGGCCGAGAGTCCCAGGGACTGAACCTCCATGACGACCTCCGGGCGAACCCAGCTTGTCCCCTGGGCATCCATGAGTGGAATCTCATCGGCAAAGGGCGAGGTGTCTACGCTGAGACCCCGAAGCGCCCTCAGAACGCGCTCCTGTTCACGGCCCGCCAGACCGCTTCCGACCCGCCCCAGATACATCAGTCCGTCAGGCGTCGGACGGCCGACCAGCACGGCGCCCAGCCTGCGGGCGCTGTCGGTCTCCGGTCGCCAGCCGCCGATCACCACAGACCTCGACGTGCGATGTGGGAACTTCAGCCAGTCGGGACTGCGCCGTCCGGGGCGGTATCTGGACGTGAGTCGCTTGCTGACGACACCTTCCAGACCCTGCTCCAGCGTTGCGGACTGTAGCGCGAGACCGTCGTCATAGGTCGGTGGCACCTGGGCGTGCGGGCTGGCAAGACCGATCCCCTCCAGGGTTGCCCGCCGTTGGGCCAGCGGTTGCCCGGTGAGATCGACGCCGTCCAGGCGAAGCAGGTCGAAGACCATGAAGGTGACCGGCCTGCTGACCGCCAGGCGGCGCGCCCTCCTGTCGCTGCTGACGTGGATGCGCTCGGAGAGGGCCGAGAACGAGGGGAGCCCGGTGTCCAGCGCCACGACCTCGCCGTCGAGGAGCATGTTGTCGGGCTTCCCCGGGCCGGCCAGGGTGCTCAGCTCAGGAAAGCTGGAGGTGACGTCGTTCTCGTTGCGCGACGACAGCCTCAGCCGGCCACCAGCCACATCGGCCAGCACGCGCATCCCGTCCCACTTGATCTCGTGGACCCATTCCGGACCGCGGGGGATCACCGTTCCCGCACTAGCCAGCATGGGCCGCATTGGTCCATCCTGACGGCGTCAGATCCGCGACACAATCACAATCCCGAAGACATGACAATCCCACCATGACATCACCAAGGGGCGGGGAGGATGATCTGAACATGCGTGCCATCTGGAGCGGCGCCGTGTCCTTCGGCCTGGTCAACGTGCCGGTGCGGCTCTATTCGGCCACCGAGAACCACGATGTGCAGTTCCGCCAGGTGCACCGCGAGGACGGCGGCCGGATCCGGTACCAGCGCGTCTGCAGCATTGACGGCGAGCAGGTGTCCTATGACGACATCGCCAAGGGTTACGAGACCGATGACGGTCGGATGGTGGTGCTGACTGATGAGGACCTGGCGGACCTGCCGACTCGCAGCAGCCGCGAGATCGCCGTGGACAAGTTCGTGCCAGCCGAGCAGATCGACCCGATGCTGCTCGACAAGACCTACTACCTCGAGCCGGACAAGACGGCCGGCAAGCCCTACGCCTTGCTGCGGGATGCGCTCAAGGCCGCCGACCGGATGGCCATCGTGACCGTCTCGCTCCGGGCCCGGGTGACCATGGCGGTGCTCCGCGTGCGGGACGACGTCATTGTCATGCAGACGATGCTGTGGCCGGACGAGATCCGCTCGCCCGACTTCGCCCTTCTCGACCAGGACACCGACGCCAAGCCGGCCGAGCTGGCGATGGCCAACATGCTGGTCGAGTCGCTGGCGGGGGACTACGTCCCGGACGACTACGAGGACGATTACCAGGCCGCGGTCGAGGCGTTGGTGAAAGCCAAGCTCGAGGGTGGCGAGGTGCGCGAGGTGCCAGCCCCTCAGGATACCGGGGGAGAGGTTGTCGACCTGCTGGCCGCACTCCAGCAAAGCGTCGAGCGGGCCAAGGCCGCGCGCGGCGAGGCCAGCTGAACCGTGCCTGAAGGTCACACGACTCACGCACTGGCGATACGGCTCAACCATGCGTTCGCCGGGTCGCCGCTCGAGGTCTCAAGTCCGCAGGGCAGGTTCGCCGGCGGCGCCGCGCTGCTGGATGGACTGACGTTGGGCGACGCCTCGGCGTGGGGCAAGCACCTGTTCGTTGAGTTTGAGGGAGAGCGCTGGCTGAACGTCCACCTTGGACTGATCGGCAAGTTCTCTGTCATGCCAAGACTCGCGGGCGATGGCGATCGCCAGGTCCCGGTTGAGGGGCAGGTGCGGCTCCGGCTGCTGAACAACGCGTGGGTGGGGGACCTGCGGGGTCCGACCGTGTGTGCCGTGGTCACCGCGGAGAAGGTCGACCAGATCCAGGCCCGACTCGGCCCCGACCCGCTGCGGTCCGACGCTGACCCGGACCTGGCGCTGCGCCGGATCTCGCGCAGCGCCAGGCCGATCGCCGAGTTGTTGATGGACCAGGCCGTGCTGGCCGGGGTCGGCAATGTCTATCGGTGCGAGGTGCTGTTCCGCCATCGGGTCGACCCGTTACGGCCCGGTTGCGAGATCCGGCCCTCCACGTGGCGGGCCATCTGGGACGACCTGGTCGTGCTGATGCCGCTCGGTGTGGCTTTCGGCCAGATCCTCACCATGGACGACCAGGTCGCCGACGCCCTCTCCGAGGTCGCGGACGGCACCGCGGCCGCGCATACGGCTGCGGTCACCGGGGCGCGCCTCGGTGACCGCTTCGAGCGACGCTTCTACCTCTACAAGCGGACCGGCGAGCCGTGTCGCGTGTGCGGCTCCACGGTTCGCACCCGGCTCGTCGCCGGACGCAACCTGTTCTGGTGTGGCCGCTGCCAGCGCCGCCGGTGATGGCAGCGCAGCGACGGCCGGTCAGCCGGTCAGCCGGCAGCGGGTTGATGGCTGCTGATGCTGAACCCGGTGACGGAGACGGCCCTGGTGCACATGTCCTGGTCCTGCTCGCCGGTGCCTCCGCTGGCGCCGAGTGCGCCGAGAAGCGTGCCGCTGCGGTAGATCGGGACTGCGCCTGTCTGTGGGGTGAAGCGGCCGTGAGTCATCGCGCTGAGGGCAGTCGAGAAGTTCGGCATCGGCGACATCTTCTCCTTCTGCGCCGCGCTGGGCACGCCATACGCCGCCGAGGTCCACGCCTTGCCGAGCGCGACGTCGGCGCTCACCCAAGGAGCCCCGTCCATCCGGGCGAACGCGAGCAGGTGCCCGCCCGCATCCATGACCGCGAACGACATGGGTGGTGCCCCGATCTCGTTGGCCGCGTCTCGCGCGGCGGTGCACAGGCTCATGGCCTCGTCCAGTGTCAGCATGCCGTCACCCTTCGTGTGGTGATCGTCGATTGGTGTGATCGTGACCGGTGTACTTCCTGTAGCGACAGCTCCTAGCCAACCACGATTCTGTAGTGTGGATATCTCCTTCTGCATGTTGGAAGGTAGCGCAGTCTCCTGTGCTGACCGAAGGGACCCCAATGTCCGACACAGATACCCGTGAGAACGCCCCCCGCCGCGCTGGAGGCGTTCACTCGCTGGAACGGGCCTTCGGCATCCTCGAGGCGCTGGCTGACGCGGGCGGGACGCTGGGGCTCTCCCAGCTCGCGACACGGGTTCATCTGCCGTTACCCACGGCCCACCGCTTCGTGCGCACGCTGGTTGACCTCGGCTACCTGCGCCAGGAGCCGTCCCGCCAGTACTCTCTCGGCCCCAAGCTGATCTGGCTGGGCGAGTCCTCGGCGCACATGCTCGGCACCTGGGCACGGCCCTACCTGAGCGAGCTGGTCGACAGCCTCGGCGAGTCGGCGAACCTGGCCACCCTGGAAGGTGACCAGATCGTGTACGTCGGGCAAGTCCAGTCCCGGAAGTCCATGCGCATGTTCACCGAGGTGGGACGACGGGTCTCGCCGCACTGCACCGCCGTGGGCAAGGCGCTGTTGGCCCTGATCGAGCCGGCTGAAGTCAAGGCGCTGCTGAGCCGCACCGGCATGGAGGCCTCCACCGAGCACACCATCACCGACCCGGACGTGCTGGCTATTCAGCTGGAGCAGGTGCTGGCGCGTGGATTTGCCATGGACGAGGAAGAGCAGGAACTGGGAGTGCGCTGTGTCGCGGTTGCTGTGCCCCGGGCCCCGTCACGCATCGCCCTGTCCGTCTCGGGACCGGCCCCTCGGATGACTGACGACCTGGTGGCTCGGGCCGTCCCGCTGCTGGCCGACGCCGCTCGGCGGCTCTCGGACGACCTTGCTTCAGGTAAGCCCCAGCCAAGAGGGGCTTAGCCCTGGGGCATTGACCTCGCCGTCGAGTCTGTCTATTCTTCTGGAGTGCAATATATTGATTCCGCATCGTGGAATCAATAACACTCGGAAGCAAAGACGCGAGGAGCATCGATGACCACCCCCGAAGGCGTACAGATCACGGGCAACAACGGCCAGGGGTATGACGAGGTGCTCACCGGGCCGGCGTTGGCCTTCCTGGCTGATCTCCATCGGAGCTTTGATGCTCGTCGGCTCGAGCTGCTCCAGGTCCGTGCTGACCGTTACGAGAAGCTGGCAGCCGGAGGCACGCTCGGCTTCCTGCCCGAGACGCAGGAGATCCGCGACGGGGACTGGCAGGTCGCTCCGGCGGCGCCCGGCCTGGTCGATCGTCGCGTCGAGATCACTGGTCCGACTGACCGCAAGATGACGATCAACGCCCTCAACTCCGGGGCCAGGGTCTGGTTGGCCGACATGGAGGACGCGTCGACCCCGGCGTGGGCCAATGTCGTCGAGGGCCAGCTCAACCTGCGCGATGCTCTCGACCGCACTATCGACTTCACCTCGCCCGAGGGCAAGTCGTATGCGCTCGGAGAGGACCTCGCCACGATCGTGGTCCGGCCGCGTGGCTGGCATCTGCCTGAGAAGCACATCGTCGTGGACGGGCACCCGATGTCGGGCGCCCTGGTCGACTTCGGACTCTATTTCTTCCACTGCGCCCAGCGCCAGATCGACACGGGCAAGGGCCCGTACTTCTATCTCGCCAAGCTGGAGAGTCACCTCGAGGCGCGGCTCTGGAACGACGTGTTCGTCCGCGCCCAGGAGCTCCTCGACATCCCGGTGGGTACCATTCGCGCCACGGTCCTGATCGAGACCTATCCGGCCGCGTTCGAGATGGAGGAGATCCTTTACGAGCTGCGCGAGCACTCCTCGGGGCTCAACGCCGGTCGCTGGGACTACATCTTCAGCGTCATCAAGAAGTTCCGGACCCGTGGACGCGACTTCATGCTGCCCGACCGCGCGCAGGTCACCATGACGGTTCCCTTCATGAACAGCTACTCCGAGCTGCTCGTGCGGTCCTGCCACAAGCACGGCGCCCACGCCATCGGTGGCATGGCGGCCTTCATTCCCAGCAAGGACCCCGAGGTCAACGAGGCCGCCTTCGCCAAGGTCGAGGACGACAAGACCCGAGAGGCCGGTGCCGGGTTCGACGGATCCTGGGTCGCCCACCCCGGCATGGTCGAGTTGTGCAAGGCGGCGTTCACCGCAGTACTCGGAGACCGTCCCAACCAGCTCGACAAGCTTCGCGAGGACGTTCAGGTCACGGCCGAACAGCTGCTGGACGTAGCCGCGACACCCGGCGAGGTGACTGAGGCCGGGCTTCGCAACAACATCAGCGTCGGCATCCAGTACCTCGCGTCTTGGTTGCACGGATCGGGAGCGGTGGCGATCTTCAACCTGATGGAGGACACCGCTACCGCCGAGATCTCGCGCTCGCAGGTGTGGCAGTGGCTGCACAACGACATCGTGCTGGCCGACAGCTCCGAGACAGTGACCCGAGAGCTGGTCGAGCGCATCGTCGACGAGGAGATCGCCAAGCTGCCCGGGGAGCCGGGTGACTACGTGCAGGCGCGCGCCACCTTCGTGGATGTCGCCATCGCCGACGACTTCGCCGAGTTCCTCACCCTGCCGGCATACGCGCGGATGCCCTGAGGCATGGATGCGCGCGATCTGCTGGCCATACAAGACCAGCTGCGACCACTGCTGGGTGATGGCGCGATCATCTCGGACCACCAGCGCCTGCGCACGTATGAGTGCGATGGACTGGCGCAACACAAGGTGACGCCCGCGCTCGTGGTGCTGGTCGAGACGACGGCCCATGTTGTGGCCGTCGTCCGGGCGTGCGCGGCCGCCGGGGTGCCGTTCGTGGCGCGAGGTTCGGGCACCGGCCTCTCGGGCGGAGCGCTCCCGCACGCGGATGGCGTGCTGATCGTGATGTCCAGGATGCGTGAGATCCTTGAGATCGATCGGGCCAACCAGCGGGCCGTGGTCGAGCCTGGTGTGGTCAACCTCCAGCTGACCCGGGCTGCCCAGCCGCAGGGTTACTACTACGCACCTGATCCCTCGAGCCAGCAGATCTGCTCGATCGGTGGCAACGTCGCCGAGAACTCCGGTGGCGCCCATTGCCTGAAGTACGGCTTCACCACCAATCACGTCACCGGGCTGGAGCTGGTGACCCCCGGTGGTGAGGTCGTTCAGATAGGCGGCAAGGCGGTCGACGCACCGGGCTACGACCTGCTGGGCGCGCTCGTGGGGTCGGAGGGGACCCTGGGCATCGCCACCAAGGTGACCGTCCGGTTGACGCGCACGCCTGAGGCGGTGCGTACCCTGCTCGCGGCCTTCCCGCACACCGACCAGGCTGGGGCGGCCGTGTCCGCGATCATCGGGGCCGGGGTCATTCCGGCGGCGATCGAGATGATGGACGCGCTGGCGATCGAGGCCGCGGAGGCGGCGGTCCACTGCGGCTACCCGGGCGGTGCGGGCGCAGTGCTCATCGTCGAGCTCGACGGTCCGGACTCAGAGGTGGCCCACCAGTTCGACGAGGTGGTGGCGTTCTGTCGCGACAACGGTGCGTTTGAGATCCGTATCGCGGCCGATGACGCGGAGCGGGCGCTGTTCTGGAAGGGGCGCAAGTCCGCTTTCGCCGCGGTCGGGCGGATCAGTCCCGACTACATTGTCCAGGACGGCGTCATCCCGCGAACAGCGCTGCCGGAGGTGCTGCGGCGCATCGCCGCGATCTCGGACGAGGCGGGCGTGCGGGTGGCCAATGTCTTCCACGCCGGCGACGGCAACCTGCACCCGCTGGTGCTGTTCGACGCCGCGGTGCCGGGGGAGTCTGACCGGGCTGAGCAGGTCTCCGGCGCGATCGTGGATCTGTGCATCGAGTATGGCGGCTCGATCACTGGTGAGCACGGTGTCGGCTCCGACAAGGCCAAGTACATGCCGCGGATGTTCAGCGACGACGACCTCGACACGATGCAGCTGGTGCGCTGTGCGTTTGACCCCTCGTCGATCTCCAACCCGGGCAAGATCTTCCCCACTCCACGCTTGTGCGGTGAGGTCCCTGGCCGGCACAAGGGCGCCCATCCACTGGCCGACGCCGGCCTCGCGGAGGTCTTCTGATGGGAGATGTCATCCTCGAAGACCTCTGTTCCGCAACGGAAGGCCACGCGGCCACGGCCACCGAGTCGGATGCAGTGGACCGTATTCCGGCCTGCTGGGTCGCGTGGCCCGACAGCACCGAGCAGGCCGCCGCCGTGATGCGGGTTGCCGCGGCCAACGACCTCGCGGTCGTGGTGCGTGGTTCGGGGACCAAGCTCACCTGGGGGGCCAGGCCCGAGCGCGTCGATCTGGTGCTCGACATGACGCGCATGGACGCCCTCGTCGAGCATGCGGCCGGGGACCTGATCGTCGTGGTGGGCGCCGGCCGGCGGCTCGACGACCTTCAGGCCGACCTTGCCGGATCCGGTCAGTGGCTGGGCGTGGATCCTGCTCGAGGTGGCACCGTCGGCGGCCTGATCGCCACCGCTGCGACCGGCCCGACCCGGCTTCTGCACGGCCCGGTCCGTGACCTGCTCATCGGGGTGACCTTCGTCCGGGCCGACGGTGTGGTCGCCCACGCCGGCGGCAAGGTCGTGAAGAACGTCGCGGGCTACGACGTGGGCAAGCTGCTCACCGGGTCCTTCGGCACGCTGGGCGTGATCACCCAGGCCGCTTTCCGGCTGCATCCGCTGCCTCAGGCGCGCAGGTGGGTGAGCGTCCCGGTCACCCATCTGGACGGCAGCGGCCTGCCCCGGGACATCCCGGCGCTGGTGCAGCAGCTAGTGCACTCCCAGCTGGTCCCCACCGCCATCGAGCTGGACCGGCCCGCGTCCGGCGGTGCCACGCTCTGTCTTCTGCTGGAAGGGATTCCGCCTGGCGTCGGGAGCCGCACCGCCGAGGCGCTTGACCTCATGGGTGCCGGCGCGACCGCTGATGACGACGCGCCGGGCTGGTGGGGCGCTGAGCCTGTGGTCGACGGCGGGGTGCTGGTCAAGCTCACCCACCAGATCGCCGGGCTTGCCCACCTGCTCACGGCGTTGGACGACGTCTGCGCCGCGACCGGGCTCACCGCGCACCTGCGCGGAAGCGTGGGCGTGGGCGCGGTGAGCGTCGGGCTCGCCGGTGTGGCTGACGCCCGGGCGTTGGCCCGGTGGGTGGCAGGAATGCGTGAACGTGCGCCGTCTTTCGGCGGCACTGTCGTCGTTCTTGAGGCTCCCGGCGTCCTCAAGGCCGACCTCGACGTGTGGGGCCCGGTCGGCGGACTGCCGCTCATGCGCGCGGTCAAGGGTCAGTTCGACCCCGAGAACCGTCTCGCACCAGGCCGCTTCGTCGGAGGAATCTAGATGGCTCACCCAGACCACGCCGGTGTAATGGCTCACCCAGACCACGCCGGTGTACCGGCGTCATCCCTGACCGGAACGCTGGGCAGCGACGCACCGCTGTCCCTGGTGCCCACACCGCCGGTCGAGCCTGCGTTCGACGACCACCGGCCGCCGTCGGCCGCCCTGGTTGCCGACTGCGTTCACTGCGGGTTCTGCCTGCCGGCCTGTCCCACCTACGCGCTCTGGGGTGAGGAGATGGACTCGCCCCGAGGCCGCATCTACCTCATGGGCGAGGGCCTCGAGGGTGAGCCGATGACCCCCGCGATGGTGGAGCACTTTGACGCCTGCCTCGGGTGCATGGCCTGTGTCACGGCCTGTCCCTCCGGTGTGCAGTACGACAAGCTGATCGAGGCGACCCGGGCCCAGGTGGAGCGCAGGTTCGCGCGGCCCAGGGCTGACCGGGCGCTGCGCGGTGCGATCTTCGCGCTCTTCCCCCATCCGCGACGGCTGCGTCTGATGCGCGGACCGCTGCGGCTTCACCAAGGCAGCGGACTCTCCCGACGTCTGCGCAAATCCGGTGTGCTGCAACGGATCTCACCGACCCTGGCGGCCATGGAGGCATTGGCTCCGACGCTCGGTCGTGCGGAACGCGTGCCCGAGCGCACTCCCGCCCACGGTGAGCGGCGCGGGACGGTGGGCATGCTGCTCGGCTGTGTCCAGCGCGAGTTCTTCCCGGGCGTCAACGCAGCCACGGCCCGGGTCCTGGCCGCTGAGGGGTTCGACGTGATCGCGCCAGCGGCCCAGGGTTGTTGTGGTGCGCTCTCTGCACACAACGGGCGCGAGACCGAGGCCCAGGGGTTTGCCCGCGCGCTGATCGATGAGTTCGAGCGGGCCGGGGTCGACGCGGTCGTGGTCAACGCGGCCGGCTGCGGGTCGTCGATGAAGGAGTACGCCGACCTGCTGGCCGGCGATCCGGCCTATGCCGAACGAGCCCAGAGGTTCGCCGAAGGCGTCCGTGACATCTCCGAGTTCCTCCACGAGAGAGGGACCGTGGCGCCCCGGCACCCGCTTCCGATGACGATCGCCTACCACGATGCCTGTCACCTCGGGCACGCCCAGGGCGTCCGCGCCCAGCCGCGTGAGCTGCTGACCGGCATACCCGGTCTGCAGCTGCGCGAGATCGCCGACGCGGACCTGTGCTGCGGGTCTGCGGGAATCTACAACATTCTCAACCCTGTCGCCGCACGCGAGCTCGGTGACCGCAAGGCGGCGAACGTCCTGCAGACCAAGGCCCAGATGCTCGTCACGGCCAATCCCGGCTGCCTCATGCAGGTGGCCTCATCGGTCGAGCGCAGCGGCGGCCGGATCGGGCTCGCCCACACCATCGAGGTGATCGACGCCTCGATCCGCGGTCTCTCCGTCGAGACCCTCGGTGCGGCTCCCACGGCAGTCCCCCCACCCGCTCCAGTTGATTCCGCGAAATAGCCGTAACCACACTCCTACCAAAGACGAGGTGACCCATGTATCGCCCAGTTATCGATGCCGTGTCCGGATCGCTTGCGCTCACCGCGCTCGTGGCGATGCTTCCCCTGCTCACATTGTTCGTCCTGCTCGGCGTCCTGCGGATGGCTGCCTGGAAGGCGGCGCTGGTGTCGCTGGGGGTCTCCCTTGTCGTGGCGATCGTCGCGTACTCGATGCCTGTCGGCCAGGCTTCCATGGCCGGCATCGAGGGTGCCGTCTTCGGGTTCTTCCCGATCCTGTGGATCGTCATCAACGCGATCTGGGTCTACAACATGACCGTGGTGACGGGGCACTTCGACGTCCTGCGGCGGTCATTCGCCAAGGTCAGTGACGACCAACGGATCCAGGCGGTCATCATCGCCTTCTGCTTCGGTGCGCTGATGGAGGCGCTTGCCGGCTTCGGCACCCCCGTCGCCATCACCAGCGTCATGCTGATTGCCTTAGGATTCAAGCCGATCAAGGCGGCCGTGGTCGCGCTGGTCGCGAACACGGCACCGGTGGCCTTCGGTGCCCTCGCGGTGCCGATCACCACGCTCGCCACGGTGAGCGGGCTGCCCGAGCACCACCTATCGCAGATCGTGGGTCGGCAGACTCCACTGCTCGCGCTCCTCGTCCCGATGGCCCTCGTCTTCATCATCGACGGGCGGCGCGGCGTCCGGGCGACTCTCCCGGCGACGCTGACCTGT
>DASRUA010000294.1:0-2630 GCA_035655615.1 Dermatophilaceae bacterium
TATCCACGGCATCCCGGCGGTCGTCCACGCCGATCGGGGCACGTCGATGACGAGCAAAACCGTCGCCGCGCTGCTGTCCGACCTGGAAGTCACCAGGTCCCATTCCCGGCCCCGGGTCTCCAACGACAACCCCTACTCAGAGGCATGGTTCAAGACGCTCAAGTTCGCACCCGTGTTCCCCGAACGCTTCGGCTCCCTGGCCGACGCGAAGACCTTCATGGCCAGTTTTGTCCACGGATACAACCATGTTCATCGTCATACCGGGATCGGACTAAACACTGCCGCAGACGTCCACTACGGCCTCGCCGCCGGCAAAGCCACCGAGCGGTCGGCCGTCCTGGCCACAGCCAGGCAGAGGAACCCCGAACGGTTCAGCAGCACCCGAGATCCCAAAATCCTGACCATCCCCGACGCGGCGTGGATCAACCAACCAGCCGACCAGACCGAGCCCGAACCGACCGAGGCCGAACAAGCCGCCTAACACCCACTGGCCTCATCCACCTTGACAAATTCCGACGCGATCGACGTCATGCTGACCGGGTATGACGAGTGTCCTGAGACGCTCATCGGTACTGGTGCCAGCGAGTCGGGTGGCGACGGCCATGGGCACGGGGAGGGCACGAGCGCCGTCTTCTGATGCCAACGGGCGCTGTCTCCAAGGGGGAGATGGCGCCCGATTCGTTTGTTTTGCAACGCTTTTCGCGTGTGGAGCGGGTGACGGGAATCGAACCCGCACTGTCAGCTTGGGAACTGTTTGAACTCATGGGGTTTGTGCTTGGTTCTTTGCGAGTTTCTCGGTCCCGAGCGGCCTGGAGTGTCCCTGGGATGCCTGCCGTAATGGCACGTTAGCGGCACGGAGCCGGAATGTGAGAGTCGCCCGCCCAGAACGAGTCGCCCAGTTCTGGTGGGCCTCAGTGCGAACCTCGGCGAGGTTGGGGGCGGTGGACGATGAGAGCAAGCCGATGTCCTACCGGGAGCGTTGGCTGCGACGGTGTTGAGTCAGCATGTGTTCGCCGGCCTCGATGTAGCCCTCGAAAGTCGGTGACGTCGTGGAGGCGCTGTTGCGACGTGTGGTTCTTGGGTGACGTGTGTTCCCTCAACTGGGAACGTGGATGAACGACAGGGCGGTCGTGGTTGGCGGCCAAGAGAGGTTCCGGGCCGCCGGTCGCCTCGACCAGGAGCCGGCGGCTTCCCGGCTGCGAGATGGTGCGGGCCAACCCACAGACACGAGCTCGCTTACCGATGTGCTGACTGGCCCTTGCTGGCTCAAGCGCATCAGCGAGCGCGTCGAGAGATACAGGTTCTGCTTCCAGTAGCAGCAGATCGCGTCAATCGACCGGTCCGAGGGTGTGGCCGTTCACCGGCTGTTCGCCATCAGTTAGCGATGAGGGGGCCTTGCGCCCAGACCGGATTCTTACCGTCGTGAGGGCAACCTTCCCTCGAGTAAGGACTGATCCGTGTCTCATACACCTAAAGAACTGAAGGCAGCGGTGGCCCTCGGCGCCGCGATCACCGTCGCGGCGCTGACGGCAACCGCGATGCCCGCTTCAGCGGCAGTGCACGCGGACCCCAAGACACCAGCCGGGTACACGGTCAAGGCATTTGCTGCGGTCGGTACCGAGTCAAAGCCCGATGACGTTACCCGCCTGGGCAACTCCATCTATGTCACCTTCCAGAACGGCGTCGGCCCGCTCGGCGAACCCGCCAGCGAGGGCACCACGAGCAGCACCATTCAGCAGTACCGCCTCGACGGAACCCCCGGTAAGTCCTGGCAGGTACAGGGCAAGGTCGACGGCCTCAGCGCAGACCCGTCCAAGCACCGACTGCTGCTGACCACCAACGAAGACGGCAACTCTGGTTTCTCAACCCTCACCCCAGGTGACAAGCAGCCGCTGAAGAGCTACACCTACAAGGGGTTGACCCACGGCGGCGGGACTGACGCCATCTCCGTCTTTGACGGCAAGATCCTCATCAGCGCCTCCGCCCCGACCGATACCACGGGCCCCGCCGTCTACGCGGTGCACCTTGCCGGCAGCACCGCAGACCTGACCCCCGTGTTTAGTGACAACGCCAGCGCGATCGCCGCCAATGGTGCCAATGCGGGCCAGAGCCTGACCCTGGCCCTGACCGACCCCGACTCCAACACCGTCGTGCCGGCCGCCGCCCCGCGCTTCAGCGGCGACTTCATGCTGGACGGCCAAGGCGACATGCAGCTGGTCTTTGCCCCAGACCACGCCAACAAGCCGCTCCAGGTACTGACCGTGAACACACCTGTGGACGACACAGTATTCGCAACCTCGCAAAAGCGGACCCTGTGGGTGAGTGACCCCACCGCCAACATGCTCTACCGCGTCACAGGCGCATTCAAAGCCGGGCAGGCATTGTCAGCTGTGACACCGGACGTGGGCCGCAGCTACCTGGCAACACTGAACCTCACAGATGGAAGCCTCACCCCGATTACGCAGCTGGCTGCAATCTCGCCCAAGGGACTGCTCTTCACCGGCTCTTCGCAAGACTCCCGGCACCACAGCGACCAGTAGGGACCGAGACAGAACCACAAACCGGGCCAACCTGCAGTGCTCGGCCGCTGCTGGGATCCTCTAGCTCCTCGGATCTGTCCTGCTGGCCGG
>DASRUA010000295.1:0-5595 GCA_035655615.1 Dermatophilaceae bacterium
CGAGCGGCAGTCGCTCGAGCACCGAGGCGACCAGCTCGCGGGGACGGTCTGCGACGGCGCGGGCACGAGCGGTCGGAGCCAACGTGCCCTTGGCCTTGCGCAGCAGCCCGACTTCTTGAGCGTTCTGCCGAAGTGCGGCAACCGGCCAGGTGAGGTCCTCTCGGTTGGCCTTGCCGATCCACCACTCCGTCACCCCGGCGCCCCGCGCGATCTGCTCGACCACGACCGGCGACAGGTAGCCGGCGGCCGTCAGCCTCGTCCCTGATCCCACGGCATCCAGCACTGCCAGCCACGGCCGCGCGGCACGGCGCACGCCCTCCTCGTCCAGGCCGACGGCCAGCCGCGGACCCAAGGCCGTCAGCCAAGCAGTCGCGACCAACCACCCCTCGCCACGCAGACGCTGCACCAGGTCGGCCAGCGGCTCGGGAACGCCGTGCCAGGGTAGGTGCTCGCCACGGGCCCACATCCGCATCGCCGTGGTCGCCTCGGCGGTGTCGAAGGCGTCGGGGTCGTAGCCGACGGGGAGCCACCCGTAGGCGTGGTCCGCGTCCTCGAACGGTTCGGGCACGTTATCGGCTGGGGCCCCCGCACGAAGCCAAGCAGCGACCGCGTGGTGTCCGTGGATCCCGCCGACGTCCTCGGGCGGGCAGCCTCTAGCGCCACCTAGGCACACCAGCTCACGGTTGCCGGACGTCAGGGGGGCAAGCGACTCCAGCGTGACCCGGTGCTCCCAGCCGTCACCGAAGTCGTACAGGTAGGTCAACCGATCCCCCGGCCCGCGGAGAACCTGATCCAGCCGGACGCAGTCCTCGCGAGTGCCCTCGTCCCCTTCGTCCTCATCGAACTCCGTGACGAAGTACGGCTGGTTGTAGCCCTGCCCGGCACCGGGCTGGAAGCGGTGCAGATGCGAATCGGACCAACCCATCGCGGCCTGGAACAGGCTGTGCACCACGTCCAGCGTGAGATCGCCCGGCAGCGACAGACGCCGCCAGATCCTGGGCTTGGAGCCCCGCAGCTCGATGGTCAGCGTCAGCAGGCTCGGCTCATCCGGGGGTGGCGCGAGGTCGATCTCGCGGTTGCGCTGGCCAAGCTCCCCGAGCCGCCCGAGGTGGCCGGTCAACGCGCCGCTGGCCACCTGCTGCGTCAGCGCCATGAGCTCGTCCTTGTTCAGACTCGCGACCCAGTCCTTGAGCGCGGCAGGGTCCGTGGGTACAAGTCGCAGTTTGTTCACCTACCCAGTGAACCAGCCGAGCCGTCCGCCAGCCATCACCTGCCACTGGGTGGCCCAACCCGCACCCGCCGAGTGTCCGCGACGCGCTCGAAGGCCCGAGCGAACTCGTGTTCGTACGGTGCGGCGGAAAGTGCGGAAGTCAGAGTGTTGGGGATCTGCTCGGCACGCCCGTAGCCGTTCTCCTACGCGAGCAGAGTTCCAGGTGACCCCGGCAGCGGACCCACGCGACGCTCAGACTCAGGCTGTCGCCCCCAGTCCGCAGGCGGAGGTATGACGCAGGCGCAAGGTGCGCGACTCGCGGGTACGCGCGTATGGCGGCAGTGAGCGGAATGTTATGCCCCGCCATGTCCGCTGGTGTCCGGGCTTCCGCCGTTGGGGACTGCGGTGCATGAGGCTCTCGACGGGTGGATCCGGCGCGCGTGTCGGAGTGCACGAACGAGACGTCACCCGGCGCCTTCGATGACCAGAGTGAGACTCGCAGCCTGGTAAGTCAGCGGTCGCCGTTCCCGAACACCGAACGCGTCGAGAGCGACGAGCACCACGGTCTGGATCGCGATGCCACCCAGGATGTTGCTGACCGCGACGGCGAGCTGGCCGCTCGCGGCGGCACTGTAGGTGATCGCGATCTCCGGGAGGTTAGTGGCCACTGCGAGCAGGATCAGCCCGCCAAGAGCCTGACCGAGGTGCAGCCGGTCGGCCAGCACGTCGGTGTTGTTCGATAAGAAGCTCCCAGCTACCCAAATCACCACGGCGCTGGCGACGAACACCCAGCAGATCGGCCCAGAACGGCAGGTGCGGTAGCAGGTTCATCGGACCTCCACGTGGCCGCAGGACGCGGTGTCAACGTGTCACAGACACACCCGCGTCGATCAGGAGGGCCGGCGTATAGCCCCAGCAATGTCACCGGCACACCAACAATTGTGTCAGCGACGGCCGAAAATGAACCCCGGCGTGTCCGGAGGCTCCGATCCGTGAGGATGGAGCTATGTCCAACACGTCGAACAGGTATCCGCAGGAGTTGAAGGAGCGGTCGATTCGGCTGGTCGGGGAGGTGCGTGACCAGTACGGCTCGGAGTGGGAAGCGATCGAGTCGGTCGCCTCGAAGTTGGGGATCGCGTCGGCGGAGATGCGCAAGCTGCGCGCCGAGGTGCGGGAGCTTCGCCGGGCCAACGAAATCCCCACGGCTGGAGGCTGTCGCAGGAATCTCTCGGCCGCGTGAGGTCGCGGGTGGATGGGCATCGGCCAGGCGCCCGGGGCGGGGACCGTCAGGCCAGGCGGTAGACCTTGAGCAGGTTGTGCGGTTCACTGCGCATCAACGGGGCGTTTCGCCATCCCTGTCGTCGGTGGGGCTGCTGATGTCCGGTGGGATGGTCTGGCCGGACCTATCTAAGGTGGTGCCTTCCTCAGCGGGCGAGTCGTCGTGATGAGGGTCGACTTCGTCAGCCTTGCGGAACTGGTCGTCGACGTCGGAGCGCTGACTGGACGCCTCAGCCTTCCGACGCTCAGCGGCCAGAGCCAGTTGCTTGGCCTCCGCGGCTTTGATATCCGACTCGGCTTGCGCCGCACGGGCACGGGCGTCAACCTCGGCCGCCTTACTCTCACGTTGTTGTACGTGGCTGGACTGCTCCCGTGCGTCCGACCGCAGGGACTCAGCGCGCTCGGCTTGTTTCGCCTTCCGCTGGCGACCTCCGATAACGACTACTGCCGCGATGACGGCGATCACCACAACGGCCAAGATGAGCCACAGCAATGCGTTGCCTTTCATAGCGTCCTCCTAGGTCAGCCCGATTGGGCTCAGCTCAGCTCGAAGGCTGCGGAAATCGGCACTTTACTTTGGGGTTGACCCCCAGGTAGTTCAGGGGTCCGGCCACGACCGTGACGGCGACCGTCGCCACCCCCGCACAGTTCTGCGGCGAGGAACCAAAGTAGCCTCGCTGGCCCACTGCCACCGCGCCGATCGCCAACCAGATGACGACCACCAGCCCCACAAGCCTCCGCATGCGAACCAGCCTACCCGTGGGTGAAAGCCGCAACCACCACACAATCCGGTTCCCCAAGGTCACGCCCGCGGCGAAGAGCCCGGCGGCCGCCAGTGGTGGCCCCCGGCGCCGGCTGACCGGGCTTGTGGAACAGCTCAGTTGCGCGGTGACGTAGCTGCGGCTCCCACCGCGAGCGGCAGCCTGCGCGCGACTACCTGATCGGTAGGCATCTGGGTGGTGCTCTCTTTCGTCGCGACCAACCAAGGCTGGGGCGCCGCTTAGATGAAGCGCGCAGATACAAGCCACAGGCAGGTCGCGCAGGTAGAAGCCACGGGCAGGTCGAGGACACCTACGGGTCTTTCAATCTTGTTGGGAACGTCCTTGTCTCCGAGTACGGCCCAGCCTTCACCTGTTCTTGCCCAGTGGCGATCCTTGGGCGGTGGGTCCAGTCAGTGTGGGGTTCCGGTGACGGCGAGCGATCTCGGGTCGATGCCGAGCCGTGTCGTGGGTGAGGGTTGGACCTAGGCCAGGCGCAGCGATGCCGATCCACATTGCCGACCAGGTGAGGCCGTGCTCTGACCCGACGTTCCCTGGCGGGTGCCGTGGGGCCGGGTAGCCCGCGTCGGCCCAGTCAACGCCGGGGGTTCGCAGATTCCACTTCGTCAGGAGATAGGGGTGAGGTCTGTCGGTCTACACTTTCCCCATCTGAGAGGCGAGCGGGCAGGGCCACTGCGTGACGCGCACTTGGGGTATGAGGTGCGCGGCGGGCCATCCAGGGCCAGCCGGGCAGAACGGGAAGGACGTTCAGATGATCATTTTGGGAATCGTGCTTGTGGTCGTGGGACTGGTCGCAGGCATACCCATTCTGGAGACCATCGGCGTCATCTTGTTGGTGGTTGGCGCGATCTTGTGGGTCCTGGGCTCGATGGGCCGCGCGGTCGGCGGACGGAAGCACTACTACTGACAGGGATGTCACATACTGGCGGGCAGCCCTAAGGGTGGGCGGCGGGTCAAACCGCCCCCATGTCATTTCATCGAACGAGAAGGGGGCCAGTGATGGGCTGGGACGACAAGGTGAGGAACAAGAAGGACGAGGCTGCGGGCGCGGCCAAGGAACACATTGGCAAGGCGACGCACGACGAGCAGATGGAAGATGAGGGCAAGACCGATCAAAGCGTGAGCAACCTCAAGCAGGCTGGCGAGAAGGTCAAGGACGCTTTCAAGAAGGACTGAACCATTAACGCCGGAACTATCACGCCGCCTCGCGGGCCGGCACGTGGGGTCAGGAATGCCGGTAGCCGGGTGGTTACTGAACCCCCCGCGAACGCGCAGATCCCTCGCGAGCCTGTCATCGCGGTGATGGAGCACGGGCTGACGGCAATGTGGGCCTCGCCGCTTTCGCACGGACCAGTAGCCAGGGCCCCTCTGTGATGAGACCCGGTGTCGGCGGCAAGGTTGAACAGGCAGGCAACAGCGCATCGCTGGAGGCGGTTGCCCGCGTGGGGTTGATCGCCTACGGCGTGGTACACCTCTTGATCAGCTGGCTGGCGCTGCAGCTCGCATGGGGCGCAGCGGCGAGGAAGAGCGCCGACCCCTCCGGGGCCCTGAGAACAGTGGCTGATCAGCCCGTAGGCAGGATCTTGTTGTGGCTGGTTGCGCTCGGCTTGGTGGCGCTCGCACTGTGGCAGGCCAGTGAAGCCATCTGGGGCTACCGCAACCGCGAGGGTGCCGACCGGATCCGCAAGCAGGTCACCAGCGGGGCCGTCGCCATGATCTACGCTGCGCTGGGGGTCGGCGCGGCGTCGGTCGCGCTCGGCTCCAGATCGTCGAGCTCACAGTCCCAGCAGCAAGCCACCTCAGGTGTGCTGGGCTGGCCCGCCGGGCGGGTGATCGTGGTGGTCGCGGGGCTGATCATCGTCGGCGTCGGCGTGGCCGGGGTGGTCAAGGGCATTCAGAAATCCTTCAGTGAGGAGATCGACACGTCATCGATGTCCCCCGCGTTCCGTGAGGGCGTCGCACGCCTAGGTCAAGTCGGATACATCGCCAAGGGGGTGGCCCTGGGGTTGGTGGGGGGTCTGCTCAGCTATGCAGCCCTGACCTTCCAGCAGCAGAAGGCGCCGGGGCTGGACGGCGCCCTCCAGACGATCCTGGCGCAGCCGTTCGGGAGGGTTCTTCTCACAGCCGTGGCGCTCGGATTCTTGGCCTTCGGTCTGTTCGCGATACTCCAGTCGCGTTACCGCCGGATGTAGCCCGGCGGCACCTGCCTGACCGGCCTGGACCAGAACGCGTGTTCTTCGCGCGCCGCCCAGATTGACTAGGGCGCCCTCTAGCAGATCCCTATGCGGGCCCGTGTAGTCGCCTGCTTGCTGCAGTTGGCGACCGTAG
>DASRUA010000296.1:0-7608 GCA_035655615.1 Dermatophilaceae bacterium
CCGTGGGTTTGGTCGGCCAGGCTAGGAACACCGGCCTCGTCGATGCGAACCCAGAGCCGACGAACCGCCGCATCCCCGGCCTCATCCAGAAACATCTCTAGCGCGTGCGCCATGACCTCCCCCTAACCCGAGCGATACTGCCGGATCGCTCAGCAGGAGGCGATGAAGAACGGCACGTCTGCTCGGCTGCGCGGACCCAATTCGTCCGATGTAGGTGCAGGGTTCGCTCCACCACCGAGTCACGGTGAGCAGGGTGCGGGGGCGAACGCCTAGGAAAGAGCCCGCGAAGGCAATTCGGGTGCAGCCACTGCGTCGGCGCCCGTCTGCCACCCGAGCTGGGAGGGGTGGCAGACGGGCGTCGTGTTGACGCGAGGTCAGGACACGGGGTTGGCGCACTGGCCGATGGCCCGGTGGCCAACGGTGTTGGCCTCGCCGGGGTAGAAGCCGAAGGCCAGGGCCGGTCCGAGCCCGAAGCACGTCAGGTTGCGGCCGATGGTGTTGCGCACGATGTAGACCGGTGGGGTGGCGTCATTCGGATCGGTCGCGGTGATGTTGATCAGGGTCACGTTGTCGTTGACCTGGTTGAACAGCGCACCGAACCAGTCAGCGGTGATGCCGATTGCGGTGAGGTTACGGCCGATCGTGTTGTTCTTGATCGACCAAGGGATGTCGCCGCCACCGCCTACCAGGGTCACGTTGCCGTTCACCTTGATGCCGTTGAGCAGGACGGTGTTCGCGCCGAACGCGGTGATGTTCCCGCCCACTGTGATCGCGCTCGACAAGCAGGCAAAGGGGTTGCCCGCCTCGGGGACGCACGGGTAGTCGGGGTCGGTGGGGACGTCGCCGGCGTCGTCGGGGTCGAACATGGCGCCGCACTCGTGCCCGGTGTTGTGGGCGAAGTCCGGCTGGCAGCCCAAGCCCAGCAAGGCGCCCGCCCCGGCCGTCACGTTGTGACCGACGGTGATGGTCGACGGCACGGTCTGCGCATCGAACACGGCACCCGCCGCGACATTCAGGTTCCCGACGATGGTGATCACGGCGCCGGGCACCACGTCGCATGCACCGGCGATCGTGATGCTGGCGTAGTTCCCGGTGGGGATGTGCACGAAGTCCCCCGTGGAGAAGTTGCCACCCGTGCAGGTGTAGTGATGGGGCGAGTCCCCATCGTGCTCGGAAGCCATCGCCGGTCCACCTGCGAGCACGAGCATTCCTGTCACGGCCCCGATCCCGAGAACCCTGAGCCGTCTTGTTGTCCCCATTAGCACGAACCCCCTGTTCTGTCAGCCCCCACAGGGCTGAAAGCACCGGTATACGCGCTCCGTTCCGAGTTAGGGGACCCTTTGACGAATCCCGTTCCAGACATGGCTGACGCGCCCCGAATGCCGGATATTGCTCACGCTGTCCGAGCTGAGACCGGATCTTCACTGGGCCATTTGGGTGTCGGCTCGCTGGCCGGCCAGGTTGCAGACGCGGCCGCCCAATATCCGGCATTCTCGCTCGCCCGGGCTGGCAGACTCCGGACGTGCCCGACAGCCCCTACATCCGAGACTCCGACGGTTCGACGCGACCTGGCCGCACAGTTCGGCCAGACGCCGAGCCGACCGTCCTGATCGGCCCTTGTGCCCTCACCTACATCAGCGTGAACCACCAGACCCGACTGCAGTTCGA
This sequence comes from Dermatophilaceae bacterium, assembly GCA_035655615.1. Taxonomy (GTDB): domain Bacteria; phylum Actinomycetota; class Actinomycetes; order Actinomycetales; family Dermatophilaceae; genus UBA4719. The sequence continues at coordinate 1,669 of DASRUA010000296.1, forward strand.
CGACGTCGAGGTCGTGATCGAGTCGCCGTTTGCGCTTACGGCGGACGGAGTCGAGTACCAGTTGGACCCTGAGGCTCGAAGCGGTCTCGGCCCGCTCCTCAACCTCTACCCGGACGACCTGCTGGCCGCCGTGACAAGGCGCGACTGCTCCCTCACCTTGGAGTTCGCTAGCGGAGCCACGATCTTCGTGGAGCAGGACCCTCACTACGAGGCCTGGCAGATCAACGGTCCCGGAAGCCGCCTAGTGGTGTGCCCACCAGCAGGCGATGGAACTCTGTCCATCTGGGAGTAGCAGCGCGCAGAGGCTTCGTTAGCGTGCGCCGCTCACGGTGCACGCGATCTGCCGTACTCGCGCCTGGGACTCGGTGGCTCACCAAGGTCGGGGAGGTGACCTGGCGGCCACGAGTGGATCGTGAGAACGACCAGCTGGGGCAGGGGACTCCGGTAGGCCGGAACTTCGATCCCAACCGTAGTGGGCATGAGGCCCACCGCTTGGACCAGGCGGAACTTCCCGGGTCGGACCACTCAGATCGGGCCAGGACCTCGCGCACTAGGTACCTCCAGGGGAGGACAGCCACGGTCGACCACCAGAACCCAGCGGAGGTCGCCGCCCGCTACGACGTGCCCCTGGGGTGCTGGTTCCAGCCACGGGTGCGCAAAATGGCTACGCGCACTGGATCAGGTGAGCATCGCGCAGACGTCCTTGCTCGTGCCAAACGACTTGAACGAGGTGACGGTGCCGGAGGGATCTGACACGGCGACGAAGGCGCCGGTGAAGAGATAGGTGCGACCGGTCTGGGTATCGCCGGGACCTGCGTCGCCGGGGAAGAAGATGAACGAGGTGACGCCGCTCGCGCGAGTGACCGATCCGCCGTCCGCGGTGGGCACTACATAGACGGGGCCTTGCAGGTTGAGCGTGATCGATCGGCCTGCGTCCACGTTCGTGAGCCGGTCAATGTGGAGGCCAGTGGCGAGGAACCGGCCGTCGTCGAAGAAGGTGAAGACCTGGTTACCTCCGATGAGGGTCCCTTGGAGCGTGAAGGGGCAAGCGGCGCCGGCGGGGAAGATGTTGGTGTTCCCGATCGGTGCGGGGACGCGGACCGGAGCGCTCGCGGACGCCTCTGGGGCGAGCGCCGTCGCGCCCCCCAGCATCAACGCCAGAGCTGCGACCAGGAGACCGCCGCGTCGTCGGAGATGAGCGAGCGAGAGGTGCCTCCCCGCGAGCCGGGCCGGTCCGCGTTCTGCGCTTACATCTGTCATGACGGCTCCTTCATTGCCTCGACGAGCTGTGCGCCGAGGGCTGGTTCGGGTCACTTGGCAGGTGCTGGCCCGCTGCTTGCCAGGCGCAGCTGGCGAGCGGACAGCGGATCGAAGACGTAGAACCGGATCTCGTCCTCGGGTCTCCCGCTGCCCGGGTGGCGGTCTCAGTGGCCAGCGGTTGCCCAGAGCGCATCGCAGCGCGCTTGGAATCTCCTTGGTGTCTGCTTGGACTGCCCCTCGAAGCGCGGCCAGGGCGCGGCTGAGGCCTGCTGAAGCCGGTAGCCCGTACCTGGGCGGCCCCCGCGACTACGGTGAGAGGCATGCACGGCAGAAGGGCGGCGTGAGATGGCGGATCCGGCCCTGCACCGGACGAGCCTCCGGTTCGAAGTGCTCGGGCCGCTGCAGGTTCTACTGGAGGGCCGGCCCGCTGCCCTCGGGGGGCCGCGGCAGCGCGCCGTGCTCGCAATCCTCCTGATCAACGCCAACCGCGTGATCCAGCTTGACCGCCTCGTCGACTCTGTCTGGGAGGGCAACCCGACGGAGGGCTCGAGCACGACCTTGCAGACCTATGTCCATCATCTCCGCCAGGCACTGGAACCGGGGCGCCCTCGGGGTGCCTCCCCGGAGGTCCTGGTCACTCGCGACCATGGCTACCTGTTGACCGTGAACCGGTCGGAGCTCGATGCGGCCCATTTCGAGGACCTGGTGTCGATCGGACGGGCGGCCCTGCGGGACGGGCGGTACGAAGAGGCCGCTGTCCAGCTGAAGCTGGCCCTCGCCCTGTGGCGCGGGCCAGTACTGGCCGATCTGGCGGACTACGATTTCGCTCGGACGGAAGCTGCGCGACTCGACGAGCTGCACCTGATGGCGATCGAGACCTGGGTAGCGGCGGAGTTCGGGCTCGGTCATCACGAGATGCTGATCGCGCAGCTGAACCAGCTCGTCGCGGCGTACCCGCTTCGCGAAGGGCTGCAGGCGCAACGGATGTTGGCGCTCTACCGCTCAGGGCGGCAGGCCGAAGCGCTCACGGCATACCAGCAGGTTCGCACGCAGCTGGCCGACGAGCTGGGCATCGATGCGGGCGAGCCGCTGGCACAGCTGCACCAGCAGATGCTCAACCATGACCCGGCGCTGGAGTGGCAGCCGCGACCTGAGGCGCTTGCCCCGGGGCCGCCGCCAACGAGCGAGGCGGGCGGCGGAGGCTCCAGCGCGCTGACCGGCTTGGCCCCAACACCGAGCGTCGAGAGGAGTTCTGTCCTGAGACGCCGGATGGTGCTGGTCAGGACTGCCTCAGTGGTCGTTGCGGTCCTGCTCGTGGTCCTGGGCGTGATGCTTCCTCAGCGCACACAGAACGCGAGGGCGATATCAGGTGACAGTGTCGGTGTTCTCGGCCCCGATGGAGGGGGAGCCGGTGCAGTCGTGCCTGTTGGCGAGGGGCCGGACGGGGTGGCGTACGGCGCCGACGCGATCTGGGTCGCCAACACCAACGACGACACCGTCTCGCGCATCGACCTCCGACAGGATCGGGTCGTCGAGACCATCCCGGTCGGGACAGCCCCGGGGGCGATAGCGGTCCATGGAAACGACATCTGGGTCGCGAACAGCACGGGCGGAACGGTCTCGCGAATCAACGCGGACACCAATGCGGTCGTCGAGACGGTCCGGGTAGGCAACCAGCCTGCAGCGGTGGCTGTGGGTCCGAGCGGCCTCTGGGTTGCCAACGCCGGCGACGGAACCATCAACCGCATCGATTTGAGCAGCGGAGAAGTCTCCCCTCCCGTGGACGTGGGCGATGGGCCAGACGGTGTGGCCGTGGGACCTGACGCGGTCTGGGTGGCCAACGGTCGCGACGGCACCTTGATGCGGGTCGATCCGGCAACCGGCATCGTCGTCAAAGAGATTCACGTCGGCGCCGGACCGTCAGGGATTGCCCTCACACAAGGGAGCGTGTGGGTGGCCAACTCCTTCAGCCAAAGCGTGTCACGCATCGATGATTCCTCGAACCAGGTGACGGCGACCGTGCCTGTCGGTGACGGCCCGCGGGCCATGGCCACACGAGACAACGAGGTCTGGGTCGCCAACGAGTTCGATGCCACCGTGGTGCGCATCGCTGCCGGGACTGGTCAGGTCATTCGACGACTGAGCCTGGATGGCTCGCCCCGCGCGCTCACCTCCAGCGACCGAGGAGTCTGGGTCTCGAGTCGCGCGCTGGCTGAGGCTAGTCACAGGGGCGGGACGCTCACTGTGGACGATACCGAGCCCCTCGGCACGGTCGACGTCGACCCTGCCCAGTCGTACAACTCCGCGGACATGGTCTATGACCATCTGGTCGGGTATCGAGCCACCGGCGGAGCCGCAGGGCTGGTCTTGGTGCCGGACCTCGCCACGGATCTCCCGCAGCCGACCAACGGTGGCAAGACCTACACGTTCGCGCTGCGCTCCGGCATTCGGTACTCCACTGGCGAGGTGATCCGGCCGGAGGACATCCGGAGAGGCGTCGAGCGGGAGTTCACCACCGGCGGCGGAGACCCGTCCTATTTCCAGGGAATCTTAGGCGCGGCAGCCTGCCTGCCGTCCGTCCGATCACTGGACGCGGAACCGCACCCTCCCGTGCGCTGCGACCTGAGCAGGGGGGTGCTCGTCGACGACGCGACATCCACGATTACCTTCCGGCTGGCGCAACCTGACCCTGACTTCCTGTTCAAGCTGACGCTCTTCGTCGTTCCGACGCCGGCCGGCTCCCCAAGCATCCTGAGTGAGTCTCCCGTCATTCCCGGCACTGGCCCCTACATGCCGGGCAACTACACGAAGGGGGGACCCTTCACCCTGGTGCGCAACCCCTACTTCCGGCAATGGTCGTACGCAGCCCAGCCGGCCGGTTATCCCGACGTGATCCGGTGGCTCCACACAGACCGCACCACGGCGGTCTCCCAGGTGGCCGCTGGCGAGGCAGATATCGTGACGCTCGGCGGGACTCAACCAGACCCGCTGGGCAACCTCGCGCTGCAGTTCCCTTCGCGGGTGCACACCGGGCCAGGTGAACAGACGCTGCTGGAGTTCCTGAATACGCAGCGACCCCCTTTCAACAACCGCCAAGCTCGTTCCGCGGTGAGCTATGCCATCGACCGTGCGAGACTCGTGGAGCTGATGGGGGGGTCCCGGCATGCCTCCCCGACATGTCAGCTGGTGCCTCCAAACTTCCCCGGGTACCAGCTCTACTGCCGCTATACGATCAACCCCCGGCCTGGAGAGGGCTGGCAGGGCCGGGACCTGCAGAAGGCCAGGGAACTGGTCCGACGCTCGGGAACGGCGGGAGTGCCTATCGAGGTCTGGGGCCCGCACCTCGTGTTCTGGACCCCGATCAACAACTACTTCGTCTCGCTTCTGAAGGAGATCGGCTACCGGCACGTCCGCCTCCATGAACCGCCGGACGAGAGCAGTTACATTGACGCACTGCATGACCCGCACGTTCCTATTCAGGTCGGTAGCTGGGGCTGGATCGCCGACTACCCGATCGCCTCGACCTTCTTCGGTTGGGCCGCGTGCGACACGTCAAGGGTCGGGGGCAACGAGGCTGGCTACTGCGACCCCAGGCTGGACTCATTGGTAGAGGCTGCCAAGAAGGTGCAGATCCTCGAGCCAGCAAGGGCAGGGCATCTCTGGGCCGAAGCCGACCGCTTGTTCAGCGACGGTGCCGCATACGTGCCGACTGTGAGTCTGCTGCACACGGCATTCGTGTCCGCCCGCGTCGGCAACTTCCAGGACAACCCTCACACCGGCCCGGTGCTCGACCAGATGTGGGTCCGTTGACGTGCAGGCTGAGCTGGTCCGCCACTGGCCAGAGCGGCCGTTTCGACGCAGTGGTCTCGTCCACTCCTTGCCACGGCAATCACTGCCCTGGACCGTCTGACCGACCGTGTCGAGGCAACCAGGCGGCCTGACGCGAACACGTTCTCCGCGGACGAGTACGCGGCCCACAGTGTCGAGACGACGATGGGCTTGCTCGGCTACATCGCTCAAGTGACAGGGCGACCGTTGACTGGGTCGGCGACGGACCTGACTGGCTGCGCTGAGGTGGCGGCGGGGGTGCTAGCCGATCTGACCGATGCCGATCGCCTGAGCGAAACTTGCCGGCGAGTACCCGTTCGATATGACCGTGGGAGGGATCGTTCTACATCTGCTCCACGATCTGGAGCACCATGTTCTCGACGTCAGGCGCGGATATGCGCGCATTGCCATGGCCGACCACCCCGCCGTTCACACGGTGGAGCGCTGAACTGCCAGATGCCTGGCATGCGGAGAGTGACTTGACGTTGACGACGTCGAGACGGACCGCCGGTCGCAGAACGCGAAGTGCCGATCTCGCTCGGTTCGGGGCTAGTCGAGGAAGGCCTGAGCGTCGAACGGAACCCCGGGGGCGAGGCGGTCGCTCAAGCAGGCCGAGTGACTCCACATCGTCTGCCTCGGGGCATCGGCGTCCTGGCTGCGTTCGGCGGAAACGACGCCTAGGGCCAACGCCCCGGTCGTGACGGGTTCGAAGCAGAAGCAGCAGCGGTTCACCACGTGAGCATCCCATCTCAGCCCCCACGGCGCGTGAGCCCGTAGTGATGCTCCTACTGTCAAGCGAGGGCTTCTCGGGGTAGTGCGTTGAAGACTTCGCGGGCGACGTAGCGCTTGAGG
>DASRUA010000297.1:0-28184 GCA_035655615.1 Dermatophilaceae bacterium
CGGGCAGTACGCCGACGGCTGGCAGGGCGGCGAGCATGTCACCGGCTACCTGAACGAAGCCGGCATCAAGGAGACCTCCACCACCGAGACCTATGCCGCGCTCAAGGTCGGGATCGACACCCGCCGCTGGGCCGGGGTCCCCTTCTACCTGCGCACCGGCAAGCGCCTGGGAAAGCGGGTCACCGAGATTGCGGTGGTCTTCAAACGCGCCCCTCACCTGCCGTTCGACCAGACCGCGACCGAGGAGCTCGGCCAGAACGCGATCGTGATCCGCGTCCAGCCTGACGAAGGCGTCACCATGCGATTCGGCTCCAAGGTGCCCGGGAACGCGATGGAGGTCCGCGACGTCACCATGGACTTCGGCTATGGCAGCTCCTTCACGGAGTCCAGCCCCGAGGCCTACGAGCGGCTCATCCTTGACGTCATGCTGGGTGACCCGCCGTTGTTCCCCCGCCATGAAGAGGTGGAGCTGGCCTGGCGGATTCTTGACCCGGTCGAGGCCTTCTGGGCCACCCAGGGACGGCCCGATCCCTACCCTGCCGGCGGGTGGGGCCCAGAGTGCGCCGATGTCATGATGCGTCGCGACGGACGCACCTGGAGGAAGCCATGATCGTCGACCTGCCCGGCACCACCACAGCCGCGGTCAACAAGTACCTGGTCAAGCTTCGGCACGACATCGGCGCGATGACCCTCGGGCGGGTGCTCACCCTGGTCATCGTTGTCGACGAGGCCGGGGCCGAGGCAGCCATCGAGGTTGCCAACGACGCCAGCCGCCAACATCCCTGCCGCGTCATCGCCGTGATCAGCGGGAAGAAGAGCGGCGCCAGCCGGCTCGACGCCCAGATCCGGGTCGGCGGCGATGCCGGGGCCAGCGAGGTGGTCGTCCTGCGGTTGTTCGGCGCTCTCGCGGGCCACGGCCACAGCGTCCTGGTCCCGCTCCTGCTGCCCGACTCCCCCGTGGTGGCCTGGTGGCCCAGGGAGGCTCCCCTGAACGTCTCCGAGTCCGCGATCGGGCAGATGGCGCAACGACGAATCACCGATGCCGCAGAGGCCTCGAACCCCCAGGCGGAGATGCGGCGTCGTGCGGACAGCTACCAGCCGGGGGACACCGACCTGGCCTGGACCCGCATCACCTTGTGGCGCGGCCTGCTGGCCGCAGCACTTGACCAACCGCCATACCAGCCGGTCCTGGCAGCAGATGTCGCCGGTGCAAGCGACTCCCCCTCCGCGGACCTGATGGCCGGGTGGCTTGCCCAGGCACTCCAGTGTCCGGTCACCAGGACGCGCACCCCTGCGGGGACCGGCATGACGAGCGTCCGGCTGACACGTGGCAGCGGCAATATCGACCTCCTGCGCCCTGACGGCGCAGTAGCCACTCTGTCGCCACCGGGCCAGCCGGTCCGTCGGATCAGCCTGGGCCGCCGAGAGCTGGCCGAGTGCCTCGCCGACGAGCTGCACCGGCTCGACCCGGACGAGGTCTACGCCCAGACGCTGACCAAGGGTCTGGCCCTGATCGATGCGCCAGCGCGACAGAAAGAGAGCAAATCGTGAGCCAAGGCCCCACTGTTGTCGTCCATCACGACAAACAGCTGCTTGCCGAAGACGCCGCCGACCGTCTGGTCATGGCCATCCTCGAGGCCCAGTCCTCCCGCGGGCAGGCAGACATCGTGCTGACCGGCGGCTCGATGGGCTCCGCGGTGCTGGCATCGCTGGGATTGAGCCCGGCCAGGGACACGATCGACTGGCGGCATCTGAACATCTGGTGGGGTGACGAACGCTTCCTGCCCGCCGGGGATCCCGAGCGCAACGAGACGCAAGCCCGCATCGCGTTGCTCGACGCCGTACCCCTGAATCCTTCGCGAGTCCATCCGATGCCTGCCTCCGATGGACCTGACGGATCCGACGTTGACGCGGCGGCTGCCCGTTACGCCGCGGAGCTCGCCACCGCGGCACCCCGCGGGCACGACGTTCCGGAGTTCGACGTCCTGATGCTGGGCCTGGGACCGGACGCCCATGTGGCCTCACTGTTCCCCGAACACCCAGCCCTTCATGAGCGCGAAGCATCGACCATCGGCGTTCGCGGGGCACCTAAACCGCCACCGGTACGGGTGTCCATGACGTTCCCGAGCCTGTGCGCGGCACGCGACGTATGGTTCCTGGTCTCGGGCCCGGACAAGGCCGGCGCGGTCGGTCTCGCCCTCTCGGGGGCCGGTGAGATGCAGGCGCCGGCAGCCGGCGTGGTCGGACTGCGATCCACCACCTGGCTTCTGGACCGGGATGCGGCCACCCACGTGCCTACGCAGCTGATCCGGCTGGCCAGCCACTGAGCTTCCTTCGGCTGCCGCCTCACCCAGCACGGCTGTGCGACGCCTCTGACCCAGCAAGGACGCGCATCTGACGAGGCCTTTAGCAGATCAGCCCTCGGTCGCGCAGGGCCCGGAGGGCCTCGTCCAGGATGGCCTCACCCTCGGTCTGGCTGCGGCGCTCCTTCACGTAGGCCAGGTGGGTCTTGTAAGGCTCAATGCGGGTGGCCGGCGGCGGGTTGGCCTGGTCCTGACCGGAAGGCAGACCACATCGCGGGCAGTCCCAGGTCTCGGGAACGGCAAGACTGACCTCGTCGGCGAAGGTGGGGCGCGTCTCGTGACCGTTGCTGCACCAGTACGAGATGTGGACGCAAGGGGCGGAGTCGCCCCGCTCGGCCTCTCCCGAAGGACCAGCACCAACTCGGCTCCCCCGGATCGCGTTGCCACTAGCCACGAAGTCTCTCCTTGAGGTTCAGGTCAGCCCATGCAGTTCGATGGCGGCGCCCATGCGGGCCGGTCGCGGACTAGGCGGAAGCGTTGAAGCGCGTGATGAGATCAAGCCCGATGACGGTGGCGCCCCACACCAACCCCAAGGCAACGGTGAACCGGTCGAGGTTCCGCTCGGCCACCGAGGAACCGCTCATCGTGCTGGACATGCCTCCACCGAACATGTCGGAGAGACCACCACCCTTGCCCTTGTGCAGCAGAACCAACAGGGTCAGGAGCAGGCCAGACACGACCAGCAGTACCTGCAACCCGATCTTCACGGCATTCACGTAAGTTAGACCCAATCTCGTTCGATGTCAGTGCGGTCGCACCAACACGACCCATGCACAGGGTACCTGACGGCCCCCGCCCAGCCACGTCGCCTCGCGGTCAATCGCGTGCGGTCCCTGACAGTGCACAGTAGGCCACCAAGGTCCAAGACCGCATCACGAAGCACCTTGCGCCCTCGGCAGGTTCAGGACGGCTTTCACCGTGCCGAGACGCCGGGTGCACCGTCAGGCGACTGTCTTCTCAGCGACAGGCTGTCAGACCGCTGTGACGTGGTCACGGTAGCGGCAGATCGACACGAACTCGTCCAGCACGATGGCAGCGCCGCCGACCAACGCTCCGTCCACATCAGCCTGGGCCATGATCGCTGCCACGTTGCCCGCCTTGACCGACCCTCCGTAGAGGATACGGATGCCGTCCGCAATGTCGCCGGAGTACAGCTCAGCCAGCCTCGTGCGGATCGCCGAACAGACCTCCTGTGCATCCGCCGGGGTGGCCACCTCGCCGGTCCCGATGGCCCAGATGGGCTCGTAGGCGATGACGATGGAGCGCACCTGTTCGGCACTGACACCAGCCAGGGCTGCGTCGACCTGCGCCAGGACATGCTCAACCTGCCGGCCCTCCTTGCGCACCTCAAGACCCTCGCCACAGCAGAGGATCGGGGTCAGGCCGTGCTTGTATGCCGCCTTGACCTTGGCCGCCACCACAGTGTCGTCCTCGGCGTGGTACTGCCGGCGCTCACTGTGCCCGACCGCGACATAGGTACAGCCGAGCTTGGACAGAAACGCGCCCGAGATCTCGCCGGTGTATGCGCCCGAGTCGTGCACCGACAGGTCCTGCGCACCGTGCTTGAGGAGCAGCTTGTCGCCCTCGATCAGGGTCTGCACGCTGCGCAGATCCGTGAACGGCACGAGCACGGCAACCTCGACCGCACCGTAGTCATGCTTGGCGTCGCGCAAGGTCCAGTCGAGCTTCTGGACCAGGTGCGTGGCCTGGAGATGGTCGAGGTTCATCTTCCAGTTGCCCGCCATCAGCGGCGTGCGGTTGGATGATGCGGCGGTGCCGTTCTGTGCCATGGGTTCAGCTCTCCAAAACTGTAAGGCCGGGGAGCGCCTTGCCCTCGAGATACTCCAGGCTGGCACCTCCACCGGTTGAGATGTGTCCGAACTGGCTGTCCTTGAAGCCAAGCTGGCGCACGGCCGCAGCCGAGTCGCCACCACCGATGACCGTCAGCGCGCCCTTGGACGTCGCTTCGACCAGCGCCTGGGCGACGACCTTGGTGCCAGCCGCATAGGGAGCCATTTCGAAGGCGCCCATCGGGCCGTTCCAGAAGACGGTGCGGGCGTCGGCCAGCTTGGCTGCGAATGCCTTCGCCGACTCGGGACCGATATCGAGGCCGATCCGGTCTGCGGGAATGCGGTTGGCGTCGACCACACTGTGCTCTGCATCAGCCGAGAACGCGGTGGCTGCAACGATATCCGTCGGCAGGATGATCTCGACGCCAAGCTCCTGGGCCTGGGCGAGGTAGCCCTTGACGACGTCGATCTGATCGGCCTCGAGCAGGCTCTTGCCGACCTCGTGACCCTGCGCAGCGAGGAAGGTGAAGACCATGCCGCCGCCGATCAGCAGGCGATCGGCGGTCTTCAGCAAGTTGGCGATGACACCCAGCTTGTCGCTGACCTTGGCACCACCGAGCAGCACGGCGTACGGGCGTTCGACCGACTCGGTCAGGCGCTTGAGCACCTCGACCTCGGTCTGCACGAGCCCGCCGACGGCGTGCGGCATCCGCTGCGCCACGTCATACACGCTGGCCTGCTTGCGATGCACCACGCCAAACCCGTCGCTGACGAAGACGTCCGCGAGAGTGGCCAGCTCGTCGGCGAACCCGCGGCGCACGACATCGTCCTTGGACGTCTCGCCCGCATTGAAACGCAGGTTCTCCAACAGTGCGACCTGCCCGTCCGCCAGCCCTGCGACAGTGGACCGGGCAGACTCCCCCACCGTGTCCGTGGCGAAGGCGACCGGCGTGCCGAGCAGCTCCTGGAGCCGCCGGGCCACCGGCGCCAGGGAGTACTTGGCCTCAGGCACACCCTTGGGCCGCCCGAGATGGGCGCACACGACAACGCGTGCGCCCGCCTCGGTCAGAGCCCTGATGGTGGGCACCGAAGCCCGCACCCGACCGTCGTCGGTGATGGTGCCCTCAGCATCGAGAGGGACGTTCAGGTCACTTCGGACCAAGACGCGCTTCCCGCGCAGGCCACCAGACAGAATCAGGTCGTGTGCTGTCTTCATCGTGCGGTCAGAGCGTCTTGCCGACGTACGTGATCAGGTCGACGAGGCGGTTGGAGTAACCCCACTCGTTGTCGTACCAGCCGACGACCTTCGCCATGTTGCCGTTGACGTAGGTGAGACCGGAGTCGAAGATGCACGATGCCGGGTCGGTGACGATGTCGGTCGAGACGATCGGGTCCTCGGTGTAGGACAGGTACCCCTTCAACGGGCCCTCGGCTGCAGCCTTGATCGCGGCGTTGATCTCTTCCTTGGTGGCCGGGGTCTTCAGCTGGACGGTCAGGTCGGTGGCCGACCCCGTCGGCAGGGGCACGCGCATCGCGTAGCCGTCGAGCTTGCCCTTGAGCTGAGGCATGACCAGGGCGATTGCCTTGGCAGCGCCGGTCGTGGTCGGGATCATGTTCAGGGCAGCGGCGCGAGCGCGACGCAGATCCTTGTGCGGGTAGTCGAGGACGTTCTGGTCATTGGTGTAGGCGTGGATGGTGGTCATGAGACCGCGCTCGATGCCGAACGTGTCGTCGATGACCTTGGCCATCGGCGCGAGGCAGTTCGTGGTGCACGAGGCGTTGGAGATGATGTGGTGGGTCGCCGGGTCGTAGTCCTCGTGGTTGACACCCATGACGATCGTGATGTCCTCGCCCTTGGCCGGGGCGGAGATGATGACCTTCTTGGCGCCTGCGGTGATGTGTTTGCCGGCGCTGGGCGCGTCTACGAAGAAGCCGGTCGACTCGATGACCACGTCGGCCTTCACGCTGGCCCAGGGCAGCTTGCCGGGATCGCGCTCGGCGAAGACGGGGAAGCTTCCGGTGCCAACGACGGTGATCTCGTTCTCACCGGCGATGACGTCCTTGCCGAGTCGGCCAAGGATGCTGTCGTACTTGAGCAGGTGCGCGAGCGTCTTCGTATCCGTCAGGTCGTTGACGGCGACGATCTCGATGTCCGCGCCGGAAGCCTGCACGGCACGGTAGAAGTTGCGGCCGATGCGGCCAAAGCCATTGATACCAACGCGAACAGTCACGAGGTGGAGCCTTCCTGGACGATCTTTCGATGCGGCGGGACCGCACCCGGATGACATCTTCGTCACAGCTAACCCTAGGCGATCCGGAAGGCAGACTAAAACGCACCCCTTGGCCGAAGCTGAGCCGGCAGAGAGGTCTGTCTTGCGGACTCAGGCGTCCAGCATGTCAGCGGTCAGGTTGGCATCCGTGCCGGCTATTCCGAGGTCGACGGCCCGCTTGTCCGCCATGGCCAGCAGCCGACGGATCCGGCCGGCCACCGCGTCCTTGGTCATCTGCGGGTCTGCCAGCTGGCCGAGCTCTTCCAGACTGGCCTCCTTGTGCTCCAGGCGCAGCTTGCCGGCCTCGCACAGATGGTCAGGGACATCTGATCCAAGGATCTCCAAGGCCCGCTCGACCCGGGTGCCGGCCGCAACGGCTGCCCGCGCGGAACGGCGCAGGTTGGCATCGTCGAAATTGGCCAGCCGGTTCGCGGTGGCACGCACCTCACGCCGCATCCGGCGCTCCTCCCAGGCCAGCTTTGCTTCATGGGCGCCGAGCTTGGTCAGCATGTCGCCGATCGCGTCGCCGTCGCGGATGACGACGCGGTCCACGCCACGCACCTCGCGCGCCTTGGCCTGCAGGCCCTGCCGCCTCGCAGCACCCACCAGCGCGAGCGCGGCCTCGGGGCCGGGGCAGGTGATCTCGAGGGCAGCGGACCGGCCGGGCTCGGTCAGCGAGCCGTGAGCGAGAAACGCACCGCGCCAGGCGGCTTCGGCGTCACAGACCGAACCGCTGACAACCCGGGGAGGCAGGCCACGGACGGGGCGACCGCGGCCGTCGATCAGCCCGGTCTGACGAGCCAGCGCCTCGCCGTCCTGAGAAACGCTCACCACATAGCGACTGCCCCGACGCAGCCCCCCGGCGGACAACACGAGGATCTCGCTGCTGTGGCCATACACCTCGGAGATGTCCTTGCGCAGTCTGCGTGCCGCGGCAGCGGTGTCCAGCTCGGCCTCGACAACGATCCGACCCCCGACAATGTGCAGCCCCCCGGCGAACCTCAGCGTTGTCGCCACCTCAGCCTTGCGACAGCAGGGCTTCGTCACAGTGAGCCGGCTCAACTCATCCTTCACCTTTGCCGTCATCGCCATAGGGGCCATCCTGCCACTGGTCCGCAACTCAGGAGCCTGCCAGAGGACGATCGATTTCAGCGGATGATGTCGCGGTATGCCGCGGCAAGCCGCAGAGAGTCGTGCTGGCCCCGGCGCCCCTGGTCCCCCACGCTGGCGAGGACCAGCTCTGCCCCCATGTCCCCGGCCACTCGCCGGAGGAGTGCCTCGTCGCCGACGATGTCGGGGTCGGCGAGCACGACGTCCAGACGGAGCTCGGGAGCATGGGCGGCCAGGACCTCAAGGTGGTTCTTCGCCGAGAAGCCCACGGTCTCAAGGGTATTCATCACAAGGTTGAGTGTCAGGACCCGTTTGGCAGGAGTGTTGATGAGCGCGTCATGGATACCGGGAACCAGGAGATGCGGAATGACGGAGGTGAACCAGGACCCGGGCCCCAGGATCACCCAGTCGGCGGCGTGGATGGCCTCCACCGCCTGGTCGCAAGCGGGCGGCTCCTGCGGGTTGAGCCGCACCGAGAGAACCCGCCCCTTGGTCTTGGCGACGGCAGCCTGGCCAACCACCGTGGTGATCTCGAACGGATGAGCCAGGTCGGCGCCCATGACATTGGCCTCGATGTTGAGCGGCACCGCGGCCATCGGGAGCACCCGGCCGCGGGCGTTGAGCAAGCGGCCGACCAGATCCAGACCGCCGACGGTGTCCCCGAGCAGGTCCCACAGCGAGACGATGAGCAGGTTGCCCACAGCGTGTCCGGCAAGCTGACCTTCACCTGCGAACCGGTGCTGGAGCACATCCCGCCACTGATGACCCCATTCCGTGTCATCGCAGAGCGCGGCCAGGGCCATCCGCAGGTCCCCCGGCGGGAGCACGCCGAACTCCTCACGCAGCCGTCCGCTGGAGCCGCCGTCGTCGGCAACTGTCACCACAGCCGTGATCTTGTCGGTGAGCAGCCGAAGTGCCGTGAGTGAGGCAGCAAGACCGTGTCCGCCCCCGAGGGCGACCACAACGGGGCTGGTCACTCGCGACCCAGATCGCGGTGCACCAGGATCGTGGCGACGTCCTCGCTGTTCAGCCTCTCCGCGAGGGCCTCGGCAACCGCCACCGAGCGATGCTTGCCCCCGGTACAGCCCAGGGACAGGGTGATGTAGCGCCTTCCCTCACGTTGGTAGCCCACAATCATCGGCTCCAGCAGGGCGACGAGGCGATCGACGAACTCGCCTGCCCCGCGCTTGTTCATGACGTATGCCGACACCGCCAGATCGGTGCCGTTCTTGGACCGGAGCTCGGGGATCCAGAACGGGTTCGGCAGGAATCGCATGTCCAGGACCAGGTCGGCGTCCAGGGGGATGCCGTACTTGAAGCCGAAGGACATCACGGCGATACGCAGCCGCGGGCCGTCGGTACCGCCGAAGATCTGGGACACCTTGGCCGACAGTTGGTGCACGTTCAGGCCGGACGTGTCGATCACGACGTCTGCTTCGGAGCGCAGGTCTCCCAGAAGCTCGCGTTCCTGGATGATGCCGTCCAGCATCCTCCCCTGACCCTGTAGGGGATGCGGGCGACGGACGCTCTCGAAACGACGGACGAGCGCCTCGTCGGTGGCATCGACGAAGATCACCCTCGGCGCCCAGCCCATCCCTCGCAAGGACTGAAGAGCGTCACGGAAGGCGGTGAAGAAGGTGCGGCTGCGGACGTCGATCACCGCCGCGACCTTCGTGACACCGCCATCTGAGGCCTGAGCTGCCAGGGTGGCCATCGGAAGCATCAGCTGCGGCGGAAGGTTGTCGACGACATACCAGCCGAGGTCCTCGAGCACATTGGCTGCGGTGCTGCGACCGGCGCCGCTCATGCCGGTGAGGATGACCAGCTCAGTCCCGTCAGGGCCGTTGTCCGGCCCAGAGCCGCTGGCAGACGCGGCGGTCCCGGGATCGGGAGAGGATGTCGTCATCGCTGTCCTCGCTGTCTGGCCGGCAGGTTGTCTGGTCGGCACGCTGTGTGGTCTGCGCTGAGTATCACGTCAGTATCTCGCCGGTGGTCACGTTGACATCCGGTGCGGGCTGGGTCGCCGGGTGGTGCAGTGTCACATGAATGGTGGCACCAAGAGCGGGGCCGATGCCGGGCACCTCCCGAATCTCGTCCACGGAGGCCTCTTTGAGTCGCTTGACCGAGCCGAAGTGCCGCAGCAGCGCCTTACGACGGACGTCGCCCAACCCCGGGATGTCGTCAAGCACGCTGGCTGTCATGGCCTTTGAGCGCCGTTGGCGATGGAACGTGATGGCGAAACGGTGGGCTTCATCGCGCACTCTCTGCAAGAGGTACAGACCCTCGCTGGCACGCGGAAGGATCACCGGGAACTCCTTGCCGGGGATCCAGACCTCCTCAAGACGCTTCGCCAGGCCGACCAGGGCCACGTCGTCGATCCCCAGCTCCGCCAGCGCTGCTCGAGCGGCGTTGACCTGGGGCAGGCCCCCATCCACGACGACGAGGCCGGGCGGGTACGCGAACCGTCGCGGTCGGCCGGTGTCAGGGTCAATTGCCATTCCCTCGATATCGCCGGATTCGACCCGGTCGTCGAGATAGCGCTTGAACCTTCGGGTCAGCACCTCGTGCATGGCCGCCGTGTCGTCGATCTGCGGGTTCGCCTCCCCGGTCGGCCCCAAGGCTGCCTTGACGATGAACCGGCGGTACTCGGCCTTGCGCGGCAGTCCATCCTCGAAGACCACCATCGAGGCCACGACGTTCGTGCCCTGCACATGGCTGACATCGAAGCATTCGATCCGCAGCGGCGCACTGGCCAGGTCGAGCCCGTCCTGAAGCTCCTGCAGCGCCAGGCTGCGCGCCGTGAGGTCCCCCGCCCGGGTCACCTTGTGACGCACCAGCGACTGCTCGGCGTTGCGCCTGACCGTCTCCATCAGGGCACGTTTGTCACCACGCTGGGGCACCCGGAGGTCGACGCGGGCGCCGCGCAGCCTGCTGAGCCATTCCCCCATGTGCACGGGATCTGGTGGTAGTACGGGGACAAGGACCTCACGCGGCACCCCCTCGGGCGACTCACCGCCATACACCTGCTGGAGCAGGTGCTCGACGACCGACGACAGCTCCGTGGCGTCCTCCGACCCGCGCTCGGCCACCCAGCCTCGCTGACCCCGAACGCGCCCGCCCCGGACATGGAACACCTGAACCGCAGCCTCGAGCTCGTCATCCGCAAGGGCGAACACATCGGCATCTGTGGCATCGGCCAGGACCACCGCGGACTTCTCGAGTGCACTGGTCAGCGCCCCGAGGTCGTCGCGCAACCGTGCCGCCTGCTCGTAGTCGAGCTCAGCGGCCGCGGCCTTCATCCGCGCCTCGAGGCGCTTCACGAACTTGCCGGTGTTGCCGGCCATGAAGTCGCAGAAGTCCTCGGCGATCGCACGGTGCTCGTCCGCGCTGACCCGTTCGACGCACGGGGCCGAGCACTTGTCGATGTAGCCGAGCAGGCACGGCCGGCCGACCTGTCCGGCCCGTTTGAAGACGCCACTGCTGCAGGTGCGCATCGGGAACACGCGAAGCAGCTGGTCGAGCGTCTCGCGAATCGCCCACGCATGGGCATAAGGACCGAAGTATCTCGTCCCCTTGCGCTTCGCCCCGCGCATCACCTGAGCGCGCGGGAACTCCTCACCCAACGTCACCGCTAGGTAGGGGTAGGACTTGTCGTCGCGGTACTTGACGTTAAAACGCGGGTCGAACTCCTTGATCCAGGAGTACTCCAGCTGGAGCGCCTCGACCTCGTTGGCCACCACGGTCCACTCGACACTGGCACCGGTGGTGACCATCGACCGGGTGCGCGGGTGAAGCGCCGAGAGATCCTGGAAGTATGACGAGAGCCGCGGGCGTAGCGAGTTGGCCTTGCCGACATAGATGACCCGACCATCGACATCGCGGAATCGATAGACACCAGGGTCGACCGGTATCTCCCCTGGTCTGGGTCGGTATGACGACGGGTCGGCCACGGCACCACTCTATGAGGATGCGGGCCAGCCGGTCAGGAGATCGTGAGCGAGCCGCCGTTGACCGTCACGGTCTTGGGCGGCAGCGGCGCGGGGGCCGGACCGCCGGTGACCTGACCCGTCGCGGCATCGTAGGTGCTTCCGTGACAGGGGCAGCTGATGGTCCCGTTGGCGACGCCGGCCACCGTGCAGCCCTTGTGGGTGCAGATGGCGCTGAAGGCCTTGAACTCCCCCGCCTTCGGCTGGGTCACCACGACTTTTGTCGCGTCGAAGACCTTGCCGCCCCCCACCGGGATGTCGGCTGCCTTGATCACATCCTTCGCCGAGTCCGCTGAACCCGCCGTACTCCCGGCATTGCCTGCCTGACTTGCCGTTCCCCCGCCGCACGCCGCGAGAGCCGGTGGTCAAGGCCGGCATGGCGCGCACCTTCCAGAACATCCGGCTGTTCGCCAACATGACGGCGCTGGAGAACGTCATGGTGGGTCGGTACTGCCGAACCTCCTCCGGAGCAATAACCTCGATCCTGCATGGACCCAAGTTCAGGCGTGAAGAAGCGGAGACGCGGGCACGAGCCCAGGAGCTGCTGGACTTCGTCGGCCTCGCGGACTCCACCGAGCACCTGGCGCGCAACATGCCCTACGGAAACCAGCGTCGGCTGGAGATCGCCCGGGCACTGGCCACCGACCCCAAGCTCGTCCTGCTGGATGAGCCGACAGGCCAGCGACCTGATCTTCAAGATCCGGGACACATGCTTGGCAGTGGTGGTCATCGAGCACGACATGCGGTTCATCTTCAACCTGTGTGACCGGGTCCTGTGTCTGGTGCGAGGTGAGACCCTGATCATGGGAACACCGGAAGAGGTGCAGTCTGACCCCCGAGTCATCGAGGCTGCAGTCTGACCCCCGAGTCATCGAGGCCTACCTCGGCTCGGGCATTGAGGACGAGGATGACGCCACCGACGGCACAGACAGCCCGGGAACAGATGACGCAGAGGACACCCCATGACGGCCATGCTCGAGGTCAAGGACCTGAAGGTTTCCTACGGCAAGATCCTTGCGGTCAAGAAGATCAGCTTCTCGGTCGAGGAGGGTCAGGTCGTCACCCTGATCGGCACCAACGGCGCGGGCAAGACAACGACCCTGCGCACGATCTCAGGACTGATCCGGCCCTCGAGCGGCGAGATCCTGTTCCAGGGCAAGCGTATCGACGCAGTCGCGGCTCACGAGATCGTCGCGTTGGGCGTGGCACACTCCCCTGAAGGCCGCAAGATCTTCCCCAAGATGACCATCGAGGAGAACCTCCTCCTGGGTGCCTTCGCGCGCAGGGATGGCGAGATCAAGAAGGACCTGGAGGCAGCGTACGAACTGTTTCCGATCCTCGGGGAGCGACGCAGCCAGCTGGCTGGGACCTTCTCCGGTGGTGAGCAGCAGATGCTGGCCATGAGTCGCGCCATGATGAGCCGGCCCAAGCTGCTCATGCTTGACGAGCCGTCGATGGGGCTGTCGCCGCTGATGATGAAGGTGATCATGCAGACGGTCAAGAAGCTGCAGTCCCAGGGCACGACGATTCCGCTGGTCGAGCAGAACGCACAAGCAGCGTTGAGCCTGGCAGACCACGGCTATGTTCTGGAAGTCGGCAAGATCGTCATCAGAGGCACGGGCAAAGACCTGCTCGTCAACGACGACGTCCGCAAGGCCTATCTCGGCGAGGACTGACCGCCGGGCTTCTTAGCTGCGGTCTTCTTAGCTGCGGTCTTCTTAGCTATGGTCTTCGTCGCTCCAGTCGCGTTGGCTGCAGGCTTCTTCGCTCCGGTCGCCTTGGCCGCGGTCTTCTTCTCTGCTGTGGCCTTCGCTGCAGTCTTCTTCGTTCCAGCCGCCTTGGCTGCGGTCTTCTTCCCTGCTGTGGCCTTCCTGACGGGGCTCTTCGTCACCGCAGTCCTCGTGACGGCAAGCGCCCGGGCTGTCGATGCGGTGACCTTGGCACTGGTCGGCTGGCTCAGTGCGTGCGCTCCCCGGGCGAGGACCGGAGCGAGGTACTGCCCGGTGTAGCTGTCCTCGACCAGTGCGACCTGCTCCGGAGTCCCCTGGGCGATCACCCGTCCACCGCCGTTGCCGCCCTCGGGACCCATGTCCACGATCCAGTCGGCATTCTTGATGACGTCAAGGTTGTGCTCGATGACGATGACGGTGTTGCCCTTGTCAACCAGGCCTTGCAGCACTCCGAGCAGCTTGTTGATGTCCTGGAAATGAAGGCCCGTCGTCGGCTCGTCCAGGACGTAGATCGTCCGGCCGGTCGAACGCTTCTGCAGCTCGGTCGAGAGCTTGACGCGCTGTGCCTCACCACCGGACAGGGTAGGCGCCGGCTGGCCGAGCCTGACGTAACCGAGGCCGACGTCCACCAACGTCCGCAGGTGGCGTGAGATGGCCGGCACCGCCGCGAAGAACTCCGCCGCCTCCTCGATCGGCATGTCCAGTACGTCGGCAATGGTCTTGCCCTTGAAGTGCACCTCGAGCGTCTCACGGTTGTAGCGCGCACCATGGCAGACCTCGCACGGC
Source organism: Dermatophilaceae bacterium (assembly GCA_035655615.1). GTDB lineage: Bacteria > Actinomycetota > Actinomycetes > Actinomycetales > Dermatophilaceae > UBA4719. Next base: position 14,036 of record DASRUA010000297.1, read on the forward strand.
ACATAGACGTCCGGCAGGAAGTTCATCTCGATCTTGATCGTGCCGTCACCAGAGCAGTTGTCGCAACGACCGCCCTTGATGTTGAACGAGAAACGTCCGGGCAGGTAGCCGCGAATCTTGGCTTCGGTCGTCTCTGCGAACAGCTTGCGCATGTGGTTGAAGACGCCGGTGTATGTCGCCGGGTTGCTCCGCGGGGTCCGTCCGATCGGCCCCTGGTCGACGTGCACGACCTTGTCGAGGTGCTCCAGACCCTCCACAGTCTTGTGCCGACCCGGCACCTGCCGTGCGCCGTTGAGCTTGTTGGCGAGAACCATATAAAGGATGTCGTTGACCAGGGTTGACTTGCCCGAGCCCGAAACCCCGGTGACCGCAACGAGATTGTTCAACGGGAAGCTGACATCCACGTCATAGAGGTTGTGCTCGCGAGCTCCGACCACGGTGACCACGCGGCCATCCTGGGGGCGCCTGACCGCAGGGATGGCGATCTCACGGCGACCCGAGAGGTACGCGCCCGTGATGGAGTCAGGGTGGGTCAGCAAGTCCGCCACCGAGCCTGAGTGGACGACGTTGCCGCCGTGTTCCCCAGCCCCCGGGCCGATGTCCACGACCCAGTCGGCGGTTGAGATCGTGTCCTGGTCGTGCTCGACGACGATGACTGTGTTGCCCAGATCGCGAAGTCGGGTGAGCGTCTCGATCAGCCGGTGGTTGTCACGTTGGTGAAGGCCGATCGACGGCTCGTCCAGGACGTAGAGAACTCCGACCAGCCCGGAACCGATCTGAGTTGCCAGCCGGATGCGTTGCGCCTCACCCCCGGACAACGTGGCCGCCGGACGGTCCAGCGAGAGGTAGTCCAGGCCGACGTCCAGCAGAAAGCCCAGCCGGGCCTCGATCTCCTTGATGACCCGCTCGGCGATCTGACGCTCACGCGACGTGAAGTCGACCTCGGCCAGGAACTTGGCGCAGTCGGCGATCGCGAGCGCACAGATCTGGGAGATGCTCTGGCCACCGACCAGGACGGCAAGTGACTCGGGCTTGAGCCTTGCCCCACCGCACTGGGGACACGGCACCTCTCGCATGTACCCCTCATACCGCTCGCGCGACCACTCGGAGTCGGTCTCGGAGTGCCGCCGCTGGACGAACGGCACGACACCCTCGAACCCGGTGGTGTAGGAACGGTCCCGGCCGAACCGGTTGCGGTACTTGACGTGGACCTTGTAGTCCTGACCGTGCATGATCGCCTCGCGCGCCCGGTCGGGCAGGGAATGCCAGGGCATGTCCAGGGAGAACTTCAGGTCCTCGCCCAGCGCGGTCAGAAGACGCAGGAAGTACTCCGCAGAACCTGAGCCCTGCGCCCAGGGCGCGATGGCACCCTGGTTGATCGACAGATCACCATTGGGGATCAAGAGGTCGGGGTCGACCTCGAGCTCGACGCCGAGACCGGTGCACTTGGTGCAGGCGCCGAACGGTGAGTTGAACGAGAACGAGCGGGGCTCGACCTCGTCCATGGCCAGGGGATGGTCGTTGGGGCAGGCCATCCGCTCCGAGTACCGCCGTTCGCGCCCCGCGTCCTTGGGGTCCAGGTCCACAAAATCGACGATCAGGACACCCGATGCCAGGCCGAGCGCGGTCTCCACCGAGTCGGTCAGCCGGCGTTTGGCGCCACTGTCATCGCCCTTGGCCACGAGACGGTCGATGACAACTTCGATGGTGTGCTTCTTCTGCTTCTCCAGGGTGGGTGGCTCGGTCAGCGAGATCACCTCACCGTCGACGCGCGCGCGCGAGAAGCCTTTGGTCTGGAGCTCGCTGAACAGGTCGACGTATTCGCCCTTGCGAGCCTGCACCACAGGCGCCAGCACCTGGAAACGGGTGCGCTCGGGCAGCTCCGACAGCCGGTCCACGATCTGCTGGGGACTCTGACGAGTGACCGGCTGACCGCAAACCGGGCAGTGCGGCCGTCCCGCGCGAGCGAACAGCAGCCGCAGGTAGTCGTAGACCTCGGTAATCGTGCCGACAGTCGAGCGGGGGTTGCGGTTGGTCGACTTCTGGTCGATCGAGACCGCCGGCGACAGGCCCTCGATGAAGTCGACATCGGGCTTGTCCATCTGCCCGAGGAACTGGCGCGCATAGGCACTGAGCGACTCGACGTAGCGACGCTGGCCCTCGGCGAAGATCGTGTCGAAGGCCAACGACGACTTGCCCGACCCGGAGAGCCCGGTGAAGACGATGAGGCTGTCCCGCGGCAGGTCGACGGAGATGTTACGCAGGTTGTGCTCACGCGCTCCACGTACGACGAGGCGGTCGTGTTGGTATCGGGCAGGGCTGATGGTCACTTCAGGCACGTTCGCAATAGTATGTGCAGCCACTGACAACACGGCATACGGTGTGTGAATGGCTCTGCCCATAGAGGACTACGCCGTGCTCTGCGATATGGACACCGCGGCCTTGGTCGGGCGGGACGGCTCCATCGACTGGCTGTGCCTGCCACGGTTCGACTCTCCGGCTGCTTTGCGGCACTGCTCGGCACCCGGGACAACGGCCATTGGCTGCTGGGACCGAAAGTCCCGGCAAGGACCACCCGCAGGTACCTCGGCCACAGCTTCGTCCTCGAGACCAGCCATGAGACGCCCACCGGGATGGTCCGGGTCACCGACTACATGCCCCTGGGCGAGGGTCGTGCGGACATCGTGCGCCGGGTCGAGGGGGTCAGGGGAACCGTGCGGATGCGTCACGAGTGGGTGGTCCGGTTCGACTTCGGCAAGGTCCGGCCCTGGGCCATGCGGCGTGCAGACAGCCCCGAGATCGGCGCCGGGGCGGTGATCTCGGCCATCGCGGGGCCAGACATGGTGGTGCTGCGCGGGTCGCGTCTCCCCCATGCCGTGGGGACCCGTCACGAGGGCGAGTTCGAAGTCTCGGCAGGTCAGCGGATGACTTTCACGATGACCTGGTTCAGGTCGCATCACAGCGCGCCGGCGCCGCTGGGTGCGAACGAAGGCGTCGGACCGACCGTTGCGCACTGGGAGGAATGGGGCTCTCGCTGCGACTACGAGGGGCCCTACCGCGAGCCCGTGGTGCGCTCGCTGCTCGTCCTTCGGATCCTGACCGACCGTGAGACCGGCGCTATCGTGGCCGCTCCCACCACGTCCCTGCCGGAGCAGTTCGGTGGCCCGCGCAACTGGGACTACCGCTTCTGCTGGCTTCGCGATGCCTCACTGACCCTCGAGTCACTGCTGAAGTCCGGATACCAGGACGAGACCGCACTGTGGCGTAACTGGCTGCTCCGTGCCGTGGCCGGAGACCCCGAGGACATGCAGATCATGTGCGCCGTGGACAGGTCCCGGAATCTGCCCGAAAAGGTGCTGAGCCATCTCGGGGGGTACGAGGACTCGCGCCCTGTCAGGATCGGCAACGAGGCGGTCGGCCAGCTCCAGACGGACGTCCTGGGAGAGGTGATGATCGCCCTGGACCTGGCCCGACAACAGGGCCTTGAAGACTCCCCCGAGTCCTGGGCGCTCCAGCTCGCCCTGATCCGGAACCTGTGCGACCACTGGACGGAACCGGACAACGGGCTGTGGGAGTTCCGGAACCAGCTCCGCTACTTCACGCACTCGCGGGTCATGGTGTGGGTGGCCTTCGACCGCGCCATCAAGGCCGTCGAGCAGCAGTGGCTGCAGGGCCCGGTCCAGACATGGCGCGAGCTGCGGAGCAAGGTGTACGCCGAGGTGATGTCCCGCGGGAACAACGAAGAGAAGGGTTGTTTCACCCAGCATTACGACACGACAGAGGTGGACGCCTCGCTTCTCCTCCTGCCCAGCGTCGGGTTCATCTCTGCAGACGACCCCCGGTTTCTGGGGACCGTCCGCGCCGTCGAGAAGGAGCTCCTCCGCGATGGCCTGGTGCTGCGCTACCGCACAGACGCCGGCCTTGACGGACTGCCCGGCGATGAGCATCCGTTCCTGGCCTGTTCTTTCTGGCTTGTCGCTGCCTACGCCATGACCGGACGCCTCGAGGAGGGCCACGCCCTCATGCGCCGTCTGGTGGGGCTGGCCAATGACGTCGGGCTGATGTCCGAGGAGTACGACCCGATCGAGGACCGCATGGTGGGCAACTTCCCGCAGGCCTTCTCCCACCTGGCGATGATCGGCGCAGCCCATGCTCTCGAGGACGCCGAGAAGGCGCTCCTCGAAGAGGCGACCTCAGAAGAAACGGCACAAGGATGACCGCAACCTCACACCTGTCCGACAACCTGACGCTGCTGGACCACGAGACCAGTCTGCTGGTGCGCACGGCAGCGACTCTGGACGACGCGACCATCCGCGCGGCCAGCCGCTGCGAAGGGTGGACTCGCGCCCACGTGCTGTCACACATCGCCCGCAACGCAGATGGGTTGGCCAACCTGGTCAGCTGGGCCGTCACGGGCACCCCTGTTGCGATGTATGAGTCGCCGCAGGCGCGCGACGAGGACATCGCGGCCGGCTCGACCCGCAGTGCCCAGGAGATCCTCAACGATCTCACGGAGTCTGCAGCGCGGTTCGCCGCCGCGGCAACAGGTCTGGCCGGCCCACCGGAGCGTTCCGAGGTCGAGATGCGAACCGGGCGCAGAGTTCTCGGGGGCCAGTTGCCGACCTTGCGGCTGTTGGAGGTCGTGTTCCATCACGTCGACCTGGACGCCGGCTACACGTTCGCCGACGCTGACCCCGGGTTCGTCAGACGGGCGATCCGCAATGCCGTCGAGCGGATGAAGGCCAGCGGCAACGCGCCTGCCATATCGCTGCGCGGTGACAACGGCGACACGTGGTCGGTGGGCGAGGGCGCCCAGGAAGTCACCGGGACGAACGCGGCGCTGTTGCTCTGGCTTGCCCGAAGTGATGGCGCCGGAGTCTCCGGCAAGGATGCCCTGCCCGAACTGCCTGCTTGGGGTTGATCTGGGTTGACCCGGGTGGATCTGGATCCACCCGGATTCTGAATTGATCCAGGTGGATCTGGGTTGAAGCGCGGTGATGTGAGGTGCAGTCGTCACGTCACTGACAGGATGTCGCTCATGACCTACACCGGCGACGTCGTTTCTGGCGGGCCAAGCGATCGACGTGACCTGCCACTGCTGACGATCCGCAAGATGAGCGTCGGGATGATGGCGAACAACGTCTATCTCCTGACCTGCGCCCGCACGGGCACACAGCTCCTCATCGACGCCGCAGACGATCCACCGCGGATCATGGCGCTGCTGAGCGAAGGCGGTGGCGGGCTGGACACCATCGTGACCACGCACCAGCACTGGGACCACCACCGTGCGCTCGCGCAGGTGGCGGCGTCGACCGAGGCCGCAACCATGGCTGGCGCGGCCGACGCGGACGCACTGCCCGTCAAACCCGGTCGACGTCTGTCGCACGGCGACATGCTGAAGTTCGGTGACATCACCCTGGACGTTATCCACCTTCGTGGGCACACGCCGGGATCGATAGCGCTGGCCTACGACGATCCGCGGGGGCACGCTCACATCTGGACCGGCGACTCACTCTTTCCGGGAGGCGTCGGCAACGTGCAGGGGGACGCCGGGCGTTTCGCGTCGTTGCTCGGCGATGTCCAGACCCGGATCTTCGACGTGTATGACGATGACACCTGGATCTATCCAGGCCATGGCGCGGACACCACTCTCGGCGCCGAGCGCCCACATCTGCAGGAGTGGCGCGAGCGAGGTTGGTAACGCGAAGTTCGTAGAGGGCGAGGTTTGGTGGGGACGAAGTTAGTGGGGACGAAGTTGGTAACGCGAAGTTCGTAGGGGCTTGGTTTGGTGGGCGTTGGTTTGGTGGGACGAAGGTTGGTGGGGCGAATTGGCGGCGAAGTTGGTAGAAGCTACCGCCCGACGCCACGAGCGGACGTCCGCGGCCGAGCTCGGCGCCACTGGCCCGGCCGAACGGTCATCGCGTCTCAAGGATGCGGTCGCTCACCTGGTGGCTCTGGCTCACGTTCGTGGTGCTGCCCATGGTGGTGCCCGTGGCGCTGCCGCGGCCAGGTCAACGACGACGACGTCCGCGTCCACTGCCGGTCCGATGGGCTGCATCGCATGACCACCCCAGCTGGTATGACCAGCGCCTCCAAGCGGGTCGCCGTTGGCCGGTTCGACACGGTCGTGCTCGACTGTCCTGATCCGCACGCTCTCGCCGAGTTCTACGCGGGCCTATTGGGTCAGGAGATCGCTGACGACGGAGACGACTCGCGGCAGAGCCTTCGCTGCGACGGGTCAGGCGTGTCGCTGGCCTTTCAGCGTGCCAACAACTACGTGGCACCCAGCTGGCCGGATGGGCCGCCCCAGCAGCTGCACCTCGACCTGACCGTGGATGACTTCGTGACGGCGCACCGCGGAGCGCTCGCCCTGGGCGCCACTGCGCTCTCACCGACGAGCCCACCCGAGCCTGACGACACCAGCGGCTTCAGGGTTTATGCGGACCCGGCTGGTCATCCGTTCTGCCTGTGTCGCTGACCCAGGTCCCGCAGTGAACCTGCTGACGTGTGACGATAGCGAGCGTGGACAGCCACGGGTATGTCACGGTTCCCGTCACCGCGCTCTGGACCAGGCCAACGGCCCCCCGCGACGTGGACGGGTGGGCTGTCGCGCCGCGGCCCGATGTGGCCGCCTGGCTGGCTGCGCTGGACGCGGCCCGGGCGCGCACGGGCCTGCATGGCCGGGTGCTCACCCAGCTCGAATGCTGCGAGCCCGTCCTCATCACCGGCAATCCTGCTGACCGGACGACAGGATCGACCGACCAGCGCTGGATCCAGGTCGTCGCTCCGCTGCAGCCCAGCAGGCTGGACGCACGGGGTTATCCCGGATGGGTGCTCGCCGGACACATCGGTGAAAAGGCCCCTGACTGCCCATCTCTGGCGGCCTCGACTGACCGCCCTGAGGCCGGAGCGGACGCCACAGCCTTCATCGCGGTGGCGCGCACATACCTTGGCGTCCACTACCTCTGGGGCGGGATGTGCGACGTGGCAGTGGACTGTTCGGGCCTGGTCCACCGGAGCCTGCGCCAACTTGGCGTGGTCATCCCTCGAGACGCCGACGACCAGTACGATGCATGCGAGCACATCACGGCAGCCGAGGCCAGTCCCGGCGACCTCTTCTTCTTCGCTTACGAGGGCGGGCGACCACATCACGTGGGCATCGTCACCGGGCCAGGCCGCATGCTGCACGCCCCCGAGAGCGGTGCAGTGGTAATTGAGGAACCGCTCACCCCGGCACGGAAGAACACCCTCATCGGGGCCGGCCGGCTGCCCTTTCTGCCATCCCTCACCGGGGACGCAGGTTGACCAGGCGGGTCCCCGCACCCCTGCTGGTGCTGGCAGCCATCGTCTCCGTCCAGTTCGGGGGCGCGATGGCCGCCACCCTGATCCCGCGGGTCGGCGTGTTCGGTTCGGTGACGTTGCGACTCACCATTGCGGCCACCGTGCTCCTCATCATCGCCCGGCCCCGGCTCCGGGGCCGAACCACCAGCGACTGGCTGGTAGTTGGCACGTTCGGCGCGATCCTGGCGATGATGAATCTCTTCTTCTACGGCGCGCTGGCCCGGATACCCATTGGCGTCACGGTCACCATCGAGTTCATTGGTCCTCTGGTGCTGGCGACCGTCCTGTCCCATCGTCGCAGGGATCTTCTCGCCGTTGCCGGTGCGGCGATTGGCGTCGTGCTGATCTCCGGGATCACCAGCACGCCATGGGCCGAGATTGACCTGGCCGGTCTGGGACTCGCCCTGGCAGCAGGCGCCGCGTGGGCGGGATACATCATCTTCAGCGGTCGCACGGGGGCGCGGTTCGCCCAGCTGGACGGGCTGGCCATCGCGATGACGATCGCGGCCGCTCTGGTCACTCCGGCCGGGGTGATCACCGCAGGCGCCGTATTGTGGACCCCCGACGCGCTCTGGCGGGGCGCTTCCATCGCCGTGCTGTCGTCGGTCCTCCCGTACTCCCTGGAGCTGATCGCCCTGCGGCGACTGGCTGCCCACGTCTTCGGCATCCTGCTCAGCCTCGAGCCGGCCGTCGCAGCCCTGGCCGGGCTGTTCGTGCTTGGCCAACAGCTCAGCGCACCACAGCTGCTCGGCATGGGGTGCGTTGTCGCGGCCAGCGGACTGGTGATGGGCAGGAGGTCTGTGCCTTCCACGCCCGAAGCTCTGGCAGAGACCACGAACCAGTGACTCAGCCCACAGCGTCGGCCGCGTTGTCCCGGCGGCTCTTGAACAGGCTCGCGATCGTCGTGATCACCAGGATGGCGACGATGGCCGTGAGCGACTGACCGATCGAGATCTCCGGAGCACCGCTGACCGGCTGCCCCCCGTTCAGGAACGGAAGCTCGTTGACGTGCGCCGCGTGCAGAATCAGCTTGAAGCCGATGAACGTGAGCAGGATAGCCAGGCCAATGCCCAGGTAGACCAGACGCTTGAGCAGACCGCCGATGAGGAAGTAGAGCTGGCGCAGACCCATGAGCGCGAAGATGTTGGCTGTCAGTACCAGGAAGGGCTCCTGGGTCAGGCCGAAGATCGCGGGAATTGAGTCCAGCGCAAAGAGCAGGTCGGTGGTACCCAACGCAAGGATGACGATGAACATCGGGGTGACGATACGGCTTCCGTTCTCCCTGATGGACAGCTTCGTGCCCTGCCACTGGTTGGTTGCCGGGAATCGGCTCTCCACCCACTTCAGCAGGCGGTTCTCCTCGAAGCCGTCGTCCTCGCTGTCGCCTTCCCTGGCCAGCTTGACTGCGGTGTAGATGAGGAATGCGCCGAAGACGTAGAAGATCCAGGAGAACTCGTTGATAGCCGCGGCCCCGACCGCAATGAAGATGGCGCGCAGGATCAATGCGATGACGATGCCCACCAGCAAGGCACTCTGCTGGAGCTTTTCGGGAACACCGAACTTGGCCATGATGATCAGGAACACGAAGAGATTGTCAACGCTCAGGCTGTACTCGGTCAGCCAGCCGGCGTAGTACTGGGCCGCGTAGTCGGCCCCGGAGAAGTACCACACCCCCAGCCCGAACAGGACTGCAAGTGCCACGAAGAAGGCGAGGTGGCGCGCCGATTCCCCCATGGACGGGACGTGGGGTCGACGACCGATGAACACCACATCCACCAGCAGGAGCACGGTAGTCAGGCCGATCGTGAGTATCCAGACCCACGGCGGAACATTCATCGAGAGAACGCCTTCCGGTCACGGTGCATCAGCAAGTGGCCGGAGGTCTCTCCCGCCCTGATGGCAGACCGGCTCCCCGGGAGCAGGCAGGCTCACAGGCCCGCTGTTCCGTGTTGACGAGGACACCGCGTGGGGATACTCCCCTCCGTGATGCGAACAGTATCCCAAGTCCCGGCGGCAACGACTAATTCATGTCGGTTATGAGCACCTTGCGGCCGTGAGATGGGCTGAGTCGCTGTGAATAGCGGCAGCTCTCATCGGGTCGCCTCGTTCATCTGCCGCAGCTCCTTCTTCAGATCGCCCAGCTCATCACGCAGCCGGGCGGCCAGCTCGAAGTGCAGGTCTGAGGCTGCCTGGTGCATCTGCACGGTGAGCTCCTGGATGAGATTCGCCAGGTCGGCGGCAGGCATCTCGGCCAGGCGCCCGCTGGACACTCCGATGTCGGCAGCCAGGGCACCTCGTCCGCCGGCGCCACCGCGGGCCTTGCCGCGCGACTGGGATCGACCGCTGCCCAGCAGAGCCTCGGTATCGGCGTCCTCGCGCTCGAGCAGGTCCGTGATGTCCGCGATCTTCTTGCGCAGAGGCTGGGGGTCAAGACCCCTTTCCAGGTTGTAGGCGACCTGGATGGCGCGCCGCCGAGTTGTCTCGTCGATGGCCTGTTCCATCGAGGGTGTCACCTTGTCCGCATACATGTGGACCTCGCCGGAGACATTGCGAGCGGCCCGGCCAATGGTCTGGATCAGGCTCCGGGCGGAGCGCAGGAACCCCTCCTTGTCGGCATCCAGGATGCTCACCAGAGAGACCTCAGGCAGGTCGAGACCCTCACGCAGCAGGTTGATGCCGACCAGAACGTCGTACTCCCCCATCCGTAGCTCGCGCAGCAGCTCGACCCTGCGCAACGTGTCGACCTCCGAGTGGAGATAGCGAACCCGCACCCCCTTGTCCATCAGGTAGTCAGTAAGGTCCTCGGCCATCTTCTTGGTCAGCGTGGTGACCAGGACTCGTTCGTGTTTGGCAGTCCGTTCGCCGATCTCGTGCAACAGGTCGTCGATCTGGCCCTTGGTCGGCTTGAGGACGATCTGGGGGTCGACCAGCCCGGTCGGGCGGATGATCTGCTCGACCACGCCGTTGCCCTTGGCCAGCTCATATGGCCCCGGAGTTGCCGACATGTAGACCGTCTGCCCGGTCCTGCCCAGGAACTCGTCCCAGCGCAGTGGGCGGTTGTCCATCGCGCTGGGCAACCGGAACCCGAAGTCAACCAGGTTGCGTTTGCGGGACATGTCGCCCTCGTACATGGCGCCGATCTGCGGCACGGTGACGTGCGACTCGTCGATGACCAGCAAGAAGTCCTCGGGAAAGTAGTCGAGCAGGCAGTTGGGCGCAGACCCGCGCGCCCGCCCATCGATGTGCAACGAGTAGTTCTCGATGCCGGAGCAGGAGCCAACCTGACGCATCATCTCCAGGTCATAGGTCGTGCGCATCCGCAGCCGTTGGGCCTCGAGCAGCTTGCCCTGCTTCTCGAAAGCGGCCAGCTGCTCCTCCAGCTCAGCCTCGATGCCCCGGACCGCTCGCTCCATGCGTTCAGGGCCGGCCACGTAGTGCGTCGCGGGGAAGACGTACATCTCCTCCTCCTCGCGCACGATCTCACCGGTGAGTGGATGCAGCGTGTAGATGCGCTCGATCTCGTCGCCGAAGAACTCGATCCGGATCGCGAGCTGTTCGTACACCGGGATGATCTCCACCGTGTCGCCGCGCACCCGAAAGGTGCCGCGGGTAAACGCAATATCGTTGCGGGTGTATTGCATCTGGACGAACTGGCGCAACAGGTCGTCACGCACGATCTGTGCGCCGACCTTGAGCCGGACCATCCGGTCGACGTACTCCTGAGGGGTCCCGAGGCCATAGATGCAGGACACCGAAGCCACCACGATAACGTCGCGTCTGGTCAGCAACGAGTTGGTGGCACTGTGCCGCAGCCGCTCCACCTCGTCGTTGATCGAGGAGTCTTTCTCGATGTAGGTGTCAGTCTGGGCGATGTACGCCTCTGGCTGGTAGTAGTCGTAGTAGCTGACGAAGTACTCGACTGCGTTGTCGGGTAGCAGCTCGCGGAACTCGTTGGCCAGCTGCGCGGCAAGAGTCTTGTTCGGCGCCATGACCAGGGTCGGGCGTTGGACCTGCTCGATCAGCCAGGCAGCGGTGGCCGATTTGCCCGTGCCGGTCGCGCCGAGCAGTACGACGTCCTGCTCCCCCGCCTGGATCCGCTTGGTCAGGTCAGCGATCGCCGTCGGCTGGTCGCCGCTGGGCTCAAAGTCGGCGACCACATGGAATGGGGCAACCGTGCGCTGAAGATCCGTTGTGGGACGCATGGGTCAACCCTAGACGCCCGCACTGACAGCGGTCACCTGCTCACTTCAGCACGACGACCAGTGCAGTCAACAGGCCGATCAACGCCGCCAGGCTCGTCACCGTGACGACACCGGCCATCGGGGCAAACGGCGAGAACGGTCTCGGGTCACCCCGCAGCTGTGAGAACCTGCGCCGCACCCGCACGGCCACCACAACCGCCGCCGTGGTGGCCGCGGCCCCCAGAACCGTCATCAGCCAGGACCCCAGCCGTACGTTGACCACGATCAGCGGCACCATGACGACCGTGGCCGTGATCGCAGTTCGCTGCCAGGCCAGAGCCGTACGCTCAGGCTGGAGTCCGGCGCGATCCGGGAAAGCCGTCATCTGCGCAACAGCTCGAAGACACTGAGCACGATCATCAGGGCGGCGAGCACGATGACCCCACCGGCGAGCGTGGCCAGGGCGCGCGGTGACGGCAGTGCCCTCTTCACTCGCAGGGCACGCTCGACACGGGCCCACCCGGCGACGGCCCGCCAGGCCAGCAGAGCTCCGCTAAGGCAAGACACCGCCCCGATCAGGGCCGTCCACCTGGGCACGGTGCCCAGGCTCGAGATCGAGATGATTGCGACGCCCGCGCCGACCAGCGCCAGCGCGGTGCGCATCCAGGCCAGAGCTGTGCGCTCATTGGCCAGCGAGAACCGTGGGTCCGGCTCGTCGCCCTGGCCGTAGACGCTCTCCGGCTTGCGCTGATCGCTCACCTGCCGCCCCATCCGGTATGCCGAGCCCACGCATCCGCTCGCGCGAACGCCTTCTCCAACCATGGCCCCTTGGCCTCGACATATTCCGCCGTGGTTGTCGCGGACTGCGTCAGGCCCCGCTTGAGTGCCGCATAGGCGTCGCGCTCGTCGGCCTCCGCGCTCAGCCAGTCTCCGAACAGGAGTGCGTAACGCCAGCCCTGCCCATGGATCTCGCGAACATGCAGGTTCACGACCCGTCCGGGGTCCGCGCTCGCATGGAAGCGCTGGTGCCGAAGGGTCGCATCGTCGATCCATGGCAGCGCGCGCACGGAGGTGTTGTCCTCGCCCCCTGAACGGGGAAAACCGTGGTCCGCCAACGCTCTCACGAACCCCGCGTCGTCGGCATCCGAGAGCTCGAGCACGCCGACCTGCAGGTCGATCACATCCTGGGCGATCAGACCCGGAACGCTGGTCGACCCGATGTGATCGACAGACAGCGCCCGCTCCCCCATCGCCAGAGTCACCCGCCGGACGAGCCGTGCGGCCGTCGAGCGCCACGAATCGTCATATGCCACCAAGTTGGGCAAGTCCGTTCGGCGGCTGGGAGAGCTGCTCATCAGGTTCTGGTTGAAGCCCACGATCCTTTCCCGCCACAGGGCATCGACCTGTCCTAGTAACCCGTCCACCTCCCCGTCGTTGTCCAGCCACGCATCGGCAGACGCACGACGTGCATCATCGCTGGCCTGCGCCGCGATGCGGGACCGCGCATCCGCCTCGGTGAAACCCCGCCCACCGGTGAGGCGCTCCACGCGGATGTCTTCATCAGCCCCCACAACGACGGTGAGGTGATAGGCCGCGGCAAGGTCCAGCTCGACGAGCAGCGGAACGTCATGAACGATGATCCGCTCGCGCGCCTCCGACTCCACGAGTGAGCGGGTTCGCGCTCTGATCAGCGGGTGGGTGATGGCTTCCAGATCCTTGCGCGCCTGGGTGTCGGCAAAGACGATCCCGCCCAGAGCGCCACGATCCAGAGAACCGTCAGGTGCCAGGACGTCATCACCAAAGCGTTGGCGGATCGCAGCCAGACCGGCCGAGTCGACCGCGACGACCTCACGTGCCAGCTGATCGGCGTCGATGACCAGGGCCCCGAGCTCCCGAAACCGCTGTGCCACGGTTGATTTGCCCGAGCCGATCCCACCGGTGAGTCCTACACGGAGCATGCGCCGACTCTAGCGCGATCGGCAGTCGATTCCCGGTCTCCGGAACGCCCGAAGGCCCCCGCCGATGACGGGGGCCTTCGAGCTGATGCGGTGAACTAGTTGCCGGTGAGCTTCTCGCGCAGAGCGGCGAGCGCCTCATCCGAAGCCAGCGTGCCCTCTGCAGGAGCCGAGTCCGAGGACAACGAGGAAGAACCGTTCGACTCGGAGGACGACCCGTCAGAGGAGTAGCTGGTCGGCTTCTCCGGGTTGGCGGCGGCCTCGGCGTCAGCCTTGATGGCCTCCTCGACCTGAATCTTGTGTGCCTCCCAGCGAGCGTGCGCCTGGGCGTACTGCTTCTCCCACTTCTCGCGCTGCTCCTCGTGACCGCCGACCCACTCGTTGGTCTCGGGGTCGAAGCCCTCGGGGTACTTGTAGTTGCCGGCCTCGTCGTACTCGGCAGCCATGCCGTACATCGTCGGGTCGAACTCGGCAACTGCGCCCTGCGGGTCGTTGGCCTGCTTGAGCGAGAGCGAGATGCGGCGACGCTCGAGGTCGATGTCGATGACCTTGACGAAGATGTCGTCACCGACGTTGACGACCTGCTCCGGCAGCTCCACGTGGCGCTCGGCCAGCTCGGAGATGTGGACCAGGCCCTCGATGCCGTCGTCGACGCGGACGAACGCACCGAAC